>NZ_JAPZLD010000092.1:0-23677 GCF_030182635.1 Amycolatopsis ponsaeliensis
TTCGGGTTCCGTATGCCCGGGTCCCTGATGGCGCTGGCCATGCTCGCCCTCGGTGGTCACCGACCCGATCTCCCAGGCCGGTGACCACCCACACATCAATACGAAGAGCCCGTTAAGGCCACCTTACGGGCGTCTGGCGCCCGTAAGGTGGCCTTAACGGCAGTTGAGCGGGGTCAGGCGCCGGCGGCCGACTTCAGTGCCTCGGCGCGGGACGTGCTCTCCCAGGGGAGGTCCAGCTCGGGCCGGCCGAAGTGGCCGTACGCCGCCGTCGGCGCGTAGATCGGGCGCAGCAGGTCGAGGTCGCGGATGATCGCGGCGGGCCGGAGGTCGAAGACCTCGGTGATGGCCTGCTGGATCTTCGACGGGTCGACCGTCTCGGTCCCGAACGTCTCCACGAACAGGCCGACCGGGGCCGCCTTGCCGATCGCGTACGCGACCTGCACCTCGGTCCGCTGGGCCAGGCCCGCGGCGACGACGTTCTTGGCCACCCAGCGCATCGCGTACGCGGCGGACCGGTCGACCTTGGACGGGTCCTTGCCGGAGAACGCGCCGCCACCGTGGCGGGCCATGCCGCCGTAGGTGTCGACGATGATCTTGCGGCCGGTCAGGCCGGCGTCGCCCATCGGGCCGCCGATGACGAAGCGGCCGGTCGGGTTGACCAGCAGCCGCGCGCTGGAGGTGTCGATGCCCAGCGCGTCGATCTCCGGGCCGACCACGTGCTCCTTGACGTCGACGCTGAGCATCCGCTCGAGGTCGATGCCGTCGGCGTGCTGCGAGGACACGACGACCGTGTCGAGGCGCACCGGCTGGTCGCCGGCGTACTCGATGGTCACCTGGGTCTTGCCGTCCGGGCGCAGGTACGGCAGCACGCCGTCCTTGCGGACCGCGGTCAGCCGCTTCGACAGCCGGTGCGCCAGCGCGATCGGCAGCGGCATCAGCTCCGGGGTGTCGGAGCAGGCGTAGCCGAACATCAGGCCCTGGTCGCCGGCACCCTGGCGGTTGATCTCGTCCTCGTCCGACTCGACCCGCGACTCGTACGCGGTGTCGACGCCCTGGGCGATGTCGGGCGACTGCGAGCCGATCGCGACGTTGACGCCGCACGAGTTGCCGTCGAAGCCCTTGGCGGAGGAGTCGTACCCGATCCGCAGGATGACGTCGCGGACGATCGTCGGGATGTCGGCGTACGCCTCCGTGGTCACCTCGCCGGCGACGTGCACCTGACCGGTGGTGATCAGGGTCTCGACCGCGACGCGGCTGCGCGGGTCCTTCGACAGCAGACCGTCGAGGATCGAGTCGCTGATGGCGTCGCAAATCTTGTCGGGGTGCCCTTCGGTCACCGACTCCGAGGTGAACAATCTGCTGCTAGACGCGGTCACCGTGGCCGTCACTTCCTCACCTTGTCGTCGGATGCCCCGTAACTTAGGCACCCCTTACCTGTGCAAGCGTACTGACTATCGCTCAAGGGACCGTCAACGCTTCACGAAGCTCACAACAGCGTCCCACAGAGTGGACGCCAGTTCGGCCTTCGCGCCGAGAGGTATGGGGATTTCCGTGCCGTCGGACCCGAGAAGCCAGCCCGAATTGTCCTCCGTGCCGAACGCCTTGCCGTCGCCGACCGCGTTGACGACCAGCAGGTCGGCGCCCTTGCGCTTGAGCTTCACGCGGGCGTGGTCGAGGACGTCGCCGTGCTCGTCGCCGGTCTCCGCGGCGAATCCCACGACGACCTGGCCCGGCCGCCGGTCGCGGACCAGCTCGGCCAGGATGTCGGCGTTGCGGTCGAGCGTGATGACGGGGTCCGGCTGGTCGTCGGACTTCTTGATCTTGTGCGCGGCCTGGTTCGCCGGCCGGAAGTCGGCGACGGCGGCGGCCATCACGACGACGTCGGCGGTCCCGGCCGCGGCGTGCACCGCCTGCCGCAGCTCCTCGGCCGTCGAGACGTGCTCCACCCGCGCGCCCGCCGGGTCCGGCAGGGCGACGGTGTGGGCGGTGACCAGGGTGACCTCGGCGCCGCGCTGGGCGGCGACGCGGGCCAGCGCGTAGCCCTGCTTGCCGGACGAGCGGTTGCCCAGATAGCGGACGGGGTCGAGCGGCTCGCGGGTGCCGCCGGCCGACACGACGACGCGGACGCCTTCGAGGTCGCGCGGGAGGGCGTCCGGGCGGGCCAGCAGCAGCCGGGCGAGGTCGACGATCTCGGCGGGGTTCGCCAGGCGGCCCTTGCCGGTGTCGGCACCGGTCAGCCGGCCGGAGTCGGGCTCCATGACGTTCGCGCCGCGCGAGCGCAGCAGGGCCACGTTGTCGCGGGTCGCGGGGTGCTCCCACATCTCCGTGTGCATCGCCGGGAAGAAGGCGACCGGGCACCGGGCGGTGAGCAGGGTGTTCGTCAGCAGGTCGTCGGCGAGGCCGTGGGCGGCCTTCGCGAGGAGGTTCGCGGTGGCCGGGACGACCAGGACGAGGTCGGCTTCCTTGCCGACGCGGACGTGCTGGACCTCGGGCACCTCGGTGAACACGCCGGTGTGCACCGGGTGCCCGGAGAGGGCTTCGAAGGTGGCCGCGCCGACGAAGTTCAGCGCGGCTTCGGTGGGAACCACGCGGACGTCGTGACCGGATTCGGTCAGCCCGCGCAGCACCTCACAGGCCTTGTAGGCGGCGATGCCGCCGCCCACGCCCAGGACGACCTTGGGTTTACTCACCCTCAGTGTGCTCGAGCAGGCCACCGTGGATCTCGCGCAGCGCGATCGAGAGCGGCTTCTCGCGCGGACCCGGCTCGACGAGCGGGCCGACGTACTCGAGCAGGCCCTCGCCCAGCTGGGCGTAGTAGTCGTTGATCTGGCGGGCACGCTTGGCCGAGTAGATCACCAGCGCGTACTTCGAGCTGACCTTCTCGAGCAGGTCGTCGATCGGCGGGTTGGTGATGCCCTCGAGCTCTTCGTGCAGCGTCGCCTGAGTCGTCACTCTTGGTGCTCCGAATCTGTGGGACTACCGGCGGCAAACTGCTCGCCGGTAATCAAGTTTAGCAAGTGCTCAGCGGCCTCCCGCACGTCGGCGTTGACGACGCGGTGGTCGAACTCGCCGGCGGCGGCCAGTTCACGCTCCGCTTCCGCCAGCCGGGCCTGCACGGCGGCCTCGTTTTCGGTGCCGCGCCCGGTGAGCCGGCCGACCAGTTCCTCCCAGGACGGCGGCATCAGCATCACCAGCCGGGCCTCCGGCATGGCCGCGCGGACCTGGCGGGCGCCCTGCAGTTCGATCTCCAGGATCGCCGGGCGCCCTTCGGCGAGAGCCTTCTCGACCGGCTCGCGCGGGGTGCCGTAGCAGTTGCCGGTGAACTCGGCCCACTCCAGGAGCCGGCCGTCGGCGACCATCGCGTCGAACTCGGCGCGGTCGACGAAGTGGTAGTGCGCGCCCTCGATCTCGCCGGGGCGGGGCTTGCGCGTGGTGACCGAGACGCTGAAGTAGATGTCGGGCTCCAGCTTCCGCAGCTCGCCCACCACGCTCGACTTCCCGACCCCCGAAGGCCCCGATACGACGGTGAGCCGGTGCCGGGGGATGTCCCCCGCCACCGGCTCACTGCCGCGGTCGGCGCCCGGGGTCACCGGGTAGTCACGACCGGCGCCGTTCACTCGCCGCTGAACTCGGCCAGCAGCGCCTTGCGCTGCCGGTCGCCGAGGCCGCGAAGGCGACGGCTGGGGGCGATCTCCAGTCGTTCCATGGTCTGCTGCGCGCGGACCTTGCCGACGCCCGGGAGGGCCTCGAGCAGAGCCGAAACCTTCATCTTGCCGAGGACTTCGTTCTCCTCGGCCTGCTTCAGCACGTCGACCAGAGTGGTACCGCCCCGCTTCAGCCGCTCCTTCAGCTCAGCACGGATGCGGCGAGCGGCGGCGGCCTTCTCCAGCGCCGCAGCGCGCTGTTCCTCTGTCAGCTGGGGAAGTGCCACGTTTTCCTCCGGTAGTTCTCAAATCTGGGTGGGTGACGCGACGGTACCCACCCGTGAGCACCGGCCACAATGCGGGGGTGCCTGGTGGGACCCGGTTCCGGGCCCTGCTATTGGCCGTTTTCCTGCGGGTCGGCCAGCACTTCGGCGACCCGTTCGACCGCTTGGCGCAAAGCCGCTTGCTCCGGACCGTGCTTCAGGATGTCGCGGGACGACGCGGGCAGCACTCCTGGCAGCGAGACACCGAAAAGTGCCCGCAAATCGGCCGCAGTGGCCCCCTGGGCCCCGAAACCGGGCGCCAGCACCGGTCCGTTCAGCCGGGAAAGATCCAGTTCCCCGGGCGGAACGGTGGCGCCGACGACGACACCCACATCGCCGAGCGGTCCGGCTCCGTCGTTGAACGCCGCCGCTTCGTCGACGATCGCCTGCGCCACCGTGCGCCCGTCGGGCAGCTTCGCGTTCTGCACCGCGGCCGCTTCGGGGTTGGAAGTCCGCGCAAGCACGAAGATGCCGTTCCCCGCGGCGACCGCCGTTTCGGCGCATTGGGCCAAAGAGCCGAACCCGAGGTACGGCGAAACGGTGATCGCGTCGGCCGCGATCGCCGCGCCCTCGGCCACGTACGCGGCCGTGTACGCCGCCATCGTGGAGCCGATGTCGCCGCGCTTGACGTCCAGCAGCACCAGTGCGCCGGCTTCGCGCGCGGTTTCGACGACCCGTTCCAGCACCCGGACACCCGCCGCTCCGAAACTTTCGAAGAACGCCGACTGCGGCTTGACGATCGCCGTGCGCGCCGCCAGTACCTCGATGGCGGACAGCGCGAACCGTTCCAGGCCCGAAGCGTCCACCGGGAGTCCCCAGGCCTCGATCAGGCCCGGGTGGGGGTCGATCCCGGCGCACAGCGGGCCCCGGTCCGCGACGGCCTTCGCCAGCCGCGCCCCGAACCGCTCGCGCGCGCTCACGACTTCGCCTTCAGCGCCGCCTGCAGCTCCTGCAGGGACTTGACCCCGATGTCGCCCCGGATGAGCGCCTCGATGCCGTGCACGGCCGCCGCGGCGCCCTGCACGGTCGTCACGCAGGGGATGTCGCGCGACACCGCGGCGGTGCGGATTTCGTAGCCGTCGACGCGCGGACCGCTGTTCCCGTACGGGGTGTTG
The DNA here is from genome assembly GCF_030182635.1 of Amycolatopsis ponsaeliensis. NCBI lineage: Bacteria > Bacillati > Actinomycetota > Actinomycetes > Pseudonocardiales > Pseudonocardiaceae > Amycolatopsis > Amycolatopsis ponsaeliensis. The sequence goes on from NZ_JAPZLD010000092.1 coordinate 5,083, forward strand.
ATCACCATGTCGACGTCGCCGTTCAGGATGACGTCCACGATGTTCGGCTCGGCGTCGGTCGACCCCTCGTAGTGCTTGCGCACCACGGTGCACGCGACCCCGTTGCGCCGCAGCACTTCCGCGGTGCCGGACGTGGCGAGGATCTCGAACCCGAGGTCCGCCAGCCGCTTCACCGGGAACACCAGCGAGCGCTTGTCGCGGTTGGCCACCGAGACGAAGACGCGCCCGGACGTCGGCAGCGAACCGTAGGCCGCGCTCTGCGACTTGGCGAACGCCTTGCCGAAGTCGACGTCGACGCCCATCACCTCGCCGGTCGACTTCATCTCCGGGCCCAGCAGCGAGTCGACGCCGTGGCCTTCGGGGGTGCGGAAGCGGTGGAAGGGCAGCACCGCTTCCTTCACCGCGACCGGCGAGTCCGCCGGCAGCTGCCCGCCGTCGCCGTCGGCCGGGAGGACGCCGCTCTCGCGCAGGTCCTTGATCGTCGAGCCGGTCATGATCAGCGCGGCGGCCTTGGCCAGCGGCACCGCGGTCGCCTTGGACACGAACGGCACCGTTCGCGACGCGCGCGGGTTGGCCTCCAGGACGTACAGGACGTCGTCCTTGAGCGCGTACTGGACGTTCAGGAGCCCGCGCACGCCCACGCCCCGCGCGATGGCCTCGGTGGAGCGGCGGACGGCCTGCAGGTCGGTGTGCCCGAGCGTGATCGGCGGCAGCGCGCACGACGAGTCGCCGGAGTGGATGCCGGCTTCTTCGATGTGCTCCATCACGCCGCCGAGGTAGAGCTCTTCGCCGTCGAACAGGGCGTCGACGTCGATTTCGATGGCGTCGTCGAGGAAGCGGTCCACGAGCACCGGGTGCTCGGGGTTGATCTCGGTGGCGCGGCTGATGTAGCCGGCGAGGGTCTCCTCGTCGTAGACGATCTCCATGCCGCGCCCGCCGAGCACGTACGACGGCCGGACCAGCACGGGGTAGCCGATCTCGTCGGCGATCCGCTTGGCGCCCTCGAACGACGTCGCCGTGCCGTAGCGCGGCGCGGGCAGCCCGGCCTCGGTGAGCACCTCGCCGAACGCGCCGCGGTCTTCGGCCAGGTGGATGGCCTCCGGCGGCGTCCCGACCACCGGGACACCGGCGTCGGCGAGCCGCTTGGCCAGGCCCAGCGGGGTCTGGCCGCCGAGCTGGACGATGACGCCGGCGACCGTGCCGGACGCCTGCTCGGCGTGCACGACCTCGAGCACGTCCTCGAAGGACAGCGGCTCGAAGTACAGCCGGTCGGACGTGTCGTAGTCGGTGGACACGGTTTCCGGGTTGCAGTTGACCATGACGGCTTCGAACCCGGCCTCCCGCAACGCGATCGCCGCGTGCACGCAGGAGTAGTCGAACTCGATGCCCTGGCCGATCCGGTTCGGGCCCGAGCCGAGGATGAGCACCTTCGGCTTCTCGGTCTGCGGCGCGACCTCGGTCTGCGCGTCGGGGTCGGACTCGTAGGCCGAGTAGTGGTACGGCGTGTTCGCGGCGAACTCGGCCGCGCAGGTGTCCACGGTCTTGAACACCGGCCGCACGCCGAGGCGGTGCCGCAGCGCGCGGACGCCGTCCTCGCCGGCCAGCTCCGGGCGCAGCGCGGCGACCTGGCGGTCCGACAGGCCCGTGCGCTTGGCGCGGCGCAGCAGGTCGCCGTCGAGCACCGGCGCGTCGCGGACCTCGGCGCCCACCTCGCCGACGAGGGCGATCTGGTCGATGAACCACGGGTCGATGCCGGAGGCCTCGTGCACCTGCGCGACGGTGCCGCCCAGGCGCAGCGCGCGTTCCACTTCGTAGAGGCGGCCCTCGTGCGGCACGCGCAACGAGTCCAAAGTGGACTCCAGCGTGGCGCCCTCGGGGTCGGGCAGCGTCCAGAAGCCGGTCGCCTTGGTCTCGATCGAGCGCATCACCTTGCCGAGCGCCTCGGGGAAGCTGCGGCCGAACGACATCGCCTCGCCGACGCTCTTCATCGTCGTGGTCAGCGTCGGGTCGGCGCCCGGGAACTTCTCGAAGGCGAACCGCGGCATCTTCACGACGACGTAGTCCAAGGTGGGCTCGAAGGCCGCGGGCGTCGCCTTCGTGATGTCGTTGGTGATCTCGTCGAGGGTGTAGCCGATGGCGAGCTTCGCGGCGATCTTGGCGATCGGGAAGCCGGTCGCCTTCGACGCCAGGGCACTGCTTCGCGAAACGCGCGGGTTCATCTCGATGACGACCATCCGGCCGTCGGCCGGGTTGATCGCGAACTGGATGTTGCAGCCGCCGGTGTCGACGCCGACCGCACGCAGCACGTCGATGCCGACGTCGCGCATCACCTGGTACTCGCGGTCGGTGAGGGTCATGGTCGGCGCGACGGTGACCGAGTCGCCGGTGTGCACGCCCATCGCGTCGACGTTCTCGATCGAGCAGACGACCACGACGTTGTCGCTCTTGTCGCGCATCAGCTCGAGCTCGTACTCCTTCCAGCCGAGCACGCTCTCCTCGATGAGCACCTCGGTGACCGGAGACTCGGTGAGCCCGGTGGACGCGAGCCGCTCGAGGTCCTCGGGCGTGTGCGCCATGCCGGACCCGAGCCCGCCCATGGTGAACGACGGCCGGATGACGACCGGCAGGCCCAGCTCTTTTACCGTGTCCCGGACCTCGTCCATGGTGTTGCACACGCGGCTTCGCGGGGTCTCGGCGCCGACCTCGGCGACGATGTTCTTGAACTTCTGCCGGTCCTCGCCGCGCTGGATGGCGTCGATGTCGGCACCGATCAGCTCGACGCCGTACTTGTCGAGCACGCCGCGCTCGTGCAGGGCGACCGCGCAGTTGAGCGCCGTCTGCCCGCCGAGGGTGGCGAGGATCGCGTCCGGCCGTTCCGCCGCGATGACCTTCTCGACGAAGTCCGGCGTCACCGGCTCGATGTAGGTGGCGTCGGCGAACTCGGGGTCGGTCATGATGGTGGCCGGGTTCGAGTTCACCAGGGACACGCGCAGGCCTTCGCTGCGCAGCACCCGGCAGGCCTGGGTACCGGAGTAGTCGAACTCCGCGGCCTGCCCGATCACGATCGGCCCGGAGCCGATCACCAGCACGTGCTGGATGTCCGTCCTCTTCGGCATCAGGCCTTCTTCTCCATGAGCGAAACGAAATCGTCGAACAGGGGGGCCGCGTCGTGCGGGCCGGCCGCGGCTTCGGGGTGGTACTGGACCGAGAACGCCGGGACGTCGAAGGCCCGCAGGCCCTCGACCGCGCCGTCGTTGGCGCAGTAGTGGCTGACCTGAGCCGCGCCGAAGGGCGACTCGAAGCGCTGCCCGGGCTCGCCTTCGAGGGCGAAGCCGTGGTTCTGCGCGGTGATCGCCACCTGCTTGGTGGCGACGTCGATCACCGGGATGTTGATGCCGCGGTGGCCGTAGCGCATCTTGTACGTCCCGAGGCCGAGCGCGCGGCCGAGGACCTGGTTGCCGAAGCAGATGCCGAACAGCGGGATCTCGCGGCCGAGGACCTGCTTGGTCAGCTCGGTGGCGTGCACCGTGGTGGCCGGGTCGCCGGGGCCGTTGGACAGGAACACGCCGTCCGGCTCGATCGCCAGCAGCTCGTCCAAAGTCGACGTCGAGGGCAGCACGTGCACCTCGATGCCGCGCTGGATCATCTGGCGCGGGGTGTTGGACTTGATGCCCAGGTCGAGCGCGACGACCCGGAACCGAACTTCGCCGGAAGGCGAGACCACGTAGGGGCGAGGCGTGCTTACCTGGCCCGCCAGGTCGGCGCCCTCCATCTTCGGGCTCGCCAGTACCTCGGCGACCATCTCGTCGACGGTGCCCAGCGCGTCGCCGGAGAACACCCCGGCCCGCATCGCGCCGAGCTCGCGCAGGTGCCGGGTCAGCGAGCGGGTGTCGACCTCGGCGATGCCGACGATGCCCTGGTTCACCAGCTCGTCGTCGAGCGAGCGCTTCGAGCGCCAGTTGGACGGCGTGCGCGCGGGGTCGCGGACGACGTAGCCGTTGACCCAGATCCTCGCCGACTCGTCGTCCTCGTCGTTCCAGCCGGTGTTGCCGATCTGCGGTGCGGTCTGCACCACGATCTGCCCGTGGTAGGACGGGTCGGTGAGCGTCTCCTGGTAGCCGGTCATGCCGGTGCAGAACACCGCCTCGCCGAGGGTTCGCCCCCGCGCGCCGTAGGCCGCGCCGCGGAACACCCGGCCGTCTTCGAGTACCAGTGCGGCCTGAGCGCGCGCGTTCACTGGGCACCTCCCTTGATCTTGAGCTGTTCGATCCACTGTGGATAGTCGTCGAGTTCGTCGCCGCGGAAGCCGGTGTCGAGCTCGGTCTCCCCGGCCCGCCAGGTGAGCACCAGCAGCGCGTCGGTGCCCATCACCTTCCCGGCGATCTTCGCGTCGCGCCGGACGCCGGTGACGGCGTCGCGCGGGATCCAGAAGTCGGGCGCTCCCCCGCGTTCGACGGCGATGCCGCCGTCGTGCAGCCGCAGGACCGCCCCGGTGCGCAGGCCCGCGCCGCGGGTGACGACCCGGTTCTGCCACTCCCCCGCGAACGTCGTGGCGACGTAGACGCCGGTGGACTCCAGCAGCACCTCGCCCGCGTCTCCGGGGATCGCGGGGAACGGCGGCACCTGCACGCTCTGCGAGCGCGCCTTGCGGCGCCAGCCGACGTACATGCCCCAGAGGCAGAGCAGGAAGAAGGCGACGATCGCCAGCACCAGCCAGAAGCGCTCCATCAGCAGACCTTCCCGTCCCGCGCGGTGAGCCGCCCGCGCAGCAGCGTCGCGGTCACCACACCGGGGAGCCGCATTCCCTCGTACGGGGTGTTGGCGGCGATGCTGGCCAGCTCCGCGCCCCGGACCGTCCACTCGGCGTCCGGGTCGACGAGCGTCAGGTTCGCCGGCTCGCCGACCGCGATCGGCCGGCCCTGGTCGGCCAGGTTCCCGATCTCGGCGGGGCGTTCGCTCATGACGCGGGCGACGCCGCGCCAGTCGAGCAGCCCGGTGCGGACCATGGTCTCGGCCACGATGGACAGTGCCGTCTGCAGCCCGAGCATGCCCGGCCGGGCGGCGGTCCACTCGGTGTCCTTGTCCTGCACCGCGTGCGGCGCGTGGTCGGTGGCGACGCAGTCGATGACACCGTCGGCCAGCGCGGCGCGCAGCTTTTCGGCGTCGGATTCCGTGCGCAGCGGCGGGTTCACCTTGTTGACCGGGTCGTAGGTGGCCAGGCGCTCGTCGGTGAGCAGCAGGTGGTGGGGCGTGACCTCGGCCGACACCTTCGTGCCGCGGTCCTTCGCCCAGCGCAGCACGTCGGCGGTGCCCGAAGTGGACACGTGGCAGACGTGCAGCCGCGCGTTCGCGTGCAGCGCCAGGAGACAGTCGCGGGCCACGATGGACTCTTCCGCGGCGGCCGGCCAGCCGGTGTAGCCGAGCCGGGCCGCGCGCTCGCCCTCGTGCGCCTGGGCGCCGACGGTCAGCCGCGGCTCCTCGGCGTGCTGCGCGATGACGACGTCGAGCGCGGTCGAGTACTCCAGCGCGCGGCGCATCAGCAGCGGGTCGGCGACGCAGAGGCCGTCGTCGGAGAAGACCTTCACCCGCGCCTGGGAGTTCGCCATCGTGCCCAGCTCGGCCAGCTTCTCGCCCTTGAGCCCGACGGTGACCGCGCCGACCGGGTGGACGTCGACCAGGCCGACCTCCTGCCCGCGCCGCCACACGTGCTCGACGATCACGGCGTTGTCCGCGACCGGGTCGGTGTTGGCCATGGCGAACACCGCGGTGTAGCCGCCGAGCGCCGCCGCGGCCGAGCCGGAGTCGATCGTCTCGGTGTCTTCGCGGCCGGGTTCGCGCAGGTGGGTGTGCAGGTCGACGAAGCCGGGCAGCAGCACCTGACCGGCGGCGTCGACGATTTCGGCGTCTTCGGGGATCTGGACGGCGCCGATCGCGGTGATCACGCCGTCCTCGACGAGGACGTCGACGGGATCACCCTCGCCGTACGGGCGGGCGCCCTTGATCACGGTGCTCACGCGGCGGCTCCTTCGCTGGCCAAGAGGTGGTAGAGGACCGCCATGCGGACGTGCACGCCGTTGCGGACCTGTTCGGTGATGGCCGAGGCCGGGGAGTCGGCGACCGCGCTCGCGATCTCCATCCCGCGCAGCATCGGGCCGGGGTGCAGGACGACCGCGTGGCCGGGCAGCAGCTTCTGCCGCTTTTCCGAGAGGCCGTACGCGATCGAGTACTCGCGGGCTGACGGGAAGAACCCGCCGTGCATGCGTTCGGCCTGGACCCGCAGCATCATCACCGCGTCGACCGCGGGCAGCTCGGCGTCCAGGTCGTGCGACACGGTGACGGGCAGGCTCTCGACGCCGTAGGGCAGCAGCGTCGGCGGCGCGACCAGGACCACCTCCGCGCCGAGCGCGGAGAGCAGGTGGATGTTCGAGCGGGCGACGCGGCTGTGCAGGACATCGCCGACGATCGCGATCCGGCGGTCCTTGAGCGAGCCCAGGCGCTCCCGCAGGGTCGCCGCGTCGAGCAGCGCCTGCGTGGGGTGCTCGTGGGTGCCGTCGCCGGCGTTGACCACCGAGGTGCCGGGTTCGGCCAGCCACTCCGAGAGCCGCTGGGCCGCACCGCTGGCGGGGTGCCGGACGATCACGCAGTCGGCGCCCGCGGCGGCCAGCGTCAGGGCGGTGTCGCGCAGGGACTCCCCCTTGTTCACCGAGGAGCTGGACGCGGAGACGTTGATCACGTCCGCGCTCATCCACTTCCCGGCGATCTCGAACGACACCCGCGTGCGCGTCGAGTTCTCGTAGAACAGCGTGATCACCGTGCGGCCGCGCAGCGTCGGCAGCTTCTTCACCTCGCGGCCGAGCAGCGTGTGCTTCAGCTCGTCGGCGGTGTCGAGCACCGCGGTGGCGACCGCGGGGTCCAGGCCGTCGGTGGCGAGCAGGTGCTTCAAGACTCTTCTCCAGGAGCTTCCGTGGCCGCTGAGGCTTCTGAGACTTCTGCGGGGCGCAGCAGGACCGCGTCACGGCCGTCGATCTCGGCCAGCAGGACGGACACGCCCTCGGTACGGGCGGTCGGCACGTTCTTGCCCACGTAGTCGGCGCGGATCGGCAGCTCGCGGTGACCCCGGTCGACCAGCACCGCCAGCTGCACCGCGCGGGGGCGGCCGTGATCACGGAGGGCATCGAGCGCGGCCCGGATCGTGCGGCCGGAGAAGAGGACGTCGTCGACCAGGATCACCACGCGGTCGTCGATGCCGCCGGTGGGCAGCTGCGTCTGTTCGAGCGCGCGCGGCGGGCGGCGGCGGAGGTCGTCCCGGTAAAGGGTGACGTCGAGGGCGCCGGTCGGCGGGCGGACTCCGGAGAACTCGCCGATCTTGCCGGCGAGGCGGGCCGCGAGCGGAGTGCCGCGGCTGGGGATCCCGAGCAACACGGGCGGGGTAGTGCTCTCCGCACCGTTCGCGGTCTTTTCGATGACCTGATGGGCCATTCGGGCGATCGTGCGCGCGACATCGCCGGCCGTCAGGAGCTCGCGCTCCCCGGCCGAACCAGCCGCGCCACGCGGACGTGACGACACTTCGGACTCCTTCCCCGCCTCACCGGACGGGTCCTTAAAGGACGTCTGTTCCCCTGCTGGTCGGGGCTTTCGCACCGACAGTAGCAGGCACTTTGCTCAGTCTTACGGGTGGTGTGGCGTGATTCGCGGCAAGCTCCTGCTTGACCTGGTGACAACAATGCGTAACCATTACTCTGAGTATTCGACTCGACGAGTCCCCTGGACCGGTCACCCCGACCGGGAGGGGGTGGAGAACGGAGAACGACCAGATGGGCGATTACGCCAAGGCGCTCGGGGCCAAGCTCCGCGGGATCCGCCAGCAGCAGGGCCTGTCCCTGCACGGGGTCGAGCAGAAGTCCGGTGGGCGCTGGAAGGCCGTCGTCGTCGGCTCGTACGAGCGTGGCGACCGTGCCGTCACCGTGCAGAAGCTGGCCGAGCTGGCCGACTTCTACGGTGTGCCCGTGGTCGAGCTGCTGCCCGAGGGCCGGGTACCGTCCGGCGCCGAGCCCGCCACCAAGATCGTGATCAACCTCGAGCGCCTGCAGCAGCTGCCGGCCGAAAAGGTGGGCCCGCTGGCCCGCTACGCGGCGACGATCCAGAGCCAGCGCGGCGACTACAACGGCAAGGTGCTCTCGATCCGCACCGAGGACCTGCGGTCGCTGGCGATCATCTACGACATGACCCCGGGCGAGCTCACCGAGCAGCTCATCGACTGGGGCGTGCTCCCGCCGGAGGCCCGGCCCGCCAAGGAGGACTGATCGCGAGTCGTGTTGCGCCGACGCAGTGAGCGCCCTCGGTGGGGGCACCGGAGACGCTCACTGACCTCGTCGGGGGGCTCGCAGCACCTAGGAGAAACGGCGCCGGTCAGAGCACTGCGCGGAGGCGGTCGGCGATCGTGCCGATCCGGCCCAGCACGCCGTTGACGAACCGCGGCGAATCGTCCGTGGACAGTTCCTTCGCCAGGCCGACGGCCTCGTCGATCGCGACGGGGTCCGGCACGTCCTCGGCCCAGAGCAGCTCGTAGACCCCGACCCGCAGCACCGCGAGGTCGACCTTCGGCATCCGCTCCAGGGTCCAGCCCTGCGCGTGCTCGGCCAGCAGCTCGTCGATCTGGGTCTTCCGGCCGGTCACGCCCTCGACCAGGGTGATCGTGTAGTCCCCGACGGGGTCGACCTCGGTCGCGCCGACCCGGTCGGCCAGCAGCGTCACCGCGTCGGTGTCGCGCTGCACGGCCTCGTACAGCATTTCCACCGCGCGTCGGCGCGCCTGCCGCCGGCTGATCGCGCCGCCGCGGTTGGGGTGGGGCTTCGACGTCGGCATCAGCTGGAGACGCGGCCCAGGTAACGGCCGTCGCGGGTGTCGACCTTGATCTTCTCGCCGGTGGACAGGAACAGCGGGACCTGGATCTCCGCGCCGGTCTCCAGCGTCGCCGGCTTGGTGCCGCCGGTGGAGCGGTCGCCCTGCAGGCCCGGGTCGGTGTGCTGGATGACGATCTCGACCGAGGTCGGGAGCTCGACGTAGAGCGCCTCGTTCTCGTGCACCGCGACCTGGACCTCGGTGTTCTCGAGCATGTAGTTGGCGTTGTCGCCGACGACCGCGGCCAGCACCGTGATCTGGTCGTAGGTGTCGCCGTCCATGAACACGAAGTCCTGGCCGTCCTTGTACAGGTAGGTCATGTTGCGGCGGTCCACCGTGGCCGTCTCGACCTTCGTGCCCGCGTTGAACGTCTTGTCGACCACCTTGCCGGTGAGCACGTGCTTGAGGGTCGTGCGCACGAAGGCGCCGCCCTTGCCCGGCTTGACGTGCTGGAACGCGGTGACGGTCCACAGCTGGCCCTCGAGGTTGAGGACGAGCCCGTTCTTCAGGTCGTTGGTCGTGGCCACGAGCTTGCAGTCTCCTGTGTCGAATCTTCGGGTTCGGGGCCGCTGTCAGACGACCACGAGGTTCTTGGTGCTCAGGGTGAGGAGTTCGGGCTCCCCAGCCCGCACGACGAGCGTGTCCTCGATGCGCACGCCACCGCGCCCCGCGAGGTACACGCCGGGCTCGACGGTGACCGCCATACCGGCGGACAGTGTACCGACGCCCGTCGCGGCGAAGCTGGGCGCCTCGTGGATCTGCAGGCCGACGCCGTGGCCGAGACCGTGCGCGAAGTGCTCGCCGTGGCCCGCGTCCGCGATCACCTTCCGCGCCGCGGCGTCCACATCGGACACCTCGGCGCCGGGCGCGACGGCGGCGACCCCGGCCGCCTGGGCGGTGTGCACGAGGTCGTACACCTCCCGCTGCCAGTCCGCGGGCTCGCCGAGGACGAAGGTGCGGGTCATGTCGGAGTGGTAGCCGTCGACGGTCGCACCGAAGTCCATCTTGACGAAGTCGCCGCGCTTCAGCTGGGCGTGCGTCGGCTGGTGGTGCGGGATGGCCGAGTGCGCGCCGGCGGCGATGATGGAGGCGAAGCTGGGCTCGGCCGAGCCGTGCTCCAGCATCCGGTTCTCCAGGTCACGGGCGATTTCCAGCTCGGTCCGGCCGGGCCGCAGGCCACCGGCGGCAACGAGGTCGTCCAGCGCCCGGTCGGCGGCGGCGCACGCCTGGCGCAGCGCCTCGATCTCGGCTTCGTCCTTCACCAGGCGCAGCTTTTCGACGAGCCCCGGGGTCCGTTCGAGGGCCACTTTCTTCTTGAGGGACTCGTACTCCTCGACGCTGACGTGCTGGCTCTCGAACCCGACCCGCCCGTAGGTTCCGGTGTCCTTCGCGGCTTTCGCGACGAGGGCGGCGGCACTGGCCCGGTCGACGACCTTGTCCAGGTCGGGCACCTCGGCGGCCGACTGCGTCGTGTAGCGGCCGTCGGTGCAGAAGAGCGTCTTCCCGTCGCCCCCGGCGTGCAGCAGCACGGCGGCGTTCGACCCGGTGAAGCCGGTGAGGTAGCGGATGTTGAGCAGATCGGTGACCAGCAGCGCGTCGAGGCCGGCTTCGGTCAGAAGCCCGCGCAGCGCCGCCCGGCGTCGTCCATGGGTTTCAGGCACCGCTCCAGCCTAGTGGGCGCACGCCAAGCGACTCGCCGGTAACCTGGCCTACACTGCGCAGGATGAGCGCTTGGGTGATCCGCGGACTCGGGATGGCGGTGCTCCACGGCGTCGCGCTGACGCTGCTGGCGAAGTACGCCGTGTACCACCCGACGGACCAGACCCTGGTGACCGCGGTGGCCCTGGCGGTCCTGGTCGGCGCGGCGGCCCTGTGGAGCGCACTGGACGCATGGCGCGACGTCCCCGACCGAGGCCGCGCGTGGTTCATCGCGGCGCTGGTGGCGGGGGTCGTGTCGGGGATCCTGTACGTGATCGGGCGGGCGGTGTTCGTCGACCAGACGGGCGTGTCGGAGCTGGGCGGGGCGTTGACGGGCGGGGCGGCGTTTTCGGCGCTGCTGGTGTTGGTTCCGGCCGGGCTCGGGTTGTTCGTGGGCGGGCGGATCGGGCGGTCCAAGTCGGAGGACTTGGACGACTCGGAGGACTCGGAGTCGCCTTCGCCGCGGCCGCGGCGCCGGGTCCGGGCGGAGGGCGAGTCGCCGCGGCCGTCCCCGCGGATTCGGTCGCACAGCAGGGAACCTCGGGTCTAGGACGCTGCTCGGCCGGTGCTCGCCTGACCGGTCTTGGCGCGCAGTGTCGATTCCCCGCCAGCGAGCACCGCGCGCGGCTGGGCCGACCCGCGAGGTGCGTCGCGGAATGCCCTCTCGCCTGCTCCCCCGGCGATCAAGCCCACTTTCGGCTCAGCCGACCAGCGAAGTGCCCTGGGGGAAGCCGTCCCACTGGGCGTCCGTCACGGGGTGTGCCGCCGAGCCGTTGCCGGCCACGATCGCGGCGTCCGGGACTCCCCACAGGCGGCGGTCGTCGAGGACCAGCGCGAGCCCGCGGCCCGGCGCCTGGACCGCGTCCGCACCCGAGCGCAGCCGGGTCGCCACCGGCAGCGCCGCCACCTCGGGCGGTTCCTTCTCCAGCAGCTCGCCGGCCAGGGCCGTGGCGACCCCTCGACGGTCGACCCGCACCCGCTGCCCGGCGCGGACCAGGTCCATCGTCCGGTCCGGGGACGGCATCGTCACGCCGTCGAACGTCGCGGCCACCCGGCCCGGGTTCGCGCAGGCCTGGCTGCCGAGCAGGTCGAGCCCGAAGTGCCGCAGGGCGGTCGGCGCGGCGGCGCCACCGATCGTGGTGGCGCGCACGACGTCGAGCGGCACCCGGTCGCACGGCGCGGCCGACGACAGCGGCGCGTGCCCGTCCGCGCGGCGCACCAGCCCCGGCCCTTCCTTCCACGGGCCCGGGATGACCACCGGCCGGAACGGGTTCTCGGTGAAGTCCGCGGTCCAGAACGTCAGCGTCGTCCCGGTGTCGGTCTCGTGCGCGATGACGAACGCGTCGAGCGCCCCGACCCACATCAGGTCGGCGCTGAACCCCTCGACCACCGACCGGCCGCGCGGCGCGGAGGTCGTGGCCACCGGCACGAACCCGCCGACGTCGAGGGCCTGCACCCCGGACCCGAACGCGGGATCGTGCGACCGGAGCACGAACTGCCCGGCGCCGTTCCACGCAGCGGCGCGGCCGGTGGTGTCGGTGACCATCAGGTAGAACCAGCCGTCGAGGTAGACGGCCGAGGGCTGCCCGGCGCCGTAGACGTTGGCGCGGTGCACGTCGTGCGACGGCCCGAGGATCGGCTTCCCGCCCGCCGCGCGGGTCCAGTGCACGCCGTCCGGGCTGGTGGCGAGCCCGACGGCGTTGCCGAGCGCGTGGTCGCCGGCCGCCCCGGTGTAGTAGAGGTAGTAGGTCGAGCCGACGCGCAGCACCGACGGGTCGCAGGTGTGCATGCCGTCGAACTGCCCGGGCGCGCCGGAGAAGACGGCGGCCGGGATGCCGCCACCGGGCCCGGCGAACGGACCGTCGATCGACTGGGCCTGGGCGTAGAGGATGTCGTCGCCGGCGGGTCCGGCGCCGCCGTACTGGCTGCACCACCACATCCGGGTCTGCCCGCGGTCGAGCATGACGGAGGGTCCGTAGTTGTAGACGGCATCCGCCCCACCGGCGGCGATCACACCACCACTCTCCCGGGGGTCACCCGAAGCGAGCTTGACATCGACCGGCCGCGGCGGGGAACTGGTCTTGCCGCCGGCGATGGCGGGATTGTCCCCCGCGGCCTGAGGCTGGGCGTAACCCTCGGTGCACCCCGCGACGAGCAGCCCGGCCAGAGCACTGGCGAGCAAGGCACGAGCGGGTCGCCGACCCCCACGACGAAACGGGCTCACGACATCGGAGTGTAGCGAGACCCACCCCGTCCGAGTGGCGGCACACCTGGTCGGCGGTCCTTCGATCGCGCACAAGATCGCGGGCGGGCAACGGGTTTCCGGAGTGTGGGCCGGTCAGACCCGGTGCCGGGTGGCAGGGGCCCCGGCGAAGTCGCCGGCCTGGCTGTCCCGGCGCCGCTCGCGGAGTGCGGTGCCCCGGCAAACGTCTTGAATGAGTCATTCAGGACCTCCCACGCCCTGAATGACTCATTCAAGACACCGCCGGCGAGGCAGTCGGACTGCGCTCGCCCGGAACCCGGCTGCCGGGAACCCCGGCCTTGGCGGGGCCCGCCCCCGGCGGGCGGGCGGGCGGCCGCGAAGCTCGGGTCAGTTCCCGGCCGGCGGGCCTTCGAGCGCCACCAGCTCGACCTCGAAGCCGGCGTCGTTCTCCAGATAAGCCGCGTAATGCGCTTCCCCGCCCGCGTACGGGTACCGGTCGGCGAACAGCGGGCGCCAGCCGTGGTCGGCAGCTCGCTCGGCCAGGTCGTCGACCTGGGTGCGGGTTCCCACGTGCAGCGCCAGGTGGTTCAAGCCCGGCCGCATGCGCTCGTGCGATGGGGCGCTCATCGCCGGCGATGCCTCGACCACCACGTACGTCCCGCCGCGGCGCCAGCTGATGCCCGCGGGCCAGCGCTGGAACTCCCGCCACCCCAGCTCGCCCAGCAGCCAGCCCCAGCTTCGCTCGGCCTCCGCCAGGACCGGCACCCACAGCTCGATGTGGTGCGGCCGCCCGGCCACCGGCGCCAGCGATACGAGCACCCGGTGCAGATCGCCGTAGTGGATGCCGCTGCCGACATCGAGGAAGCCCAGCCGGGCCGCCACCTTCCGGCTCGCCGCGTTGTTCTCGTGCACCAGCGCCCACACCGCCGGCAGCCCGAGCGCGTCGAGGCCGTGGTCGAGCATCGCCCGGGCGGCCTCGGTCGCCAGGCCCTGCCCCGCGTGCGCGCTCGCGACGTAGTAGCCCAGTTCAGCCACTCCGCCGGGCAGTTCCGATGACGGCCGCAGGTGCGCGACGCCGATGACTTCGCCGTCGCGCTCGATCACCCAGTGGCCCTGGCCCGCCGGGCCGCGGTAGGACAGCCGGCGGTCGACCATCGCGCTCGCCGCGGCCGGGTCGGAGAAGTCCGCGGCGAAGAACCGGCTCATCTCCGGGTCGGAGAACACCTTCACGACGGCTTCGCGGTCGGTCTCGACCAGCTGGCGCAGCTTCAGCCGCGCCGTGGTCAGCGTCGGCAGCGTCATCCCGGGTGCGCGGCGAGCCACCGCAGGGCGAGCGGGTAGCCGTCGACGCCGAGACCGGCGATCACCGCGGTCGCGATGTCCGACAGCACGCTGTGGTGCCGGAACGCCTCCCGCTTGTGCACGTTCGAGATGTGCAGCTCGATCAGCGGCGCGGACAGCTGCGCCGCGGCGTCGCGCACCGCGATCGAGTAGTGCGTCCACGCGCCCGCGTTGAGCACCACCGGGTTGCCGCCGTCGGCGGCTTCGTGCAGCCAGCCGACCAGTTCGCCTTCGTGGTCGGTCTGCCGGACCTCGACCTCGATCCCCAGCTCCTCGCCCGTCTTCACGCACAGCGCCGCGAGGTCGTCGTGGGTGGTCGAGCCGTAGACCGACGGCTCGCGCTTGCCGAGCCGCCCGAGGTTGGGGCCGTTGAACACGAACGCCTTCACAGCAGCACGCTCCCGCCGCTCTTCGGAGCGTCCGCCGCAATCGCCGAGTACGCGGCCGCCAGCAGCGACGGGTCCGGGCCTTCCAGCCGGCCCGGCTTCGCGAGGCCGTCGAGGACGACGAACCGCAACACTCCGGACCGGGTTTTCTTGTCGCCCTTCATGGTTTCCAGCAGCTGCGGCAGCGCGTCGGCGTCGTACGTCGTCGGCAGGCCGAGCAGCTTGAGCACGGCGGCGTGACGCTCGGCGGTGGCGTCGTCGAGCCGCCCGGCCAGCCGCGCCAGCTCGGCGGCGAACACCAGCCCGACGCTCACCGCGGCGCCGTGGCGCCACCGGTACCGCTCGCGGCGCTCGATGGCGTGGCCGAGGGTGTGGCCGTAGTTGAGGATCTCGCGCAGGTCGGACTCGCGCAGGTCGGCGGCCACGACGTCGGCCTTCACCTGGATCGAGCGGCGGACCAGCTCGGCCAGCACGTCGCCGCTAGCGTCCAGCGCGCCGGCCGGGTCGGCCTCGATCAGCTCGAGGATCCGCGGGTCGGCGATGAAGCCCGTCTTCACGACCTCGGCCATGCCGGCGACGAGCTCGTTCGGCGGCAGCGTCTCCAGCGTCGCGAGGTCGACGAACACCGCGCTCGGCTCGTGGAACACCCCGACGAGGTTCTTGCCCGCCTCGGTGTTGATGCCGGTCTTGCCGCCGACCGCGGCGTCGACCATGCCGAGCAGCGTCGTCGGGACGTTGACCAGCCGGACCCCGCGCATCCACGTAGCCGCGACGAACCCGGCGAGGTCGGTGACGGCGCCGCCGCCGAGACCGACGACGACCCCGCGGCGGTCCAGCCCGATCCGGCCGAGGACCTCCCAGCAGAAGCTCGCGACGGTGAGCGCCTTGCCGTCCTCGGCGTCGGGGATTTCGACGCGGTGCGCGTCGAGCCCGGCGGCGATCAGCTCTTCGCGGATGGCCTCGGCTGTGGTGGTCAGCGTGGGCGGGTGGATCAGCGCGATCTTCGAGGCGTCGGCCAGCTGCGCGGTGAGGTCGCCGAGCAGGCCGCGGCCGACCACGACGTCGTAGGGACGGGCGGTGGCGACGGGGATGCGCACCGGATCGGACACGGGGTGACTCACTCCTTGGCTTCGGCGGGGACGGCGAGCTCGGCCGCCAGGCCCGCGACGATGTCGGCGGGCGTCCGGTTGTCGGTGACGACCTCGACCGTGGCGACCGCGCGGTAGACGGGCACCCGCTCGTCGAGCAGTTTCTTGAACGTGGCACGGGGGTTCACCCCGGCCAGCAGCGGCCGCGCCGACGACAGGCCGGTGCGCTGCACCCCGGCGGCGAGGCCGACGTTGAGGAACACGACGGTGTGCTCGGCCAGCCGGGCCCGGGTGCCCGGGGTGAGCGGGGCGCCGCCGCCGAGGGACAGGACGCCGTCGTGCTCGGCCAGCCCGGTGGCGACCGCTTCTTCTTCCAGCGCACGGAAAGCGGGTTCGCCGTCTTCCGCGAAGATGTCGGCGATGGTGCGCCCGGTGCGCGCGACGATGTCGGCGTCGCTGTCCCGGAATTCGACGCCGAGCGCGGCCGCCAGCAGCGGGCCGACCGTGCTCTTGCCCGAGCCGGGCGGGCCGACGATCACCGCACGAGGGCTCACCAGCGCTCCTCGAGGGCCTTCAGGTACGCCTCGGCGTTGCGCTTGCTTTCCCCGAGGGAGTCGCCACCGAACTTCTCGAGCGCGGCGTCGGCGAGGACGAGCGCCACGACCGATTCGAGCACGACCCCGGCGCGCGGCACGGCGCAGACGTCGGAGCGCTGGTGGATCGCGACGGCGGGCTCGCCGGTCTTGACGTCCACTGTGGACAGTGCTTTGGGGACGGTCGAGATCGGCTTCATGGCGACGCGCACCCGCAGCGGCTCGCCGTTGGTGATGCCGCCTTCGAGGCCGCCCGCGCGGTTGGACCGGCGGGTGACGCCGACCGGGCCGGTGCCGCGGTCGATCTCGTCGTGGGCCTGGCTGCCCCAGCGGCGGGCGGTGGTGAAGCCGTCGCCGACCTCGACGCCCTTCATCGCCTGAACGCCCATCAGCGCGCCGGCGAGCCGGGCGTCGAGCCGGCGGTCCCAGTGGACGTGGGAGCCGAGGCCCGGCGGGAGGCCGTAGGCGAGGACCTCGATCACGCCGCCGACGGTGTCGCCCGCCTTCCGCACGGCGTCGACCTCGGCGACCATCGCGTCGGTGCCTTCCTGGCTGAAGGCACGCACCGGGCTCTCGTCGATGGCGGCCAGGTCGGCGGCGACGGGCAGCGGGCCTTCGGGTGCGTCGGCCCCGCCGATCGAGACGACGTGGCTGAGGATCTCGACGCCGAGCAGTTGCTTCAGGAAGTTCCGCGCGACGGTGCCGAGCGCGGTCCGCGACGCCGTCTCCCGCGCGCTGGCGCGTTCGAGGACGGGGCGGGCCTCGTCGAAGCCGTACTTCTGCATGCCGGGCAGGTCGGCGTGGCCCGGGCGGGGCCGGGTGAGCGGTTCGTTGCGCGCGAGGCCTTCGAGGATCTGCGGGTCGACCGGGTCGGCCGCCATGACCTGCTCCCACTTGGGCCACTCGGCGTTCTCGATCTGGATCGCGACCGGGCCGCCCTGGGTGAGGCCGTGGCGCACGCCGCCGAGGAAGTCGATGTGGTCGGTCTCGAAGCCCATCCGCGGGCTGCGCCCGAAGCCGAGGCGGCGCCGGGCGAGCTGCTCGGTGACGTCGGCGGTGGTGACGCCGACGCCGGCGGGCATGCCTTCGAGCACGGCGGCCAGCGCGGGTCCGTGCGATTCACCTGCGGTGATCCAGCGCAACATGGGCTCAATCCTGTCACGGAGGCCGGGCGAGCCCGAAGAGTGTTCCGGTCATGGCGCACCGGGGAAGAGGGCGCACAGCCAGGTGGCGGCGAGGAGGGCCGGACCGTGGGGCACGCGGCGGGCTCTCCGCACGAGCGCGACGACCAGGCTGAGAAGCGCCGCCAGCACGGCCGCGACGGCGAGGGCGGGCCAGCCGGCCGCGCCGAGTACCGCGCCGAGGCTGCCGGCCAGCTTCACGTCGCCGGCGCCGAGGCTGTGGGGTGCGGCACTCCGGACCGCCGCGTGCGCGGCGCCGAAGAGGAGGGCACCGGCGGCCGCGCGCACGGCGACCGACGGGCCACCACCGCCGAGTGCGGCGGCCCCGATCGCGGCGCCGAAGAGCGGGTAGGCGGGCAGGGTGAGGACGTCCGGGAGGCGGAGGTGGCGCAGGTCGGCGAGGGCGAGCGGGGCCGCGACGGCGGTGAGTGTAAGCGGTACGGGCAGCCACCAGGCCGGCCCGCTGCCGGCCAGCCAGCACGCGGTGACGAGCAGGACGCCGACGGCGGCCAGCACGGCGGCGCGGCGGACCGGGATCGGAGCTTTGGCGCGGTCGAGAGCCCACGCCGCGGGTGGCGCGGTGGCGGCTCCGGCGGCCGCCGCGGTGGTGAGGACGAAGATCGTCGGGGGCATGGGTCCAGGGTGCTGCGGGTGGGGTGAGCTGGGCAAATGCCGGGCGTCGCGAACGGTCCGTTCGCTACGTTCCGGGCTGGGTTTCACTCCTGTGGGCGACATGCGGGGCGCGGGGACACACGTGCCGGCGAAGCCGAGGCCGCCGGTCGGGGCCCGGCTCGCGTGATTGCGCGGTCGACACGCGTGATCAGAAGGTCGACACGCGTGATTGCAGGGTCGACTCGCGTACCTGGGCCGTCGGGTCGCGTACCTGGAGGGTCGGGGCGCGGGGCTGGGGGCGGGGCGGGAGGGAGTGAGTGGGAGGGAAACAGGTGGCGGGGGCGGGGCCCCCCCCGGGGCCCCCGCGGCCCCCCCCCCCCCGCGGCGGCGCGACCCCGCCCCCGCCGCGCGGCGCCCCGCCCCCCCGCGCCCCCCCCCGCCCCCCCCCCCGCCCCCGCCGGGGGGCCCCCGTCCCCCGGGGGCGGGGGGGGGGGGGGGCCCCCGACCGCGACGCAGTTGACCGTGACCCCGCGATCGGCGTACTCGAGGGCGGCCAGCTTCGCCGCCGACGTCGTCGCCGAGCGCAGCACCG
>NZ_JAPZLD010000093.1:0-21908 GCF_030182635.1 Amycolatopsis ponsaeliensis
CCCACGGCACGCCTGCGGCGGGCCGGTGTCGTCTGGGGGTGTGGGGCGGCATTTGCCGACGCGGGGGTGCTGGCCCCCCGCGCCGGCCGCCGGCGGCCCCCCCCCCCACGCCGAGTTCGCCCGAGGCCCCAGGTACGGGGCAAGAAGTCCCCGGTCCGGGCGTACCGAAGGTCGAAAACCCGATCGATACGACGCGATTTGCCTCTGAACCGTGTTCCACGTTGACCGATTCTCAGGTCAACGATGTGTTCGGTCGCCCGGTGACTCCCAAACCGGATCTAAAGGCACCGGCGGGCCCAACCTGCGGATGGGATCCCGCTGACGGTTCTGGGGCCAGCGTCAACGTCATTTTCGCAACGGTCGATAGCCTCGGACTGACTGGTGTCTACCGCGCACGCGGGACCAACTACAAGCTGTTCGAGCCGTTGGAGCCGATCGAGGGCTATCCCGCGGTCATCTATGGGACCTCGGATTACCGGTCGGAGGGCGTGTGCTCCTTGGCTGTCGGAACGAGCGACCGCTCTACGGTCGACCTGACGGTTACGCAGTCTCGCACAAAAATCGGCCAGATCGATCCCTGCCAAGCGGCCCAGACTGTCGCATCCAAAGTGATGACTTCTTTGAAGCGGGGAAAATGATGCCTACAGAAGGGCCCTTGACGGCAGCACAGATTTACGAACAGATCACCGGCGGTGAAGGTACCGGTTCGCTGGCCGATGCGCACGACAGCGCCACTCAGTTGACCGCTCGGATGGTTGAGCGGGCGCAGCGGATCAGCTCTCTCCGTGCCAAGACCATGTCCGGGTGGCAAGGCGGAGCCGGGAATTCTGCTGCCGACGCGACCCTTCCTCTTGTTCAAGCCGCCGCTGATGATGCTGTTCATCTTGAGACCGCTCAGACCGCTGTTGGTGCTCAGATGGATGCCTTTGGGACCGCCAAGAACTCCGTCAAACCCGTTCCCCCTCAGCCTCCCGAAATCACCCCTGTCGATGTTCTTCATGCCATCAATGGGGACGGCGTGGGCTCCTACCAAACCAAGGTTGCCGGCTGGCAGGCTGATAGCCAGGCCAATATCGATGCCTTCAGTGCCTATCACTCCGCCAGTGGCACCAATGGTGGGCAGATGCCCGCTCAGTACGCTCAGCTTGCCGACTCCGGGGCGCCCGTCGGCCTGACTCCCCGGGATGACGCCGGACGTAAGGCTGGTCCCACCGATACCGGTGAATGGGCTCGGAATCCCCGGCAGCCGCAAGTTCCTGCGCAGCAAAGCCGGCAGACTGTCCAACCCGGACAGAACCAGGTTCAAAACCAGAACCTGACGCAAAACCAGAACCAGAACCAGTTCCAGAACCAGGTTCAACAACCCAACAACCCGGACAGCACCCACGCCAACAGCTACGTCCCCAACCCCGTCATGCTTCCCTCTGCTCAGGGTGGGTATCAGTTCGGGCCCACCGGGCAGTTCGGCAGCGAACCTGGCGGGAACGCCTTCGGACCCGGCACCGGGGGCTACTCAGGCGGCAGCTTCGGGCCCGGCACCGGTGGCTACGGAACCAACCCCGGAACAGGAACTGGGTACCGCCCAGGAGCAACACCGGGAGCAGGCGTCCGATCCCCAGGACCGAGCACCGGCGCCCGCATGCCCGAAGAACGCCTCCCCGGCGCCACCACCCGAGGCACCCCCGGCGCCCGAGGTGCCAACGGCATGCCCATGGGCGCCCCCGGTGGCGGTCGCGGCGGGAAAGATGAAGACAAAGAAAAGAAGTCCGCCGCCTATCTGCGCAACCCCGACCCGGACGAAACCTTCGGCGGGTTCATCGAAAAGCCGATGCCTCCGGTGATCGGCGAGAACCGGCCCAAGAACCAGTGACCATGCTCAACGCCGAACTCACCCTGAACACCCTGCTCACCGCCATGCGCAACGTCGGCTGCGGCGACCCGCACCCCGTCTTCGCACAGGGACTCAGGTACATCCCGCCGTCGGCGAAGAACACCGTCGACCGCGAAGCCTTCGAAGAACTCAGCCACTACGGCTTCACCCAAGGTGACGGCTTCACGCCCGAATTCGAAGACGTCCTGCACCTCATCGACCGCCCCGCAAACGAGTTCTACGCCTACGCGCGCGACACCGAAAGCCAGATCGGCATCCTCGTCGCCGCCCGGAATCGCACCGCTGTCAGCGTTGTCTGCCGAGGCGAAACGGTCGAGCTCGCCGGTGTCTCCCCCGATACCCACCCCGCCGACGCCCTCGTCGCACGACTGCCACCGTGGCGGAGCGCGCCGATCAAGCCCTTCTCGCTTCCTCAAGATGATTTCAAACCGCAGGAAGAAAGCGACATCTTCGACGACGCTCCCGCGCGGAGCCGGGAAGCGCAGGAGCTCGACGCCCTCTTCCAGCAGCCCCACTTCGGCATCGGGCAGCTCTACGCCGGGAGCACGACCGTCAACTATCTGGACGTCGAAGCCGGACGCGTCGGGATCGCGCTCGCCGGTGGCTACATCAGTGTCCTGCCCGGTGATCCGAAACAACTGAGCCACAAACTAAAGGCCGCCACCCCCAAATAGAAGAGGGTGGCGGCCTGAAGAAAGCACACTCAGGAAGCGAAACCGCCTGCGCCCGCCCAACCCAGTGCGAAGGCCGGGACCAAGCCGAGGATCAGCGTCACCGCCGTGCCGAGGAAGATCGCCGCTCCCGTGCCGAAGCCCGGGATCGTCACCGTGGGGCCGTCCGCCGCCGGCTCGGAGAAGTACATCAGCACGATCACCCGCAGGTAGAAGAACGCCGCCACCGCGCTGAACACCAAGGCCACCACCACCAGCGGGGCCATTCCGTCCGACAGCGCCGCCGAGAACACCACGAACTTGCCCACGAACCCGGACGTCAACGGGATGCCCGCCAGCGCCAGCAGCAAGAACGTGAAGACCCCGGCCACCAGCGGCGACCGCTTCGCCAGCCCGGCCCACGCCGAGAGGTGCGTTGCCTCGCCCGAGGAATCGCGCACCAGGCTGATCACGCCGAACGCCGCCAGCGTCGTGAAGCCGTACGCCAGCAGGTAGAACAGCGTGCTCGACAGCCCGTCCTTGGTGATCGCGATCGCGCCGATCAGCAGGAAGCCCGCGTGCGCGATCGACGAGTACGCGATCATGCGCTTGACGTCCGTCTGCGTCAGGCCCAGCACCGCGCCGATCACCATCGAGATGATCGCGACGCCCCAGAGGACTCCGCGCCACTCCCAGCTCGTCGAGCCGAACGCCACCGACAGCACCCGCAGGATCCCGCCGAACGCCGCGACCTTCGTGCACGCCGCCATGAACGCCGTCACCGGCGTCGGGGCTCCCTGGTACACGTCCGGGGTCCACGTGTGGAACGGGCCGACCGACCCCTTGAACAGCAGGCCCACCACCAGCAGGCCGAGGCCCGCGAACAACAGCGTGTCCGACCGGTCCGAACCCGCCGCCGCGGCCGCGATGTCCGCCAGCTTCACGGAGTTCGCGTAGCCGTACAGCAGCGCGAGTCCATAAAGGAAGAACGCCGAGGAGAACGCGCCGAGCAGGAAGTACTTGACCGCCGCTTCCTGGGACAGGAGCCGGCGACGCCGGGCCAGGCCGCACATCAGGTACAGCGGCAGCGAAAGCACTTCCAGCGCGATGAACATCGTCAGCAGGTCGTTCGACGCGCAGAACGCCATCATGCCGCCGAGCGCGAACAGCGTCAGCGGGAACACCTCGGTCTGCATGACCGTCGCCGTCTGGGCGCGGTCCTGGACCGTGCCCGGGCGGATGCCGGCCTGCGCGACCAGCGCGCCACCTGGCTCGACCACGCGGTCGGAGATCAGCAGCACCGCGCCGACCGCCAGGGCCAGCAGCGTGCCCCAGAGGAACAGCGCCGGCTTGTCGATCGAGATCGCGCCGCTGAACGTCTTGACGCCGCCCGCGGGCGCGTCACCCGTCGCGTAGATGAACAGGCTGACGCCGGCCGCGACGATGGCCGCCAGGCTCAGCCCGACCTGCAGGCCGAAGCGCGAGCGCTTCGAAGCGAACGCCTCGACCAGCACGCTGACGCACGCCGCCCCGAAGACGATCAGCATCGGCAGGACCGCCGGGTAGTCCACCGACGGCGTCGCGATCGGCGGCTCCGGCGCCTGGGTCAGGAGGATGTCGAGCACGGTTACTTGCCTCCCTGGACCGCGGACAGCGTCTGCTGCACCGTCGGGGTGACTGTGTCGAGCACCGGCTTCGGGTAGAAGCCGAGGAAGAGGACCAGCACGACCAGCGGCGCCACGATCGCGATCTCACGGCCGCTCAGGTCCCGGATGGCCTTCTTCGCGCCCAGCTCCGGCGCCATCGCGGTGCCGGGGCCGCCGCCGACGCCCACCAGGGCGTCACCGCGGACCGGACCTTGCATGACGCGCTGGTAGAGCCACAGGACGTACGCCGCGGCGAGGACCATGCCCACCGTGGCGAGGATCGTGTACACCGGCTGGTCGACGAACGCCCCGATGAGCACCAGGAACTCGGAGACGAACGAGTTGGTGCCCGGCAGCGAAAGCGTGGACAGGCCGGCGAGCAGGAACAGGCCCGCCAGCAGCGGCGTCACCTTGGCCATGCCGCCGTAGTCGGAGATCTTCGTCGACCCGCCGCGCGCGACGACCAGGCCGATCACCACGATCAGCATGCCGGTCGCGATGCTGTGGTTCAGCATGTACGTCGCCGAGCCGACCATCGCCTGCTCGTTGAACGCGAAGATGCCGAGCGAGATGAAGCCGAAGTGGGCGATCGAGACGTAGGCGATGAACCGCTTCATGTCCCGCTGCCCCGCCGCGAGGATCGATCCATAGAGGACACCGATCACCGAGAGCACCAGCACCAGCGGCGCCAGCGTCCGGCTCGCGTCCGGGAACATCGGCAGGCAGTAGCGCAGGAAGCCGAACGTGCCGACCTTGTCCAGCACGCCGACCAGCAGGACGGCGACGCCGATCGGCGCCTCCCCCGCCGCGTCCGGCAGCCAGGTGTGGAACGGCACGAGCGGCGCCTTGATCGCGAAGGCCAGGAAGAACCCGAGGAACAGCCAGATCTGCGTGCTCAACGGGGCGTCGCGGACGACCGTGACCAGTGTGGCCCAGTCGAAGGTGCCGTGCCCGAGCTTGTCCTTCGCCAGCGAGTACGCCCCGATCGCCGAGGCCAGCATGATCAGGCCGCCGAGGAACGAGTAGAGGAAGAACTTCACCGCCGCGTACTGCCGGTTCCCGCCGCCGTAGCCGCCGATCAGGAAGTACATCGGGATCAGCATGATCTCGAACAGCACGTAGAACAGGAAGACGTCGGTCGCGGCGAACACGCCGATCGTGAGCGCTTCCTGCAGCAGGATCAGCGAGAGGAACCCGCCCGCGCTGCGGCCCGGCGGCAGCTTGTCCAGCGTGCCGAGCCCGCCGACGACGATCGGCACCAGCAGCGCGATCACCGCGATCATGATCAGCGAGATGCCGTCGGTGCCGAACGCGATGTGCACGCCGAAGCTGGGGATCCAGTCGAAGCTCGACGTCTGCTGCAGCCGCGCGCCGGACGGCGAGTAGCTCGCCCAGAACGGGATCACGAGCAGGAACTCGAGGATCGAGAACCCCAGCGCGGCCAGCACCGCGGCGCGGTCGTTCCCCTTGAGGAACGCCAGCACCAGGGAACCGGCGAGCGGCACCAGGATGAGGATGAGCAACCAGGTCATCAGGAGAACCTCACCAGCAGGAGAGCCGCCAGAAGCAGGAACGCGCCGCCCAGCATCGAGAGCGCGTAGGACCGGACGAACCCGGTCTGGAGCCGCCTCAGCCGGCCGGAGCCGCCGCCGAGGGAGGCCGCCAGACCGTTGACCGCGCCGTCGACGCCGCGGTTGTCGACGAACACCAGCGCCCGCGAGAGCCACGTGCCCGGGCGGGCGACCAGC
Organism: Amycolatopsis ponsaeliensis; assembly: GCF_030182635.1. Lineage (NCBI taxonomy): Bacteria > Bacillati > Actinomycetota > Actinomycetes > Pseudonocardiales > Pseudonocardiaceae > Amycolatopsis > Amycolatopsis ponsaeliensis. Next base: position 5,936 of record NZ_JAPZLD010000093.1, read on the forward strand.
GTCTCGTTGAGCGCGTTGCCGTAGAGGTCCTTGCGCGCCGCGCGAGTGACGAACGAGACCCGCTCCGGCCGCTCGACCGGGACGTCACGGCGGAAGATCAGGTACGCGATCAGCACGCCCAGCAGCGAGAACACGATGGCGGCCGCGGAGATGACGCCCGCGTTCAGCGGCGAGTGGTGGGCTTCCTCCAGCTCGCCGACCGAGGGAGTCAGCCACTCGGCGAAGCGGTCGCCGAGGGCGAAGAACGCGCCGGCACCGACCGAACCGACCGCCAGCACCGCCATCGGGATCCACATGATCGCCTTGGATTCGTGCGGGTGGAAGTCGCGGCCGTCGGAGGACTTGATGTCCTTCCAGCGCTCCTTGCCGAAGAACGTCATCACCATCAGGCGCGTCATGTAGAACGCGGTGAGCCCGGCGCCCAGCAGCGCGGCGCCGCCCATCACCCAGCCGCGCCAGCCGCCCTGGCCGAACGCCGCTTCGATGATCGCGTCCTTGGTGAAGAAGCCCGACAGCGGCGGGATGCCGATCAGGGCCAGGTAGCCGAGACCGAACGTGATGAACGTGATCGGCATCTTCTTGCGCAGGCCGCCGAACTTCCGCATGTCGACCTCGTCGTTCATGCCGTGCATGACCGACCCGGCCCCGAGGAAGAGCCCGGCCTTGAAGAAGCCGTGCGCGACCAGGTGCATGATGCCCAGCGCGTACGCGATGGGCCCGAGCCCGACCGCCAGCATCATGTAGCCGATCTGGCTGACCGTGGAGTACGCGAGGACCTTCTTGATGTCGTCGTACGCGCAGCCGATGATGCACCCGAGCAGCAGTGTCACCGTGCCGACGAGCGTGACGATCAGCCTGCCGTCCTCGGTGGCGTTGAAGATGTCCTTCGAGCGGGCCACCAGGTAGACGCCGGCGGTGACCATCGTCGCCGCGTGGATCAGGGCCGACACCGGGGTCGGGCCCTCCATCGCGTCCGGGAGCCAGGCCTGCAGCGGGAACTGGCCGGACTTACCGCAGGCGCCCAGCAGGAGCAGGATCGCCATCGCGGTGATCGCCGCCGGCGAGAACTTGCCGTCCGCGACCGCCTGGAAGACCTGCGCGTAGCCGGTCGAGCCCGCGTACTTGAACATGATGAAGATGGCCAGCGCGAGCCCGACGTCCCCGACGCGGTTCATCAGGAACGCCTTCTTCGCCGCGGTCGCGGCGGACGGGCGGCCCTGGTACCAGCCGATGAGCAGGTAGGACGCGAGACCGACGCCCTCCCAGCCGAGGTACAGCGTCACGAAGCTGTTGCCCAGCACCAGGATCAGCATCGACGCGACGAAGAGGTTCAGGTACGCGAAGAAGCGGTACCGGCCCTCGTCGTCGGCCATGTAGCCGATCGAGTAGTAGTGGATCAGCATGCCGACGCCGGTGATCAGCAGGACGAACGTCAGCGAAAGCGCGTCGATCCGCAGCCCGAAGTCCACCTGCAGCTGGCCGACCGGGATCCACGAGTAGATCTTGGTGTCCGTCGTGGTGCCCGTGTCGGCGGTGAAGAACAGGATCAGGCCGTAGACGAAGGCCAGCGTGACGGTGGCACAGCCGAGCAGATGCCCCCAAGCCTTCGCGCGCTTCCCTGCCAGCAGGAGGATCAGGGCGCCGAGGGCAGGGAAGGCCACCAGCAGCCACGATGATGCGGTCACTCGGTGTCTCCTAGTACTTCAGCAGGTTGGTGTCGTCGACCGAAGCCGAGCGCCGGGTGCGGAAGATGGCCATGATGATCGCCAGGCCGACCACGACCTCGGCGGCCGCGACGACCATGACGAAGAACGCCATGATCTGGCCGTCGAGCCCGCCGTTGATCCGGGCGAACGTGACCAGCGACAGGTTCACGGCGTTGAGCATCAGCTCGATGCACATGAACACGACGATCGCGTTGCGCCGCACCAGCACGCCGACCGCGCCGAGCGCGAACAGCAGCGCCGACAGCAGCAGGTAGTACGTCGGGGTCATTCCTTCTCCCCTTCCGAAGCACCCTCCGGGCCGACGAGCGCGTGCGCGTCCGGGTGCGGGCCCTCGTCCTTGACGAGCTTGCGTTCCTTCGCCAGCTCGATCGCCGAGGTGGACTCGATGATCGCCGAGAGCGACTCCGGGGCGACCGAACCGTCGGGCAGCAGCGCCGGCGTCGCCACCGAGTTGGCGGTGGCGAAGACACCCGGGCCGGGCAGCGGCGAGGGCCGGTCGTGCTCACCGCGGAAGCGGGCGACGACCAGTTCCTTCTGCGTCTGCTTGCCGCCCTTGCCGTGGCGGTCGGTGAAGGCCAGCACCATCGCGCCGACCGCGGCGGTGATGAGCAGCGCCGACGTCAGCTCGAACGGGAACAGGTAGTCGGTGAAGATCAGCCGGCCCAGGCCCTTCGGCCCGCCACCCGCCGACGTCGTCGAGTCGAGCGGGATGGCCGGGGTGACGTTGGCCAGCGCCCGGTAGATGCCGGTGGCCAGCAGCGCGGCCATCCCGATGCCGAGCACGGTGGCGGCGAGCCGCTGTCCACGCAGGACTTCGACGACCGAGTCGGAGCTCTCGCGGCCGACCAGCATCAGCACGAACAGGAACAGCATCATGATCGCGCCGGTGTAGACGATGATCTGCGTGAAGCCCAGGAACGGCGCCGACTGGATCATGTACAGCGCGCCCAGGCTCAGCATCGTGAGCACCAGCCACAGCGCCGAGTGGACGGCGTTGCGGGAGAAGATCATGCCGAGGCCGCCGAGCAGCGAGAGCGGGCCGAGGATCCAGAACGCGATCGCCTCGCCGGTCGTCACGCCCGCAGCGGCACCGGTCGGGGCCTGGGCCAGAAGTGCGGTGATCACTTCTTTCCCTCCCCGCGCGCGAGTTCGGGACCGTTCACGTAGTAGTCCTGCTCGTTCTCGCCGAGCCGCATCGGGTGCGGTGGCTGCTCCATGCCGGGCAGCAGCGGGGCGAGCAGGTCTTCCTTCGTGTAGATCAGCCGCTGGCGGTCGTCGTCGGCCAGCTCGTAGAAGTTGATCATCGTCAGCGACCGCGTCGGGCAGGCCTCGATGCAGAGCCCGCAGCCGATGCAGCGCAGGTAGTTGATCTGGTAGTCGGCGCCGTACCGCTCGCCCGGGGAGAACCGGGCTTCCTCGGTGTTGTCACCGCCCTCGACGAAGATCGCGTCCGCCGGGCACGCCCACGCGCACAGCTCGCAGCCGACGCACTTCTCGAGGCCGTCCGGGTGGCGGTTCAGCTGGTGCCGGCCGTGGTACCGCGGGGCGGCGGGTGCGCCGGCCTCGGGGTACTCCTCGGTGGCGACCTTCTTGAACATCATCCCGAAGGTGACGCCGAAGCCCTTGACGGGATCAAGAAACCCCATCTTGCGCTCCTTCCTTTGCGGTACCGACGGCCGCCGGCTTGCGCCGGGCCGCCTTCGCCTCGGCCTTGGCCAAAGCCTTCTGACGCGGGGTGGTCTGCGGGACCTTGAGGTCCAGCGGCGGGACCGGGAAACCGCCGCCGGTCACCGGAACGGTCTCGCTCTCCTCTTCGCGGCCCGACGCGCGGACGTAGAAGAACAGGGCGATGACGATGAAGAGCGCGACCGCGGCGATGATGATCGACGCGGTGTTCCAGGCGATGACCTTCGCGAAGGTCACCATGATGATCCACACCAGGTTCAGCGGGACCAGGACCTTCCAGCCCAGGCGCATGAACTGGTCGTAGCGCAGGCGGGGCAGCGTGCCGCGCAGCCAGATGAACCCGAACAGCAGGATGAACATCTTGGCGAAGAACCACAGCACCGGCCACCAGCCGGTGTTGAGCACGTTGTTCCCGATCAGCGACAGCGGCCACGGGGCCATCCAGCCGCCGAGGAACAGCGTCGTCGCGAACGCCGAGACGATCACCATGTTGACGTACTCGGCGAGGAAGAACATCGCGAACTTCATCGAGCTGTACTCGGTGTGGAAACCGCCGACCAGCTCCGACTCGGCCTCGGGGAGGTCGAACGGGGCACGGTTGGTCTCGCCGACCATCGAGATCAGGTAGATCACGAAGCTCGGGACCAGGTAGAGGAACCACGCCTTGTGCTGCGCGCCGACGATGTCGGCCAGGTTCAGCGATCCGGCCTGCAGGATCACCGCGACGATCGAGAGGCCCATCGCGATCTCGTAGGAGATCACCTGCGCCGCGCTGCGCATGCCGCCGAGCAGCGGGTACGGCGAGCCGGACGACCAGCCGGCGAGCACGATGCCGTAGACGCCGATCGAGGAGCAGGCCAGGATCACCAGCGCGCTGACCGGCAGGTCGAGCAGCTGCAGCACGGTCCGCTCGCCGAAGATCGACACCACCGGGCCGAACGGGATGGCCGACAGCGCGATCAGCGAGGGCACCACGCACATGACCGGCGCGAGGAAGTACACCTTGCGGTCGGCGGTGTCCGGGATGATCTGTTCCTTGAACGGCAGCTTGATCGCGTCCGCGAGGGACTGCAGGTAGCCGTTCGGGCCGACCCGGTTGGGGCCGGGCCGGTTCTGCATCCGGCCGACGGCCTTGCGCTCCCAGACGATCAGCAGGATCGTCAGGATCGGGCCGATCAGCAGGACGACCACGCACTTGAGCAGGATCAGCCACAACGGGTCGTCCGCCAGCAGCGCCGCCCGCGTCGCCGCGTCCGGGACACTGCCCACAGCGGCTTCGCTCAGCAACGGTGTCACTGTTCACCCCCAGCGAGGTTCACCACGGCGCCGTGCCCGGCGCCGAGCGTCTTGAACACGGCGGAGCCGTCGGAGTTGCCCGGCAGCCACACGACGCCGTCGGGCAGGTCCGCGATCTCCACCGGCAGCGTGATCGCGCCGCGGTCGGTGCTCACCTTCACGGTGGTGCCCAGCCCTTCGGCGGTCTTCGCGGACAGCCGCGCGACCGGAGTGCGCTGCGTGCCCTTCAGGTGCGGCTCGCCGTCCTGCAGCGACCCGTTGTCGATCAGCTGGCGCCAGCTCGACAGGATCGCCTGGCCGGCGACCGGAGCCGCCGTGGCTCCGCCGGTCTCGGCCTCGACGTTGCCCCAGCGCAGTGCCGAGGCCGGGCCGAGCTTCTCGAAGTCGCTGCGGGCGGCGCCCGGCGTCTGCGTGAACAGGTCGGCGTCCATCTCGACGGCGAGGGTGTCGAGCACCCGGCAGTCCGGCAGGGTGCCGACGCCCTCGATGGTGATGTCGAACGGGCGGGTGCGGCCCTCCCAATTGAGGAAGCTGCCCGCCTTCTCGTCGGCGGCCGCCACCGGGAGCACGACGTCCGCGCGCTCGGTCACCGCGCTGTGGCGGAGTTCGAGGCTGACGACGAAGCCGGCGTTGTCCAGTGCGCGCAGCGCGAGGTCCGGGTCCGGCAGGTCGAACGGGTCGACGCCGCCGACGATCAGGCCGCCGAGCTCACGGCCCGACGCGGCCTGCAGGATGCCGGTGGTGTCGCGGCCCGGCGCGGCCGGGATCGGGACGCCCCAGGCGTTTTCGACGGCGACGCGAGCCGCGTCGTCGCCCACCCGGTGCCCGCCCGGCAGCAACGTCGGCACGCAGCCGACCTGCAGCGCGCCGCGGTCGCCGGCGCGGCGCGGGATCCACGCGAGCCGGACGCCGGTGCGCTCGACCAGGTCGTGCAGCGCGGAGAACAGGCCCGGCACCTCGGCGGCTCGCTCGCCGACCAGGACGACGGCGTGCTCGCCGCTCAGGGCCTCGTCGAGGTCCGGCGCGTGCTTGGCGATGCCTTCGATCGCCGCGGCCTCCTGGCCGGGGACGCAGGCGAGCAGCTCGCCGAACGTCTTGCGCACCGACGACGTCGTCCACTGTCCCAAGTGGACGACCCGGGTGCGGTTCTTGCGGGCCGCCTTGCGCAGCCGCAGGAACACGATCGGCGCCTCGTCCTCGGGCTCGAACGCCACGCACAGGACCGTGCGGGCCCGCTCGATCTCGCCGAAGGTGACGCCGGAGTCCGGCGTCACGCCCACGACGTGCGAGGTGAGGAAGGCCAGCTCCTCGGCCGAGTGCGGCCGGGCGCGGAAGTCGACGTCGTTGGTCCGCAGGGCGACGCGGGCGAACTTCGAGTACGCGTAGGCGTCCTCGACGGTCAGCCGGCCACCGGGCAGGACGCCGACGCCGCCGTTGGCGCGGGCCTCGGTGAGACCGGCGGCCGCGGCACGCAGCGCGTCGGTCCAGGACGCCTCTTCCAGCTCACCGGTCTCGCGGTTGCGGACCAGCGGACGCCGGATGCGGTCCTCGGCGCCGGTGTAGCGGAAGGCGAAGCGGCCCTTGTCGCAGATCCACTCCTCGTTGACCTCGGGGTCGTCGCCGGCCAGCTTGCGCTGGACCTTGCCGCGCCGGAAGTCGGTGCGCTCGGCGCAGCCGGACGAGCAGTGCTCGCAGACGCTCGGCGCGGACACCAGGTCGAACGGGCGGGAGCGGAACCGGTAGGCGGCGCTCGTGAGGGCACCGACCGGGCAGATCTGGATGACGTTGCCGGAGAAGTAGCTCTGGAACGGCTGGCCGCTGGTGGTGCGGGAGGCCAGGTCCAGGACGTCCGCCGTCTCCGCCGTGCCGATCTGCTGGTGGGCGCCGCGCTCGAGGAGCTCGATGAACGGGTCGCCGGCGATCTCGCGGGAGAACCGGGTGCAGCGCTGGCAGAGGACGCAGCGTTCGCGGTCCAGCAGCACCTGCGTCGAGATCGGCAGCGGCTTCGGGAACGTCCGCTTGGTGTCGACGAACCGCGACTCCGCGCGGCCGTGGGCCAGCGCCTGGTTCTGCAGCGGGCACTCGCCGCCCTTGTCGCAGATCGGGCAGTCCAGCGGGTGGTTGATGAGCAGCAGCTCCATCACACCCTGCTGGGCCTTGTCCGCGACCGGCGACGTCAGCTGCGTCTTGACGACCATGCCGTCGGCGACGGTCATCGTGCAGGACGCCTGCGGCTTCGGCATCGGCCGGCCGCCCATCTCGACCTCGACCAGGCACTGGCGGCAGGCGCCTGCCGGGTCGAGGAGCGGGTGGTCGCAGAACCGCGGGATGACCGTGCCGAGGCGTTCGGCCGTGCGGATCAGCAGCTCGCCCTTGGGGGCGATGACCTCTTCGCCGTCGATGACCAGCTTCACGTGGCCTTCGGGGACCGGCGTCACAGCGTCTTCTGGAGCGGGCTTGGCTGTGCTTGATTCGGCGGCGATCGTCATGCCTGCGCTCCCACCAGTTCGCGCTTGGTCGACTCACACAGAGCCAGGAATTCGTCGCGGAAGTACTTGATGCCGCTCTGGATCGGCGACACCGCGCCGTCACCGAGGGCGCAGAACGACCGGCCGAGGATGTTGTCGCAGACGTCGAGGAGGGTGTCGATGTCCTCTTCGGTGCCGTGCCCGTCGACCATGCGCTCGAGGATCTGCGCGAGCCAGTACGTGCCCTCGCGGCACGGCGTGCACTTGCCGCAGGACTCGTGCTCGTAGAACTGCGTCCACTTCATCACGGCCCAGGGCACCGACACCGTCTCGTTGAAGACCTGCACGGCGGTCGTGCCCAGCATCGACCCGGCTTCCGCCGCGCCCTCGAAGTCCAGGGGAACGTCGAGGTGCTCGGCGGTGAACATCGGGGTGGACGAGCCGCCCGGGGTCCAGAACTTGAGCGGGATCCCGTCCTTCATGCCGCCCGCCATGTCGAGCAGCTCGCGCAGCGTGGTGCCGAGCGGGCACTCGTACTGGCCGGGCTTCTCGACGTGGCCGGAGATCGAGTAGATCTTCGGGCCGGGCGACTTCTCGCGGCCCATCTCGCGGAACCAGCTCGACCCGCCGTTGACGATGAACGGCGCGCTCGCGATGGTCTCGACGTTGTTGACCGTGGTCGGCGCGGCGTAGAGGCCCGCGGCGGCCGGGAACGGCGGCTTGAGCCGCGGCTGGCCACGACGGCCTTCCAGAGAGTCGAGCAGCGCCGTCTCTTCACCGCAGATGTACGCGCCGGCGCCGGCGTGCACGGTGATCTTGAGGTCGAAGCCCGAGCCGAGGATGTTCTCGCCCAGGTAGCCCGCCGCTTCGGCTTCGCGCACGGCCGCGTTGAGGCGGCGGATGCAGTGCAGCGCCTCACCGCGGACGTAGATGAAGCAGTGGTTGGAGCGCATCGCGTACGAGGCGATGATGCAGCCCTCGATGAGCGAGTGCGGGTCCGCCATCATCAGCGGGATGTCCTTGCAGGTACCCGGCTCGCCTTCGTCGGCGTTGATCACCAGGTAGTGCGGCTTGTCGAAGTTCGGCGGCATGAACGACCACTTGATGCCGGCCGGGAAACCCGCGCCGCCGCGGCCGCGCAGGCCCGAGTCCTTGACGAGCTGGACGAGCTGCTCCGGCGTGCCGGCGAGCGCCTTGCGAATGGCGGTGTAGCCCTCCAGCGCCTCGTACGTGCCGATCTGCCAGGAGTTCGGCGACAGCCAGCGCTTCGTGAGGACCGGCGTAATGGGATCTGCCATTACTTCTTCTCCGCATCTTTAGCGGGCAGAGTGGGGAGCGGGACGTCCTCTGCGACCGGGGCGACCCAGCCGCGCTCCTGCGCGATCTGCGCGCCCCGCAGGGTTTCGACGGCCTGCGACGGGCCGTCGACGTCCGTGCGGTACTGGCGCTCGTCCTCCGGGAAGAACCCGGCGAGCTGCAGCTCGGCGCCCTTGAAGTTCGACAGCGGCGCGCCGCGCGTCGGAGCCGGGCGCTTGCCCGCCTGCAGCGCGTCGACCAGCGCGACGGCCTTGTCCTCGGTCTGGTTGTCGAAGTACTCGTAGTTGACCTGGATGACCGGCGCGAGGTCGCAGGCCGCGAGGCACTCGGCGTGCTCGAGGGTGATCGAGCCCGGCTCGTTCGGCGTGCCCGCGGTCTCGTTGTGCCCCAGCGGCTTCTCCTCGGAACCGAGGTGCGTCTGGAGCTTCTTGTAGATCGCGTCGCCGCCCATGGCCGCGCAGAGCGTGTTGGTGCAGACGCTCACGAGGTGCTCGCCGCACGGCTTGCGCTTGTACATCGTGTAGAACGTCGCGACCGCGCTGACCTCGGCGTCGGACAGCTCAAGCTGCTTCGCGCAGAACGCGATGCCCTCCTGGCTGACGTAGCCCTGCACCGACTGCACCAGGTGCAGCAGCGGCAGCAGCGCCGAGCGGGACACCGGGTAGCGCGCGATCAGGTCCTGGGCCCGCGCCACAACACCTTCGTCGAAGATGTCTTCGAGCGGCGTGTCTTCGATGATCCCGGCGGCGACCTCGGGGTCGGGCGCGATGGCGATCACGTCGACGTCGCCACCCGCGGCGACGTGGGTCTGGTCGGCCGCGTTCGGCCCGGGTTCGGGCACTGCGGTGGAAGAAGTCATCGGTCCACTCCCCCCATGACGGGGTCGATCGAGGCGATCGCGGCGATCACGTCCGCGACCAGGCCGCCTTCGGCCATGGCGGGCATCGACTGCAGGTTCACGAAGCTCGGTTCGCGCACGTGGACCCGCAGCGGCCGGGTGCCGCCGTCGGACACCAGGTGCGCGCTCAGCTCGCCGCGCGGCGACTCGACCGACGTGTAGACCTGCCCGGCCGGCACCTTGAAGCCCTCGGTGACCAGCTTGAAGTGGTGGATCAGGGACTCCATCGACTGGCCCATGATCTTCTTGACGTGCTCGAGCGAGTTGCCCATGCCGTCGCTGCCGATCGACAGCTGCGCGGGCCAGGCGACCTTCTTGTCCTCGACCATGACCGGGCCCGGCTCGAGCTTCTCGAGGCACTGCTCGATGATCTTGAGGCTCTCGTGCATCTCGTGCACCCGGATCAGGTAGCGCGACCAGCAGTCGGCGCCGTTGTCGACGGGCACGTCGAAGTCGAACTCGTCGTAGCAGGAGTACGGCTCGGTCTTGCGCAGGTCCCAGGGCAGGCCCGCGGACCGCAGCACCGGGCCGGTGACGCCGAGCGCGAGGCACGCGTCGACCGGCAGGTACCCGACACCCTTGAGCCGGTTGCGCCAGATCGGCTGCCCGGTGAAGAGCTTGTCGTACAGCGGAAGGCGTTCCTTCATCGTCTTGACGAATTCGGTGACCTTCTCGCGGTAGTCCTCGGGCATGTCCTGCGCGAGGCCGCCGGGGCGGATGAACGCGTGGTTCATGCGCAGGCCGGTGAGGTGCTCCAGCAGGTGCAGCACGACCTCGCGCTCGCGGAAGCCCAGCGTCATCGCGGTGGTGGCGCCGAGCTCCATGCCGCCGGTGGCGATGTAGACCAGGTGCGAGCCGATCCGGTTGATCTCCAGCAGCATCACGCGCAGCAGTTCCGCGCGCCGCGGCGCCTGGATGCCCAGCAGCTTCTCGACGCCGAGGCAGTACGCCATCTCGGTGGAGAGCGGCGCCAGGTAGTCCATGCGCGTCACGAACGTGACGCCCTGGGTCCAGGTGCGGTACTCGCAGTTCTTCTCGATGCCGGTGTGGAGGTAGCCGATGACCGACCGCAGCTGCGTGACGGTCTCGCCCTCCATCTCCAGCACGAGCCGGAGCACGCCGTGCGTCGACGGGTGCTGCGGGCCCATGTTGATGACCATGCGCTCGTCGTGCGCCGCGTCGGCGATGACGTCGTCCCAGTCGCCGCCGGAGACCGAGTAGACGCGGCCTTCGGTCGTGTCGCGGCTGTCCGCCTCGGGAACTTCGGTGGTTTCGTCGTTGACGGTCACGAGTACGACCTCCGCTGGTCCGGCGGCGGGATCTCCGCGCCCTTGTATTCGACCGGGATCCCGCCGAGCGGGTAGTCCTTGCGCTGGGGGTGGCCGTCCCAGTCGTCCGGCATGAGGATGCGGGTGAGCGCGGGGTGGCCGTCGTAGACGATGCCGAACATGTCCCAGGTCTCCCGCTCCTGCCAGTCGGCGGTCGGGTACAGCCCGACCAGCGACGGCACGTGCGCGTCCTCGATGTCGAGGGTGACCTCGAGCCGGATCCGGCGCCGGTAGGTCAGGGACGTGAAGTGGTACACCGAGTGCAGCCGCTGCGGGACGTCGACGCCGTAGTCCACACCGGACACCGAGGACAGCAGCTCGAAGCGGAGACCGCCGTCGTCGCGCAGCACCTTCGCGATCGCGACGAGGTGCTCGCGGGCGACGTAGAAGGTGATCTCGCCGCGGTCGACCGTCGTCTGCAGGATCGCTTCGGCGGGGATCTTGTTGTCCGACAGGGCCGCGTAGAACTCGTCGGCGAACTGGTCGAACCAGCCGCCGTACGGGCGCTCGGCCGGCGCGGGGCTGTAGGCCGGGAGCCGGACGCCGCCGTAGCCGGAGGTGTCGCCGGTGCCGTGGACGCCGAACATGCCCTGGCGTTCGCGGCCGGTGACGACCGGTTCGGCGGGCCGGGTGCCCTGGGGTTCGAGGCCGCCTTCGGGACGGTCGGCGCTGGACTGCTCGCCGCCGGTCTCTGGGGTTTCAGTCATCGCTCTACTTCTTCGCGTACTTGATCGACGACGCGACGAGCTCGGTGCGGGCCCCGCTGGCGGCGCGGATGGCGGCGCGGCGGGCGTTGATCGGCTCGTCCTGGATCTTGGCGTGCAGCTTGAGGATCGCGTCCAGCAGCATCTCCGGCCGCGGCGGGCAGCCGGGCAGGTACATGTCGACCGGCACGATGTGGTCGACGCCCTGGACCACGGCGTAGTTGTTGAACATGCCGCCGGAGGAGGCGCAGACGCCCATGGCGAGCACCCACTTGGGCTCGGCCATCTGGTCGTAGATCTGGCGCAGGACCGGCGCCATCTTCTGCGTGACCCGGCCGGCGACGATCATCAGGTCGGCCTGCCGCGGCGTCGCGCTGAAGCGCTCCATGCCGAAGCGGGCGATGTCGTAGCGGGAACCGCCGACCGTCATCATCTCGATCGCGCAGCAGGCGAGCCCGAAGGTCGCGGGCCACATCGAGTTCTTCCGCGACCAGTTGACGAGACCTTCGAGACTGGCCAGCAGGATGCCGTTGGGGAGTTTCTCTTCGAGGCCCATGGGTCTAGTTCCAATCCAGGCCGCCGCGCCGCCACACGTAGGCGTACGCGAAGCCGACCGTCGCGATGAACAGCAGGATCTCCACCAGGCCGAACGTGCCCAGCGCGTTCGCCTGCACGGCGAACGGGTAGAGGAAGACCATCTCGATGTCGAACAGGATGAACAGCATCGCGGTGATGTAGTAGGCCACCGGCATCCGCCCGGCGCCGACGAGCGGCTGCGGGGACGGCTCGATGCCGCACTCGTACGCCTCGAGCTTCGCCTTGTTGTACCGGCTGGGGCCGACGAGCGGGCCCAGCAGCACCGACAGCACGGCGAAGCCGAGCGCCAGGACGAACAGGATCACGATGGGCAGGTAGGGCTTCAGGCTGGGGGCCTCTTGCGCCAGCTGCACCGTGTCGGTTCGGGTCAGCAACGTCAGCACGGGGTCTTCGCCATCCTTTCCGCGCCGATGCGGTTGTGCTTGTGGTGGGAACCGCTTGGCCTCGTCGGCACCCTAAGGGACCTGGGTCACACCGCCGAGGGTCAGGGTCTCCTTACGGCCCGTGGCTGGACCTGGGGGTGCTTGTGAAATAGTTCACAAGCCACTCGTCGTGGATGTGAAGGGATTCACAAAGCATGGGGGGAGTGTAGGACGCGACTCACATTCTTGTCCCTAGGCCCCCGTGTTATAAGGGTGCCCTAACTTCTGGCGCCAACGTTGTCACGACGTGGCAACGACGCGCGTGCGACCTGCGCGAAGGCTCCCCAAGATCGCGAAACGGCCGGACAAACAGGGCGCTGACCTGTGACCTATCCCACTGACCGCACGGCCAACTTGTTAGGCCACCCGTGTGTCCGCGCGTGCATGTCAGCGGGGGCTGGGAGCCGCCTTCGCGAGGGCCGAGATCAGGCGGTCGACGCCGTCGCCGCCCTTGGCGTCGTAGCAGCCCGACAGGCCCTTGTAGACCAGCGGCAGCAGCTTGTTGATGCGCAGGCCGTACTTGGTGCACGCGTGCATGATCTTCGGCTTGCCGATGATCTTCGCGAAGACGTTCCCCAGCTGGTAGTAGCCGCCCATCAGCTCACGGACCGCGCGCGGGTACGCCTCGAGCGCCCGCTCGCGCGAAGGCCCTTCGCGCCGCGCCAGGGCCTGGACGACGACCTCCGCCGCGATCTGCGCGGACTCCATCGCCGCCGAGATGCCCTCGCCGTTGAACGGGCTGACCATGCCGCCCGCGTCGCCCAGCAGCAGCAGGCCGTCGCGGTAGTGCGGGGTGCGGTTGAAGCCCATCGGGAGGCCGGCGCCGCCGACCTTGCCGATCGCGTTCTCCTCGCGGTAGCCCCACTCCTCCGGCGTGCCGTCGAGCCACTGGCGCAGCAGCGCGCGGTAGTCGGTGTTCCGGAACGACGCCGACGTCGAGAGCATGCCGAGGCCGACGTTCACCGTGCCGTCGCCGAGCGGGAACGCCCAGCCGTAGCCCGGCAGCAGCTTCGGGTCGCGCGGATCCGACTTGTCCCACAGCTCGAGGTGCCCCTCGATGAACGGGTCGTCGTGGCGCGGGCTCTTGTAGTACTGGCGCACCGCCACGCCCATCGGGCGCTTCTCGTTCTTCTGGATGCCGACGCTCAGCGCGAGCCGCGCGGACACGCCGTCGCAGGCCAGGACCAGCGGCGCGCGGTAGTTCACCGGGGTGCGCTCCGGACCGACCTTCGCCTCGACGCCGACCACGCGCCCGGTCGCGTCGGTGATGGCGCTGGTGACGGTCGTGCGCTCGTACAGCCGCGCGCCGGCCTTCACCGCGAGCTTCGCGAGCAGGTCGTCGAAGTCGTGACGCGTGCGGGAAACGCCGTACGGCGGGTAGCTCGTCAGGTCCGGCCAGTCGAGCTCGAGCGTGAGGTCGCCGGTGAGGATCCGCAGGCCGCGGCTGTGCACCCAGCCCGCGTCCTCGCTGGTGTCGATCCCCAGGTCGATGAGCTGCTTGACGCCGCGCGGGGTCAGGCCGTCGCCGCAGACCTTCTCGCGCGGGAACTCGGTCTTCTCCAGCAGGAGCACGTCGACGCCCGAGCGGGCCAGGTAGGTGGCCACGGTGGACCCGGCGGGCCCGGCGCCGACGACGATGACTTCGGCGTCCTGGTCTGCGGTGCGTCGACTCATAAGCGCGAGTTTAGGCAGGCTTGCGCGCGCGGTGGATCGCCACGACGCCGAATGTGAGGTTCAACCACTCCACGTCGGCCCAGCCCGCGCTCGCGATGATCTCGCCGAGCGTGCGCTGGTCCGGCCAGGCCAGCATCGATTCGGCCAGGTAGGAGTAGGCCTCGGGGTTGGACGACGTCCGCTTGCCGACCCACGTGAGCAGCTTCAGCATGAACCGCCGGTGGATGAACCGGATCGGGGCGAACGGCGGCGTCGAGACCTCGCAGATCACCAGGCGGCCACCCGGCTTGACCACGCGGGCGATCTCGGTCAGCGCCGCCTTCGTGTCGACGAAGTTGCGCAGCGCCAGGGAGATCGTCACGGCGTCGAAGCTCTCGTCGGCGAACGGCAGGTTCAGCGCGTCCGCGGCGACCATCGGGACGTTGCGGTGCAGCCCGGCGCGCAGCATGCCGAAGGAGAAGTCCGCGGCCAGGCACCAGGCGCCACCGCGGGCGTACTCGACGGTGGACACCCCGGTGCCGGCGGCGAGGTCCAGGACCTTCTCGCCGCGGCGGGCGTCGAGCACGCGGGCGGTGGTGGTGCGCCAGCGCCGGTCGAAGCCGAAGGTCATGAACGAGTTCGCCCGGTCGTACCCGTCCGCGACACCGTCGAACATGGCGGCGACTTCGTGCGGGTCCTTGTCCAGGCTTGCGCGTGACATGGCTTGAGATTAGCCGCGGGGCTTCGTGAAGCTCGCGAGCACCAGCCAGATGAGCCCGCCGAAGCGGCCGACCGGGATCAGCGGGTAGAGCACGTCGGTCAGCATGCCGAACGCCGAAAGCCCGGCCAGCGCGGCGACGACGTAGCCGGTGACGGCCAGCCACTTTCGTTCGGTGCGAGCCACGACCGCGATGAGCAGCGCCAGTGGCACGGCGAACCCGAAGGCGCCGGCGGCGAACGCCAGCGAGGTGAACGCGCGGGCGACGTCCGGCGTCTGGGCGGCCGTCCAGGTGGCCAGGCCGCTCAGGAGGAGCGAACCCGAGGCGAGCAGGCCGCCGGCGAACCCGAGCTGCGGCGGTCTGGCCGCCGCGGTCCAGGTCGCGAGGGACAACCCCGCGCCGAAGACGACGAGGGCCAGGAGGTGGACCAGGCCCTGGTGGGTGGCGTCGTAGGCCGCGACCTCGGCGGCGGAGGAGTCCGGGCGGGTGCCGGTGGCGCCGAGGACTCCCCCGGCGACGGTGAACAGGCCGTAGGCGATGATCGCAATTCGTTTCATGCCCTAAACGATTACACTGGTGTAATCGATTGTCAACGACTATCGTTCCGGCCATGGAAGCTCCCCGGTTCGGCAGCGCGTTCCTGCTCGCCCAGGTCGGCGCGCACGCGGCGACGCGGTTCACCGAGCGCATCGGCGAGCTGGACCTGACGCCGCCGCAGGTCGGGCTGCTGCGGCTGGTCGCGTCGCGGCCGGGGCAGAGCCAGCAGGCGCTGGCGAAGCAGCTCGGCACGCCCGCGACGCGGCTCGTCCCGCTGGTCGACGGCCTGGAGAAGCGCGGCCTGATCGAGCGGCGCCGCAACGCCGAAGACCGGCGGCTGTACGCGCTGGAGCTGAGTTCGGCGGGCCGGGAGCTGATGGGCCGCGTCGCGCAGACGGCGGTGTCCCACGACCGCACGATCACCGCGGTGCTCACCGAGGACGAACGCGCGACGCTCCACGCCCTTTTGACGAAGATCGCCGACGACCAGGGCCTCACCCCCGGCGTCCACCCCGGCTACAGCCGCCTCGGAAAGCCCTGACCAGTGCCGTTTAGGGCACCATAACGGCCGGGGGACCCCCGAATGGGGGCGTAAACGGACGGCCCGCGGGGGACCGGGAA
>NZ_JAPZLD010000094.1:0-20396 GCF_030182635.1 Amycolatopsis ponsaeliensis
GGGCGGTCGCGCCGCGGCCCCGCGGCGCGAGGCCCCACGCACTTCCGCGGGGCGGCGGGGCGGGGGGCGCGGGCCCGCCCGCCCCCCCCGGTTCTGCTTACGCCGTGTCGACCCCCCAATCACGCGAGTCGACCCTCCAAACACGCAAGCCGACCCTCCAGGCACGCGAACCGACCGACCAAGCACGCGAGCCGACTGCCTGGGTACGCGAGTCGCCCGCCCAGGTACGCGAACTGGTCCTCCGGACACGTGCCCGTCCGCCAAGCCGGGTCGCGAGCCCACCGCCCAGCCATCACCGCACCAACGCAACCGGGGTGACCCACCACCGCAGGTCACCCCGGCCACCATCACCCGCTCAGCACTCGGTGTCGATCCCCCACCCGGCGGCGGCCGCCAGCCCCTCGAGGTATCCCATCGCCCGCTCGGTCTTCGGATACCTCCGCACCAGGGTCCAGAACGCCGCGTCGTGCCCGGGCTCGCGCAGGTGCGCCAGCTCGTGCACCAGCACGTAGTCCAGAACCCAGGGTGGAACTTTCCGCAGCCGGTCGCTGACCCGGATGGTCGCGTCGACCGGCGTGCAGGACGCCCACCGCGTGCGCATCGGCGGCACCCAGCGGACGCTCGCCGGCACCGCGGTGCCGTTCAGGTACTTGCCCGACAGCAGCGCGCAGCGCGCCAGCAGGGCATCGTCCGACGTCTTCGGGGGCGCCGGCCGTCGTGGCTCCGAGCGCTGGAGCTTGCGCTCCATCTCGGCGACCCAATGTTTCTCCTCCGCCCTGGTCATCCGCGCGGGGATGAGCACGACGAGCGTGTCGTCCTTCCAGTACGCGGTGACCGTCCGGTGCCGGCGCTGGCTGCGCCGCACTTCGACCTTGTGTCCGGGTGTGTCCGACGGGGGGTTCGTGTCCCCCCGGCCTCTCAGTGAAGGCATCTGTGCTTCGACCACCCGACAACGGTAAGGCCCGGCACCGACAACTCCGAGCGCGTTGAGGTCACAGAGCCGAGTTGTCCACAGGCCCTTTCACTTGTGGACAACTCGGCCGATCCGGCGCCTTCACGGGCTTGACCGTCGCCGCCGGGTGCCATCCTGCGGACATGATCCTCTCCACCGCGGACATGCCTCCGGTGCTCCTGCCGGCCCATCCCGCCCTGCTCCCGGGCATCACGGTGCTCGACCGCGGCCCGCGCGAGATCCAGCTCGGGCTCGACCCGCGCCACGGCGTGATCGTCGAAGGCCTGCCACCCGAGCTCGTCGCGCGGCTGCGGAAACTCGACGGCAGCAAGCCCGTCGAGCGGCTCTTGCTCGCCGAGAGCGAACACCGCGATCAGCTGCGCACACTCCTCCGGCAGCTGACCGCGCTCGGCCTGATCACCGACGCGGAGCGCCCGGACGGCCCGGGCCTCCGTGGCGAATCCGGCCTCTGGTCGCTGCGGGCGCGCCACCACCAGAGCGCGCTGAGCGACCGGCGGCGCGCCACCGCGATCACCGTGCACGGCGACGGCCGGGTGGCGGTCGCGGTCGCCGTGCTGCTGGCCAACGCCGGGATCGGGCACGTCGAGCCGGAGCTGCCCGGCAAGGTGACCGAGCACGACCTGGGCACCGGCTTCACCGAAACCGACCTGGGCCGATCCCGGCGGCAGGCCCTCGGCGACCTGCTCCGCCGCGTCGACCCCGAAGTCCGCGTCACGCGCCTGCACGACCGGTACCCGGAGCTGGCGCTGCTCACCGACGCCGTCGTCCCGGCGCCGGAGATCGTCGCCGAGCTGATGGCGGACGGCGTCCCGCACATGGCCGTCCGCGTCCGTGACGGGACCGGCATCGTCGGGCCGCTGGTCGTCCCGGGCCGCAGTTCGTGCCTGCGCTGCGCGGACCTGCACCGGACCGACCTCGACCCGTGCTGGCCGCGCGTCGCCGGGCAGCTGACCGGCCGGCACCAGCGGCCCGACCTCGGCGCGGTCCACGCCTGCGCGTCGCTGGCCGTCGCGCAGGCCATGCGGCTGCTCTCCCCCTCCGGACCGGCGCCGCCGGCGTGGAACGCGACCCTCGAGATCGATGCCTTCGACGGCCGCATCCGCCACCGCGGCTGGCCTCCGCACCCGCGGTGCGGCTGCGGCGCCCCGGCGCTGCAACAGGAGACGTAGGCCACTAAGACGTCGCGAGCAGGCTGCGCGACGCCGAGGTCGCAAGGCAGAATCGCGAGGGTGACCGACTTCCGCGACCCAGGCGATCGTGACTCCGCGATGCCGCGCAAGGGTGCCGCCCGTACCGCCAAGCTCGCCAGTCTGCCGCTCGGGATCGCCGGCCGGGCGGTCGGCGGGTGGGGCAAGCGGCTGGCGGGGCAAAGCGCGGAGCAGGTCAGCGCGACGCTCTCGGCGAAGGCCGCCGAGCAGCTGTTCGAGGTGCTCGGCACGCTCAAGGGCGGGGCCATGAAGTTCGGCCAGGCGCTGAGCGTGTTCGAGGCGGCGGTGCCGGACGACATGGCGAAGCCGTACCGCGAGGCACTGACGAAACTGCAGGCCGCGGCGCCGCCGATGGCCTCCCGGCAGACTCACCGCGTACTCGCCGAGCAGCTGGGCCGCACCTGGAGCAGCCGGTTCGCCTCGTTCGACGACGAGCCGGCGGCGGCCGCGAGCATCGGCCAGGTCCACCGCGCGGTCTGGCACGACGGCCGCGAGGTCGCGGTGAAGGTGCAGTACCCGGGCGCCGACGAGGCGTTGCGCAGCGACCTGCGGCAGCTGCAGCGGTTCAGCCGGCTGTTCCAGGCGTTCGTGCCCGGTACGGAGGTCAAGCCGCTGCTGGCCGAGCTCGCCGAGCGGATGAACGAGGAGCTCGACTACCAGGCCGAAGCCCAGCACCAGCGCGCCTTCGCGAAGGCGTTCGAGGGCGATCCCGGCATCCTGGTGCCGCGCGTGGTGGCCAGCGCGCCGAAGGTCGTCGTGACGGAGTGGGTGACCGGCACACCGTTGTCGAAGGTCATCGCGGACGGCGACCGCGAGACCCGGAACCTGGCGGGCCGGCTGCTGGCGGAGTTCCACTACTCGTCCCCCGAGCGCGTCCACCTGCTGCACTCGGACCCGCACCCGGGCAACTTCATGATCACCGGCGACGACCGGCTGTGCGTCATCGACTTCGGCGGCGTGGCCCGGCTGCCCGACGGCATCCCCCGCCACCTGGGCGAGATGACGCGGCTGGCCCTCGACGGCGAGTCCGCCGGGCTGATGCGCCTGCTGCGCGAGAACCGGTTCATCCGCACCGACAGCGACCTGACCGCGGACGAGGTGCTGGCGTACCTGGCGCCGTTCACCGAGCCGCTGGCGGAGCCGATGTTCCACTTCACGCGCAGGTGGATGCAGAAGCAGGCCTGGCGGGTCGGCGACAGCCGCGGCAACGACTTCCGGGTCGGGCGATCGCTCAACCTGCCGCCCGAGTACCTGATGATCCACCGGGTGACGGCCGGGTCGACGGGCATCCTCTGCCAGCTCGACGCGGAGATCCCGGCACGCGGCATCGTGGAGCGTTGGCAGCCCGGTTTCGCCGCCTGAGTTGTCCACAGGCCGGTCCGCGAAGGGGCGGATTCCGGCGAGTTGTCCACAGCTGCGGTGAGCGGGGTTCCACCCGGTTGGCCGAGCCCTCATGCTCAGTTCATGACTGCTACTCAACGCACCGATCCGCTGTCCCTCAGTAATCCCGGCTCGTGCGAGGTGATGAACCTCGAACAGCTACGCAGGGCCGGGGTGTCCGACCGAAGAACCCGGCGGCTCTGCGGCCCCGGCGGGCCGTGGCGCCGCCTGCACCCCGGTGTCGTCCTGCTGCGCAACAACGCCCCGACGCGGCAGCAGCTGCTGCACGCCGCGATGGTGCGCTACGGCCCGCGGGTGGTGATCACGGGCGCCGACGCGCTGCGGGCCCACGGCGTGAAGTGCCCGGCGGACGACGACATCCGGGTGCTGGTGCCCGACCACTGCCGGGTGGCGGCGTGCGACGGCGTCAACGCGGCGCGCACGGCCCGGATGCCGGCGCCGGTGGTGGTCGACGGGCTGCCGTTCGCACGGCCGTCCCGGGCGGCACTCGACCTGGCGAGGTCGGAGCCCAACCCGGCACGGATCCGCCACCTGCTGACGCTCCCGCTCTACTGGGGCCTGTGCGATCGGCAGGAGCTGCTGACGGAGCTCGACGGCGGGCCCCAGCGCGGCACAGCGGCGGTCCGGAAGGTGCTCCGCGAGCTGGACGAGGGCCCGATCCAGGCCCACGGCCTGGCCGTGCAGGCCCTGGACACGGCGCGCCTCCCACCGCCGAACTGGGACGTGACGATCTGCGACCGCCGGGGCCGCCGCATCGGCGAGGCGGACGCGTGGTGGGACGAGATCGGCCTGGCCTGGCAGTACCGCTGCGGCCCCGGCACGGGCGGCTTCTCCCACCTGGCCCTGGCGGCGACGGGGATCGTCCTGGTCCGCTGCACGGTCCGCCAGCTACGCCAGGTCCCACGCGAGGTGGCGCGGGAGCTGGCCCATGCGTTCGGCGAGGCGTCCCGCACGCCGCGCCCGAAGGTCCGCGCGGTCCCGATGACCCCGATCGGCGACGCGGCATGACCGCGTTCGCCGAACCCGCACTGTTCCGCACAACCCATCCGGAAAGCACGAACCCGCGCACCCGCCACTCAGCCCACCCCGGCCGCGTCATTCCGCCCATCAGGCCGAGCCCCCTCGGCACGGAGCAGTCGCACACCCCTTCAGGAGCGCGGATCGATCACCAGTACTCGTCGGGCAGCTTGCCCTCGATGTCGCGCACGTGCTGCCGCGCGCA
Source organism: Amycolatopsis ponsaeliensis (assembly GCF_030182635.1). Lineage (NCBI taxonomy): Bacteria > Bacillati > Actinomycetota > Actinomycetes > Pseudonocardiales > Pseudonocardiaceae > Amycolatopsis > Amycolatopsis ponsaeliensis. Next base: position 4,805 of record NZ_JAPZLD010000094.1, read on the forward strand.
GTCCGGGCACAGCCACCGCAGCCCGCCCCGCTCGCGGCTGGACACCCAGGCGAGCGCCGTAGCAGGGTCCTCATCGGCGCCGCGGGTGCGCCCGCACCGCGTGCACGCGACCGGCTCCGGCGCGCTCACGGCAACCGTCCACAGTGGATCGCCTTGGCACCGAACAGGAACAGGTCGTCCCGGCGGGCGAGGAAGCCCGGGCCATCGGGATCGATCAGGGCGGCGACGGCGGCGCGATCATCGGCATCGAGCCGGTCCCCGGCCGACTCGGCAAGCCACCCGACGCGCTGCACGACGTACTCGCGCAGCAGGTCCGAACCCGGCATGGGGTGATCGATGAGCGCACCGAACGACTCGACGTCCTCGAGCCCGGCCTCGCGAAGGGCGCGCGGCCAGCCGTAAGGCAGGGCGACGCTACCCGGAAGCCCGGCCCGCATCCCGGCGAACCACTCGGCCCGCGCGGCGAGCAGCCGGTGCTCGAGCCCGGGCCGTCCCACCCCGACATCCCAAGGGAGGCACCGCATTTCGAGCCCACCCTCGCCGATGGCGAGCACCCCACGGGGCCGCAACAGCCGGGCAAGGGCGCACAAGGCGGCCTGCTGATCACCGACGTGGTGCACGACGCCCGAAGCCCACACGAGATCGGCAGCGGGCACCCGCTCGGCCAACCGCGGATCGGCGAGGTCCCCGTGCACACCGACGACCTCGACATCCCCACCGGCGGCCCCGGTCACGGCCCGCCGAGCCTCGGCGAGCAGTTCGGGCGTGGCATCGAGGAGCACGACGGTGCCCCCGTCCGCACGGGAGAGCTCACGCGCGAAGAGCACGCTCATACCACCGGCCCCACACCCGACGTCGAGGACGGTCGGCCGCGCAGGCAAGCGGCCGACCAGCCGCCGCGCAACGGGAGCGAGCGCACCGGCATCGAGCGAGTCGGCCATGCGCAGCTGAGCGAGCCGGTCCGCCCAGTCGATGTCGTCGTGGGTGTGTACGGACATCGCCCCATTCAACACCAGCGAACCCGACCGAACAGCACCTGAAGGAGGCCACCGACCCCAAACCCGCAGGTCCACCCCCGGCGACGCTCAGGAGCCGCGGCCGAGCAGAGCCGCCGACGCTGCCACCCCAGCGAGCAGCCTCCTTGCGACCTCGGCGCGGCAGCCACCCGCACACTGCCGCGGCCATGCACAACCCGGCTCTCTCGCCGGCGCGCGCCTACACGCCAGGCCTGCGTCGCGACCAGCGCCTGCCGAAGCGCGCCCAGCGCCGCGAGCAACCAAGCCCGTCGCCGAGCAACCTCGCCCCCGACGGTCCGAGCCTCGGCCAGCGCCCATCAACCAGGCCCGGCGGCGAGCAACCACGCCCCGACTGCCCGAAACCTCGGCCAGCGCCCACCAACCAGGGCCGGCCGCCGACTTTCCGGCGCGCGCTCACACGCCAGACCTGGGTCGCGGCCAGCGCTGCCCAAGCGCGCCCAGCGCCGCGAGCAACCAGGCTCGCCGCTGAGCGACCTCGCCACCGCGGCCCGGGCGACCCGGGCCCCGGCCGGCGCTCGCCAACCAGGCCCGGCGGCGAGCAACCACGCCCGCGCAAGCCCGCCGCCGGGCGCAGCACGATGGCCCCCGCCGCCCGGAAGGCGGCAGGGGCCTGCGCTCAGTTCTGGTCCAGCTCGTACCGCTCCGCTCGGCGGGTCGCCCATCGAGCTAGTCGCGTCCAGCGGCGTACGGCACGCGCGCTACCTCGGGCCCGCTGGGCGCGGACCCCCTCCTCCAGATCCCGTATTCGGGCCCTGGACAGTTCTTCGTAAAGCAACATCTCGCTGATCTCCTCGATCTCGGTCTTCGTCAACTGCAGTTGCGGACGGCACATCCGCGCTTCGTAGTCCTTCGCGGTAACCGGTTCGACGCTCATGCGGCGGCGCTCCGGTGATCGCCGCTGGCCTTGGCCGCGGCGGGCTCGACGGTGGCGTTCTTGCGCGGGCGGCCACGGGGCCGCTTGCGCGCGATCACGACGCCGCGCTCGAAGATCTCGCCGCCCCAGACGCCCCACGGCTCGCGACGAGCCAGTGCGCCCGCCAGGCAGGCCTCGCGCACCGGGCAGTCGGCGCACTGCGCCTTCGCGCGCTCGAGCTCGGCCGGGGACTCGGCGAACCACAGGTCCGCGTCGCCCGAACGGCAGGGCAGAGCCGCGTCCGGTACGGCGATGGGGTCGAGCAGGTCGGCGAATATTGCCTCACCCGAGGTGTAGGCGATGGCCGAAGACATGGCAGTTCCTCCTTGTGTCGTACGGGTTTTCGGTTGGGAGATGGAGCTGGGCAATGCTGGTCCTCATGGGTTGTGCAGCCAAAAACACGAAGGCCGCGGATCCGGGTTTTCCGGTTCCGCGGCCTTCGTGAGCCTCTAGTCCTGACTAGGTCAGGAACTTCGCTCCCGTATCGACAACGGAACACGGAACTGCTTGATGGTCGACAGATCAGCCTGCGGGTACGCGGCGAGCACGCCCTGCGTCCCGAAGACGACGTCACCGGTGGCCCAACGCCGCTCGACGCGACGCACGACCTGGGTCTGGTGGACACTCACGGGCATACCGGTGCCCGGGCGCTGAGCAGCCGCGGCTTCCGCGGCGCAGGACAGACGGGTGCCCGGATTCGTGAGCGTCATGGTGTTGATCATTTCACCGGCACCTCCTTCTGTACTCTGCACACACTGCCGCCGAGCGGCGCTGTCAGGTGGATCCCCAGCCGAGCCCTTCGGGCTCGGTACTGGCAGGTTATTGCCCCCCACCACACCGGGGCAACTTAATTAACAGGAAAATCCTCGAAGTTACGAAGATCGCCCCTGAGCAGCGGGTTCGCCGCGTCGATCATGGCCCGGACGCGGCCGACACCTCATCGCCGCGACACCGCCACACGAGTGACACGGGCGCCGCCGCACCGGTCCGGACCACATCGAAAGGCCAGCCGCCAGGCCCGGGCCGCACCGCCCCGGACGAGACCCAGACCGAGTCACCCCGAAGGCGGCCGAGCGGCCGGACCACGACGACGGCGGCGATCGCGCTCATCTCGGACGACGTGCCGCGCTGCTACTCCGCCGAAGCCCGGACGACGCCGAGGATCTCCGTGCCGAACCGCTCGAGCTTGGTCGCGCCGATCCCCGAGATCGACACCAGCGCCGCCTCGTCCACCGGGCGCTGCTCGGCGATGGCCATCAGCGTCGCGTCGGTGAACACCACGAACGCCGGCACCTTCAGCTCCCTGGCCCGGTCGCCGCGCCAGGACTTCAGGCGCTCCAGCAGCCCCTCGTCCACCGTCGACGGGCACCTCCCGCAGCGGCCCAGCTTGACCTCGAGGGTCTCCAGCAGCGGTCCGCCGCAGACGCGGCAGCGCGTCTTGATCGGCGCCGACGGCTTCTGCTGGGTGCGCGCCACGCGGGCGGCCGGGTGGTCCTCCGGGATCAGGCCGTACAGGAACCGGCTGCGTCGGCGGTTGCGACGCGCTCCCGGTGTGCGGGCCAGCGCCCACGACAGCCACAGGTGCTCGCGGGCCCGCGTCACGCCGACGTAGAACAGCCGCCGCTCCTCTTCGATCGCCGCTTCGTCGTCGCCGGCGTGCAGGATCGGCATCGTGCCCTCGGCGAGGCCGACGAGGAACACCGCGTCCCACTCCAGGCCCTTCGCCGCGTGCAGCGACGCCAGCGTCACGCCCTCGACCGTCGGCGGGTGCTGCGCCGCGGCGCGCTGGTCGAGCTCGGTGTTGAAGCGCGGCAGGTCCGCGTCCTCGACCGTCGAGGCCAGCTCCTCGGCCAGCTCGACGATCGCCAGGAGCGCGTCCCAGCGTTCCTTCGCGGCACCACCGGCGGGCGGCGACTCGGTGAGGCCGACGCGGGCGAGCACCGACCGCACCGTCGTGACCAGGTCGGAGCTGCCGTCGCCGCTCGCGGCCCGCAGCGCCGACATGGCCTGCCGGACCTCCGTCCGGTTGAAGAACCGCTCGCCGCCGCGGACCAGGTACGGGATGCCAGCCTCGGTCAGCGCCGACTCGTACGCCTCCGACTGCGCGTTCACCCGGTAGAGCACCGCGATCTCGCTCGCCGCGACGCCGCCGTCCAGCAGCTCGCGCACCCGCCGGGCGACGGCCTCGGCCTCGACCGCCTCGTCGTCGAACTCGGCGAAGCGCGGCTCCGGGCCCGGCGCGCGCTGGCCGATCAGCTTCAGCCGCGAACCCGCCGGCCGCCCGCGCGCCGCGCCGATGACCCGGTTCGCCAGCGAGACGACCTCGGGCGTCGACCGGTAGTCGCGCTCGAGCCGGACGACGGTCGCGTCCGGGTAGCGCCGCGTGAACTCCAGCAGCGACTTCGGCGACGCGCCGCCGAAGGAGTAGATGGTCTGGTTGGCGTCGCCGACGACGGTCAGGTCGTCGCGGCCGCCGAGCCACGCGTCGAGCAGGCGCTGCTGCAGCGGCGTGACGTCCTGGTATTCGTCGACGACGAAGCAGCGGTAGCGGTCACGGAACTCCTCGGCGACGACGCCGTGTTCCTCGAGCACCGCCGTCGTGTGCAGCAGGAGGTCGTCGAAGTCGAGCACCTGCGCGGCGTTCTTCAGTTCTTCGTACGTGCGGTAGACCTGGGCGATCTGCGCGGCCGGCGCCGGGATGTCGCGCTGGATGCGCGCGGTGACGGCCGGGTAGTCGTCCGGGCTGATCAGCGACGCCTTCGCCCACTCGATCTCGCTCGCCAGGTCGCGCAGGACCTCGGTCTCGGTCCCGAGCTTGGCCCGGGTCGCGGCCTGCCCGACGTAGCGGAACTTGTTCTCCAGCAGGTCCCACGGCCGGTCACCGACCACGCGCGGCCAGAAGTAGCGCAGCTGACGGCGGGCGGCGGCGTGGAACGTCAGGGCCTGCGCGGCTTCGACACCGAGGCCGCGCAGCCGCGTCCGCATCTCCCCCGCGGCCCGCGTCGTGAACGTGACGGCGAGCACCTGACCAGCGGAAACGTGCCCGGATCGGATGAGGTGGGCGATCCGGTGGGTGATCGTGCGGGTCTTGCCCGTGCCGGCCCCGGCGAGCACGCAGACCGGCCCCCTCGGGGCACTGGCGGCGGCGCGCTGCTCGGGGTCGAGACCATCGAGCAAACGGTTCAGGCTCTTGGGTGAAAGTACGCCGGTCACGTCCGGCATCCTCGCAGAGGGGGACGGGGAATCGGGGCAGGGGCACGCGGCCGTATCCTGGTCATATGGCGGGACAGCAGGACAAGGAAGCGGCCAAGCAGGCCAAGAAGGAGAAGCGCGCGGCGAGCAAGGCCCGCCGTGGCCAGCTCTTCGAGGCCTTCAAGATGCAGCGCAAGGAAGACCCGTGGCTCATCCCGTGGATGGTCGGGTCGATCGTCGTGGTCGCCGGCATCCTGTTCGGGGTCGGGTTCTTCTTCGACGCGCAGTGGGTGCTGCTGCCCTTGGGCCTGGTGCTCGGCGCCCTGGTCGCCATGATCATCTTCGGCCGGCGCGTCCAGAAGACGGTCTACTCGAAGGCCGACGGCCAGCCCGGTGCCGCGGCGTGGGCGCTGGAGAACCTCCGCGGCAAGTGGAAGGTGACGCCGACCGTCGCGGCGACGACGCAGCTCGACGCCGTGCACCGCGTGCTGGGCGGCCCGGGCGTGGTGCTCGTCGCCGAGGGCGCGCAGCACCGCGTCAAGACGCTCCTCGCGCAGGAGAAGAAGCGTGTCTCCCGCCTGGTCGGCGAGACGCCGATCTACGACGTGACGATCGGCCACGAAGAGGGCCAGATCCCGCTGAAGAAGCTCCAGGGCTTCCTGATGAAGCTGCCGCGCAACCTCAAGCCGGCCCAGGTCGACGCACTGGAGGCGAAGCTGGCGGCACTCGGCAACCGCGGCGCGGCGATGCCGAAGGGCCCGATGCCGGCCGGCGCGAAGATGCGCAACGTGCAGCGCACGATCCGCCGTCGCTGACCGCACTCACGACGAAGGCCCCGTCCACACCGGACGGGGCCTTTCTCGTGGGTGCGGGTCAGCGCATCCGGATGACGACGGTGCCGGTCAGCCGGTCGAGCCAGCTGCGGCCGTCGGCGTTGCGGACCGCCGCCGGGATGATCACGAACGTCAGCACCGCCCGGACCAGCGCACGCGGCGGGCCGACCAGCGCGGCGCCGTCGAGCCGGGCGACCCGGACGCCGGCGACGGCCATCCCGGGCGTGAACCCGAAGAAGCCGGCGGACACGACGGAGATGATCGCCCACACGCCGCCGGACCAGAGGTTGAAGTTCTGCATCGCGACCGGGTCCTGCAGGCTGGGGTGCAGGAAGATGGCCGTGACCAGGGCCGCGATGACGAGGTCGACGACCAGCCCCAGCAGCCGCGCGCCCCCGCTCGCCGCCGAGCCCACGCCGGATTCGGGCAAACCGAGCTTCTCGCCCGGCCAGCGCGACTCGTGCTGATCAGCGTCCTGCCGGCCCTCGCCGGTGCCGGGCAGCCATTCACCGGTCCATCTCGCCACCCATCCAGGGTATGCCGGTGGCGAGGAGTACGTTTCACCTGGTCCGATACCCGGTATCCACCCATCCGTTAACACCGGCGAAACATACGGGTGACGGTCGGGCAACACCGCGCTTTTAGCGTGAGCCGAAGAGAGCACTGCCGTACGAGCTCGAACGAGAAGGAGTCACCGAGGGTGCCCACTACTCCAGACGATATCCAGCGCCTCATCGCGGACGAGAACGTCGAGGTCGTCGACGTCAGGTTCTGCGACCTGCCCGGCGTGATGCAGCACTTCACGGTCCCCGCGAAGGCGTTCGACACCGACGCCATCGGCGAAGGACTCGCGTTCGACGGCTCCTCGGTGCGCGGTTTCCAGTCGATCCACGAGTCCGACATGCTGCTGCTGCCGGACCTGGACACGGCGTCGATCGACCCGTTCCGCAAGGCGAAGACGCTGTCGATCAACTTCTTCGTGCACGACCCCTTCACGCGTGAGGCCTACAGCCGCGACCCGCGCAACATCGCGCGCAAGGCCGAGCAGTACATCGCCGAGTACGGCGTCGCCGACAGCGTGTACTTCGGCCCCGAAGCCGAGTTCTACATCTTCGACTCGGTCCGCTTCGACTCCGCCGAGCACGCCTCGTTCCACGAGATCGACTCCGTCGAGGGCTGGTGGAACACCGGCGCCGACGAGGTCGGTGGCAACCAGGGTTACAAGACGAAGTTCAAGGGCGGCTACTTCCCGGTCCCGCCGGTCGACCACTTCGCCGACCTGCGCGACGACATCGTCCGCAACCTGACGAACTCCGGTTTCGAGATCGAGCGCGCGCACCACGAGGTGGGCACCGCGGGCCAGACCGAGATCAACTACAAGTTCAACACGCTGCTGCACGCGGCCGACGACTTGATGATGTTCAAGTACATCGTCAAGAACACGGTGTTCGCGGCGGGCAAGACGGCGACCTTCATGCCGAAGCCCCTGGCGGGCGACAACGGCTCGGGCATGCACTGCCACCAGTCGCTGTGGAAGGACGGCACGCCGCTGTTCCACGACGAGTCCGGCTACGCGGGCCTGTCCGACACGGCGCGCCACTACATCGGCGGCCTGCTCAAGCACGCCCCGAGCCTGCTCGCCTTCACGAACCCGACGGTGAACTCCTACCACCGCCTGGTCCCGGGCTTCGAGGCGCCGGTCTCGCTGGTCTACTCGCAGCGCAACCGCTCCGCCTGCGTCCGCATCCCGATCACGGGCAACAACCCGAAGGCGAAGCGCGCCGAGTTCCGCTGCCCGGACTCCTCGGGCAACCCGTACCTGGCGTTCGCGGCGATGATGATGGCCGGCCTCGACGGCATCAAGAACAAGATCGAGCCGCCGGACCCCATCGACAAGGACCTCTACGAGCTTCCGCCGGAGGAGGCCAAGAACGTCCAGACGGTCCCGGGCGACCTGGGCACGGTCCTCGACACGCTGGAAGCCGACCACGACTACCTGCTCGAGGGCGGCGTGTTCACGCCGGACGTGATCGAGACGTGGATCTCGTACAAGCGCGAGAACGAGATCGACCCGCTGCGGCTGCGCCCGCACCCGTACGAGTTCGCCCTGTACTACGACGTGTGATCGGCGCGGGGCTTTGACCAGGGGTTTCACTGGTCCGAGTCCCCGCCAGGCCGTCACCGGGCCGTGAAGGTCAGCAGGTGACAGCCCACCAGACACGGGACGGCGGTCGAGGGGAAAGCCCCGACCGCCGTCCCGTTCTTTATGTGCTCGTCGCCTCACGCCTCTCGACCAGCAAAAAGCCCTCGCCGCCGGCGTTTCTCATTCCGAGGTCGACAGCAGCTTCAAGTCCGCGCCCGCGGCTTCGAACCTGCCGCGCGGGTCCGCCACCAGCTTGCGGATCTCCAGGTCCATCAACCCCAGCGTGCAGGTGATCTCCGCGGCCAGGGTTCCGTCGGCCTTGTAGATGTTCGAATCCATCGAGAACGTCTTGCCGCTGCCGAACTTGACGTCGCACGTCACGTCGACCTCGTCGCCCGCGCGCAGCTCGCGGCGGAACACCACGTGTGTCTCCAGCAGCACCGAAGCCACGCCCGGGAGTCCCTTGAGCACGCCCGCTTTCTCGAGCAGCTCCAGTCTCGAAACCTCACCGTACGAGTGGTAGACGGCGTGGTTGAGGTGGCCCAGGGTGTCCAGCTCGTAGTGCCGGACCTTGATCCTGGTCCGGAACGGCTCGCGTTCAGTCACGAGCCCCACTGTAAGCGACCCGGTCAGTGCACCTGGACCGTGGAGTTGAACGCGCGGTCGCCGCTCCAGACGTTGCAGACCGCGGTGCTCGTCTTCCCCACCCGGACCCATGGGCCGTAGCGGTCGTAGTCCACGGACAGCCGTGCATCACACCGGGTGTACGCCCGGTACTCCCCCGTGCCGTTGGTGCAGACCGCGGCCGCGCTCTTCCGCTCGGGGTGGGTCACGCTGCAGTCGTACGCGTCGGCGGAGGCAGTACCCGTGCCGAGTGCGAACAAGGACGCGCCGAAGAGCGCGGAAATGCCGAGCAGGCCAAGCCGTTTCATCAGTTTCTCCCCTGGTCACGCGGTGCCGGACGGCGCCGCGTGACCGAGTATGAGTTGATCTTGCGGCCTTCGGACAGGGTCACCAGCGGCCATTGACCGGTGCCGGACAGGTCAGGCCTCGTAGAACAGGTGCTCCACCACGGTGTGCGCCCGCCGGGTGATGCGGCGGTACGTGTCCAGGAACTCGCCCGGGTCGTCGGCCGCCGACTGGCCCAGTACCCGGGCCACCGCCGCCAGGTCGCGGCCCGATCCCGGGACCTCGTCGACCGCCTTGCCGCGCACCAGCATCCCCGCGTTGCGCACCCTCGTGGCCAGCAGCCACGCCTCACGCAACGAGTCCGCTTCGGACTGCGCGGCCAGCCCCGCCTCCGGCAAGCGGGCCAGCGCGTCCAGCGTCGACGTCGTCCGCAGCCCCGGCACCGTGCAAGCATGCTGGAGCTGCAGGAGCTGGACCGTCCACTCGACGTCGGCGAGGCCGCCGCGGCCGAGTTTCGTGTGGCGGGTCGGGTCGGCGCCGCGGGGCATCCGCTCGGTCTCCACGCGTGCCTTGATGCGACGGATCTCGCGCGCTTTCGTCGCGTCCAGGCCGCCTTCGGGGTAGCGGATCGGGTCGATCATCGCGATGAAGCGCTCGCCGAGGTCGTCGTCGCCCGCGATGAACCGGGCGCGCAGCAGCGCTTGCGCCTCCCACACCTCGCCCCAGCGCGCGTAGTACGTGCGGTACGACTCCAGCGTCCGCACTAGCGGCCCGCTCCGCCCCTCCGGCCGCAGGTCGGCGTCGACCACCAGCGCCGGGTCCGAGCTCGGCGCGCCCAGCATCTTCCGGACGGTCTCCGCGACCGACGAAGCGAACTTCACCGCGTCGGCGTCCGAAACCCCTTCGGACGGCTCGCACACGAAGAGGACGTCGGCGTCGGAGCCGTAGCCGAGTTCGGCGCCGCCGAGCCGGCCCATCCCGATCACGGCGATGCGCGCCGGCGTGCGACCCAGCTCCGCCTGCCGCTGCCGGAACGCCGCCGCCAGCGCGCCCTGCAACACCGCCACCCACACGCTGGACAGCGCCTCGCACACCGCCTGCACGTCGAGCAAACCGAGCAGGTCCGCGCACGCCACGCGCAATATCTCGTGCCGCCGCAGCGAACGCGCGGCCGCGACGGCGGCGTTCAACCCGGGCTGACGCCGGACGGCGGCCCGCAGCGACGTCGCCACCTCGGCGGGCGTCCGGCCCAGCAGCCGGGCCGGGTCGCCGAGCAGCCGCAGCACCTCCGGCGCGCGCACGAGCAGGTCCGGCACCAGCCGGGACGTGCCGAGCAGCGCCGCCAGGTTCTCCACGACCGTGCCCTCGTCGCGCAGGACCCGCAGGTACCACGGGGTGTCTTCGAGCGCCTCGGACACCTTCCGGTACGACAGCAGCCCGCCGTCGGGGTCGGGCGTGTCGGCCAGGAGGTCGAGCAGCACCGGCAGCAGCGCCTGCTGGATCGCGGCGCGCCGCGAGACGCCGGAGGTGAGGGCCTTGATGTGCTGGAGCGCGCCGTCGGGAGCGGTGTAGCCGAGCGCGGCCAGCCGGCTCGCGGCCTGTTTGGTGGTCAGGCGCAGCGCCTCGGTCGGCACGTTCGCGACGGACTGCAGCAGCGGCCGGTAGAAGATCTTTTCGTGCAGGCGCCGGATGCCCTTGCCGTGCTTGCGGAACTCGGCCAGCAGCGCGTCGCCCTGGCTCTTGCCGCCGCTCGCCTTGATCCCGCTGGCCCGCGCCAGGATCCGCAGCTCGGCGGTGTCCGACGTCGCGGGGAACAGGTGCGTCCGGCGCAGCCGCCGCAGCTGCAAGCGGTGCTCGATCATCCGCAGGAACTCGTAGGACGCGCCCAGCTCGGCGGCGTCCTGACGGCCGACGTAGCCGCCTTCGCCGAGCGCGGCGAGTGCGTCCATCGTGGACGGCGAGCGCAGGTCGGCGTCGACGCGGCCGTGCACGAGCTGCAGCAGCTGCACGGCGAACTCGACGTCCCGCAGCCCGCCGCGGCCCAGCTTGAGCTCGCGTTCGGCGTGCTCGGACGGCACGTGCCCCTCGACGCGACGGCGCATCTGCTGCACCTCGCCGACGAAGTTGTCGCGGTCGGCCGCGGACCACACCAGCGGCGCGACCATCTCGGCGTACTGCCGGCCGAGCTCGGCGTCCCCCGCCACCGGGCGCGCCTTGAGCAGCGCCTGGAACTCCCAGGTCTTGGCCCACTTCTGGTAGTAGCCCTGGTGACTTTCCAGCGTGCGGACGAGCGCGCCGGCCTTGCCTTCGGGGCGCAGCGCGGCGTCGACCTCGAAGCACGCCTTCCCGACGACCCGCATCGTCGTGCTGGCCAGCCGCGTCGCGACGCCGAGGTCGTCGGCGCCGACGAAGATGACGTCGACGTCGCTGACGTAGTTGAGTTCCCGGCCGCCGCACTTGCCCATCGCGATGATCGCCAGGTTGCCCTCGGCGGGCGCGCCGACCTCGGCTTCGGCGACGACGAGCCCGGCGGCGAGCGCGGCCTCGGCCAGCTCGGTCAGCTGGGCCGCGACCTCGGCGTAGCGCGGGTGCTCCAGCCCGGCTTCGACGAGGTGGCCCAAGTCGGCGGCGGCGATGCCGAGCAGCTGGCCGCGGTAGGCGATTTTGAGCGCGTGCTCGGCTTCGAGGCCGGTGATGGTCGAACCGTCTTCGCGCACGAGCGACGCACGCAGGTTTTCGCGGTAGCACGCGGAGTCCGTGCACTTGTCGCCGACGAGCGACTGCCACTGCTGCGGGTTCGCGGCCAGGAAGTCGGCGAGCGCGCTCGACGTCCCGAGCACGCTCAGGAAGCGGCCGCGGAACGTGCGGTTGGCGCGCAGCTGTTCTTCGAGCCGGGCCCACTCATCGTCGTCGGCCTCGCGGATCCAGTCGATCCCGCGCAGCGCGAGATCGGGGTCCGCGGTCCGGGACAGCGCCGCGAGGATGTCGGCGGCGGCCGCGACCGGGCCCGCGTCGTCCCACCAGCCGGCCGCGCGCAACTGACCCTCGGCACGGGCATCGGTGAAGCCGTACCTCGCCGCCGAAGCGGTCGATCGCGCGCGGTCTGCCATCACGGACCACCGTATCCCGGGCGCCCGGGTTCAGGCGGCCAGCCGGCCCGGTTCCGTCCCGGCGGGCGTCGGCTCGGGGACCTGGAAGCTGTGCGCGGTGACGGGGTGGCGGCGGGAAAGCAGCCAGATCCCGGCCCCCACGCCGATTCCGACGACACCGACGGCGATGGTGCCCGCGGTGCCGAGCGAGGCGATCTTGCCGGACACGGCACCGACGATCGCGGCGGCGGGCAGCGTGAACAGCCACGCGATGACCATCCGGCCCGCCATCCGCCAGCGCACCGGCGCCTCCCGGCGGCCGACGCCGGAGCCGACGATCCCGCCGGAGCACACGTGCGTCGTCGACAGCGGGAAGCCGAGCCGCGACGAGATGAGGATGACCAGCGCCGAGCTCGTCTGGGCGGCGAAGCCCTGCGGGCCTTCGATGTCCGTGAGGCCCTTGCCGAGGGTGTGGGTGATGCGCCAGCCGCCGAGGTAGGTGCCGAGCGCGAGGGCGCAGGCGGCGCTGATGATCACCCAGACGGGTGGCGACGCGCCCGCGGGCAGGCTGCCGGCGGTGACGAGGGTGAGCGTGATGACGCCCATCGTCTTCTGCGCGTCGTTGGTGCCGTGGGCGAGGGAGACGAGCGACGCCGAGACGACCTGGCCGACCTTGAACCCGCGCGTGGCCGGGCGGCCGCGGACAAGGAAGCGGTAGACGAAGTACGTCGCGAGCATCGCGACGACACCGGCGATCACCGGGCTCGCCGCGGCCGGGATCAGCACCTTCTCGACGATCTTTCCGAAGTGGACCGAGTCGGTGCCCGCTGAAACCCAGGTGGCGCCGATCAGGCCGCCGAACAGGGCGTGCGACGAGCTCGACGGCAGGCCGACGAACCACGTCACGAGGTTCCAGACGATTGCGCCGATCAGCCCGCCGAACACGATCGACGGGCCGATCTTCGTGTCGTCCACCAGACCGCTGGAGATCGTCTTCGCGACCTCCACCGACAGGAACGCGCCGACGAGGTTCAGGACCGCCGAGATCGCGACGGCCACGCGGGGCCGGAGCGCCCCGGTCGCGATCGACGTCGCCATCGAGTTCGCGGTGTCGTGGAACCCGTTCGTGAAATCGAAAACCAAGGCCGTGACGACGACGAGCACGACCAGCAACGAGGGCTCCACCCCGACCTCCGAACCCTTGTGGGGACTCCTTCCGCAAGGTACCTGACGGGTGACGCCTGGCGTTAACAGGCTGTTGCTGATTGTGATCTCAGGCGTTAAGCCAGCGGTAACGTGCGTTGACTGTCGGCGGCGAACTCGAGCTCACCGGCGGCCAACCGGACGAACCGCTGCGCGAACGGACGCCAGGTTTCCTCGATGTCGGCGTGCACGGTGATCAGCGCGTCGTGGTCGAGTGAGCCCGGACGGGCGAATTCCGCCATCTCGGGCTCGTCGGCGGCCCAGCTCTCGACGACGGCGGGCGTCGTCTCGATGTGGAACTGGACACCGTAGACACAACGGTTGAACCGGAAGGCCTGGTTTTGGTACAGCGGCGCGGAAGCGAGCAGTTCCGCGCCGGGCGGGAGCCGGGTGATCGCGTCGTTGTGGAACTGCAGGACGTCCTGCATGAGCGGCAGCTCGGCGAAGAGCGGGTCGGTCCACGCGGCGTCTTTCTTGGCGACGAGGTGCGGACCGACCTCGGGTCCGTCCGGCCCGACCTCGACGCGGCCGCCGGTCGCGACGGCCAGCAGCTGGGCGCCGAGGCAGATGCCCAGGGTCGGGATCCGCTTCACCGCCGATTTCGCCAGCAGGCGCCGGACGTCGGCGAGCCACGGGTGTTTCGCGTCGTCCTCTGCGGCCATGCCGCCGCCGAGGCAGACGACACCCCGGTAGCCGTCGGGATCGGCGGGCAGGTCGTCCTTCGGCGGCAGCCGGACGTCGAGCTCCGCGCCGGCGTCGGTGAGCCAGTCGCCGAGGGGGCCGAGCGGGTCCGAGGCGTCCGGCTGGATGATGAGCAGTCGTGTCACGCTTTTCAGGGTAGGTGCCTCAGCAGGCGCAGCGGATCCCGGCTGTTTGCCCGGCGCCCTCGACGGGGTAGCCGGCGGCGATCCAGGCGGTGATGCCACCGGAGAGCCGTTTCACCTTGAACCCGAGTTCGGCGAGCTTGAGGGCGCCCTTCGTGGCGGCGTTGCAGTTGATGCTCTCGCAGTAGCAGACGTAGACGAGCTGGTTGTCGAGGTGAGCGGTGCTCTCGGGCGTCATGTCCCGGTAGGGGAGGTTGATGGCGCCGGGGATGCGAGCTTGGGCGTAGGCCTCTTCGGCTCGCGTCTCGACGATCACGTAGCCGTCGGTTTGGCCGGCTTCGAGGTCCCGGACGAGATCGTCGGGATCGACCTCGAAGGCGAGTTCGGCGCCGAAGTAGTTCATCGCGGCTTCGGGAGCCGGCGCGGGGACGGTGAGCGTGCGTGCGGTCGTCATGCCTTGAATCCTGCTGGTCACGGACGTCCGGACACAGGGCAGAATCGGGGTGGAAGCCCTTGCCTGCCGGGGATTTCCCGGTTCTGGCCCTGCGCACCTTGGAGAATCACGGTGGACCTCGACGACGTCGACTGGCACTTGCTGGAGCTCCTCCAGGCGGACGGCCGACTCAGCTTTTCGGAGCTGGGCAGGCGGGTGTCGCTGTCGGGCTCGGCGGTGACGGAGCGAGTGCGCCGTCTCGAGGAGCGCGGAGTGATCACGGGCTACGCGGCTCGCGTCGATACGACGAAGCTGGGGCTGCCGATCGAAGCGATGGTGCGGGCCCGGGTGCGGAGCCTGGACACGCCCCGGTTCCGGACGGCGGTGTTGCCGCTGCCGCAGGTCGTTTCGGCGGACCACGTGACTGGTGACGAGTGCTGGATCCTGCGTGTGCTGTGCCGGAGCACCGCGGAGCTGGAGGAGCTCGTCGAGAAGGTGCAGCGGTACGGGGAGACGACGACGTCGCTGGTGTTGTCGAGCCCGCTGCGGGGCCGGCCGGTGCCTCGGCTTTAGCCGGTTCGAGGCTTCGCGGGTGATTGGGGAGGCATCGCGCGTGATTGCGGGGGCATCACGCGTGATTGGCGGGGCATCACGTCGCCGGCCGGGCCGGCGGTGAGGAGATCTGGGCCGTCATTCGCGTGATCCGGGACGTGACTCGCGTGATTGAAGGCGGAACTCGCGTGATTGGCCGGTCGACTCACGTGATTGAGGAGCCGACTCGCGTGATTGGAGGGTCGACACGCGTACCCAGGTGGCTGGCTCGCGTACCTGGAGGGTCGACTCGCGTACCCAGACCGTCGGGTCGCGTGCCTGGAGGGTCGAGCAGAGTGGATGCGGGCATAAGAAAAGGGCCTGGGCCGGGAGACTCAAGTCTCAACCGGGCCCAGGCCCTTCCCCAACGTAAGTTCGGCGGTGTCCTACTCTCCCACAACCCTTCGGTTGCAGTACCATCGGCG
>NZ_JAPZLD010000095.1:0-18538 GCF_030182635.1 Amycolatopsis ponsaeliensis
GCCGTTCCCCGATCACTTGGTTGCTGACCTTCGACAAGCCAGAAACTAAGCCGGACAACGGCGTGCGCCTTCATGCCACGCTCAACCACCCACACATCGGTACGAAGAGCCCGTTAAGGCCACCTTACGGGCGTCTGACGCCCGTAAGGTGGCCTTAACGGCACGCTGCCTCAGTCCTCGTAGGTGAGGTTCTTGCCGTTGGACGGGTCGAACAGCTTGATCTTGTCCGCGTCGTACCAGACCTCGAGGTCCGCGTTCTCCGTCGCGGACGACTCCGCCGACAGGCGGGCCACGATCTGGGACTCCGAGCCCGGGACGTCGGCCGAACCGCTGTCCGCGGCCAGCTCGGCGAGCTCGGCGGACGTCGCCGACTCGCCTTCCAGCGTGAAGTGCGCGTACTTCTCCGAACCCATCGACTCGAGCACGTCGATGTGCGCGGTGAACGTGCCGCCGCCGGACTTCTGCCCGGCTTCGACGAGCGCCGCGTCCTCGAAGTGCTCCGGCCGGATGCCGACCAGCACCTCACGCGGTGCGTCCGCCTTCTCCACCAGCTGGCGGATCCGGTCGGTGAGCGGCGTGGTGCCCAGCGGGCTGCGCAGCTCGTTGTTCTCCAGCGTGGCCGGCACGAAGTTCATCGACGGCGAGCCGATGAACCCCGCGACGAACAGGTTGGCCGGGTTGTCATAGAGGAACTGCGGTGAGCCGATCTGCTGCACGAAACCGCCGCGCAGCACCACGACCCGGTCGCCCAGGGTCATGGCCTCGGTCTGGTCGTGCGTGACGTACAGCGTCGTCGTGCCGAGCTGCTTCTGGATCTTCGACACCGACGTCCGCATCTGGCCGCGGAGCTTGGCGTCCAGGTTGGACAGTGGCTCGTCCATCAGGAACGCCTTCGGGTTCCGGACGATCGCCCGGCCCATCGCGACGCGCTGCCGCTGGCCACCGGAGAGGTTGGCCGGCTTGCGGTCCAGGTGCGCGGTCAGGTCGAGGATCGTCGCCGCTTCCTCCACCTTCGCCCGCACCGTCTTGTCGTCGACCTTGGCCAGCCGCAGCGGGAAGGCCATGTTCTCCCGCACGCTCATGTGCGGGTAGAGCGCGTAGGACTGGAACACCATCGCGATGTCCCGGTCCTTCGGGGCCTTCTCGTTGACGCGCTTGCCGTCGATGCGCAGCTCGCCGGAGGAGATGTCCTCCAGGCCCGCCACCATGTTCAGCATGGTCGACTTCCCGCAGCCGGACGGCCCGACCAGCACGAGGAACTCGCCGTCGGCGATGGTGATGTCCACTTCGGACACCGCGAGCGCGCCGTCGGGGTACTTCTTCGACACCTTGTCGAGGACGATTTCTGCCATGACTACCCCTTCACCGCACCGGAGGTCAGCCCCGCCACGATGCGACGCTGGAAGAACAACACGAACACAATGATCGGGATGGTGATGACGACCGCGGCCGCGCTCACCTGCCCGGTCGGGTCCTCGAACTGCGAGGACCCGGTGAAGAACGACAGCGCCGCCGGCACCGTGCGCGACGCCGTGGTCGACGTCAGCGAGATGGCGAACAGGAAGTCGTTCCAGCAGAAGATGAACACCAGGATCGCGGTGGTGAACACGCCCGGCGCGGCCAGCGGCGCGATCACCTTCCGGAACGCCTGGGCCGGCGTGGCGCCGTCCATCTTCGCCGCTTTTTCCAGTTCCCACGGGATTTCCCGGAAGAACGCCGACAGCGTGTAGATCGAGAGCGGCAGCGCGAACGTGATGTAGGGCAGGATCAGCCCCGGCCACGTGTCGAACAGCGCCAGGTTCCGCTCGATGTTGAACAGCGGGGTCACCAGCGACACCTGCGGGAACATCGCGATCAGCAGGGAGAGCCCGACCAGCAGCTGCTTGCCGGGGAAGTCCAGCCGGGCGATGGCGTAGGCGGCCATGGTGCCCAGCGTCACCGCGATCACCGTGGAGATGATCGCGATGCCGATCGAGTTGACCAGCGCCAGCAGGAACTCCGACGTCTGGAAGATGTCCGCGTAGTTCTGCCAGGTCCACGACTGCGGGATGAAGTACCCGTCGGTCAGCGTGTCCTTGGTCTTGAACGACAGCGAAACGACCCAGAGCACCGGGACCAGCGCGAACACCAGCACGAGGATGTCGACCAGGCCCCACCTGACTTTGCGGCCCGTCGTGACGGTTCCCATCACCATCAGCGCTTACCCCCGTCGTCCGAACCCGGTGCGGCCGTGCCGAACACCTTGATGAAGATGAAGGCGATGATCGCCACGGTGATGAAGATCAGCACCGCCATCGTCGACCCGATCCCGAGGTTCAACCCCTTGACCAGGTTGTCGTAGGTCTGCATGGACACCGAGCCGGTGTCCTGCGCGCCACCGGTGAGCACGTAGATGTTGTCGAAGATCCGGAAGGCGTCGAGCGTGCGGAACAGCAGCGCCACCAGGATCGCCGGCTTCATCACCGGCAGCATCACCTTCGTGAACCGCTGCCACGCGCTCGCGCCGTCCATCGACGCGGCCTTGAGCAGGTCGTCCGGTACCAGCGCGAGGCCGGCCATCAGCAGCAGCGCCATGAACGGCGTGGTCTTCCACACCTCGGCGAGGATGATGATGAACATCGACGGCCACTGGTCGGTCAGCGGCGCGCCGTCGGAGGCGAGCCAGTTCGCGAGGTAGCCGGTCTTCGGCGTCCACGCGTAGTACCACGAGAACGCCGCGACGACCGTGACGATGCCGTACGGGATCAGGGCGACCGTGCGGACCAGGCCGCGTCCGACGAGCGTCCGGTGCATGACCAGCGCCAGCGCCATGCCGAGGACGAACTCGATCGCCACCGACACCACGGTCAGGAACATCGTGGTACCGAACGCCGTCCACCAGTACGAGTTGCTCAGCACGGCCCCGTAGTTGTCGAGGCCGACGAACTCCTGCTGGGCGGGGAACCTCAGGTCGTACCGCTGCAGCGACAGCCAGATCGAGTAGACGATCGGGTAGCCGGTGACCGCGATCATCACGAAGAACGCGGGCGCGCACAGCCAGAGCCCGAGCTTCCGCTCGGCCTTCTTCCCTTCGGAAAGGGCGGTTTTGCCCTTCTTGTGGGACGCCGCCTCCTTGGCGACCGTGGCCCCGGAGGTGTCCGCCGGGGTCGAGTCCTGGACGGTCACGGGATCACTCCCTTCGACTGGAGCGCGTCGTTGAGCTGCTCGCGCAGCTTGGCCGCGGTGGCCTGCGGGTCGATTTCACCCGGCGGGGAAAGGACTTTCGACATCACGGTCGACATGTTCTGGTACGCCGGGGTCAGCGGCCGCACGGCCGAGTCCTTGATGGCGTCGATGATCGAGTCGCGCATCGGGTACTTGAGCGCCATGTTCGGGTTGTCGGCGCTCGCCGGCTTCGACGGGTCGAGCGGCGTGTCGTTGTGGTACACCGATTCGATGGTCGGCGGCACCCCGTCGTTGATCGCCGAGAACTTCTGGTTCTCCGCGTTGCGCAGGCACAGCGCCGCCTCGAACGCCTCGGGCTTGTGCTGCGACAGCGAGCTGACGCCGAGGTCGTAGCCACCGATCGTGGTCTTGGCCGGCGTGCCGGCCTGCGCCTCGGGGTAGACGGCCCACTTGAAGTGCGAGACGTCCTGCGGCTTTTCCTTGGCGTAGGAGGCGTAGACGAACGGCCAGTTGAGCTCGAACGCGGCGTCACCGCGCTGGAACGTCTGGCGGACGTCGTCCTCCTTCGAGTTGGTCAGCGACGGGTCGGTGATGCCCGAGGAAGCGATCTGCTTCAGCAGGGCGAGGGCCTTCACCGCGCCGTCGTCCAGGACGACGGACTTGCCGTCCTCGGACAGGATGTGCCCGCCCATCGACTCCACGAGCGTGTTGTAGAAGACGACGAGGCCTTCGTACTGGGCGCCGGTGAAGACGATGCTGTAGGGCTTGCCGCGTTGTTTCAGGTCCTTCGACGTCTGGATCATCTCGTCCCACGTCTTCGGCGGCGTGGGCGTGATGCGGTCGTCGTACCAGAGCAGCTGGACGTTGGTGTTCTTCGTGGCCGCGTAGAGCTTCCCGTTGTAGGTCGCCGTTTCCAGCGGTCCCTGCAGGACGCCCTCGGTCGCCGCGGCCTTGTTCTGGTCCTTCCACTCCTCGACCCAGCCGGCTTCGGCGAACTCCGAAACCCAGGTCACGTCGAGGCCCAGGACGTCCATCGCGGTGTCCCCGGCGGCGAGCCGCCGGGCCATCTGCAGGCGCTGGTCGTCCGCGCCGCGCTGGAGCTTGTTGTAGACGATTTCGTACTTGCCGTTCGCCGCCGCGTTGCAGTTGTCGACGACTTTCTGGAAGCTGTCTTCGGGCGCGTAGTAGACGTTGATCTTGAGCCCGCCGCTCGATCCGCAACCGGCCAGCATGCCGGTCACCAATGCCCCTGCCCCCAGCAGGACCGCGGTACGGCCGGGCGAGCGCCCCCGTTTGCCCGCGCCGATCCTCTTCCCCATAAGGCCTCCTCACCCGCGTGCACGCCGGATACCGCGGTGCCCGGTGGGCACCACAGCGCGATGAGGCGAACCGCGCCAGCACCCCGACGTGCTAGTGCTCGGGCGGCCACGCTGGTAGGGCGCGGCCGCCTGACTGGTGTCGGACAACTTATGCCGGGCGATCACACCCCGCAAGCAGTATCGGTAACGATTCAGCCCACTGCAGACTGAACTGTGATTTTCCCCTGGTATTGGCGGGATTTTCCAGGGTTTCTTTCAGATGTTCGCGGACGGCGGCTTGAGCGCCAGCTTGGCCAGCAGCTCCCGGGCCCGCTCGGCCGAGCGCGGCTGGCACAGGACGTCGTAGCGGCCGGCGACCAGCTGGCTCGCCGAGGAGAACTCCCGCCGCCCGCGCGACATGCTGTACCCGATGGCGGCGAACACCAGCCCGGAGAGGATGCCCAGCACGATCCCGGTGAGCACCTGCAGCGCGAAGCCCTGGTTGACGAACAGCGCGAGCATCAGCCCGGCGAACAGGCCGAACCAGGCCCCCGAGAAGGCGCCGGTGGCGAGCACCCGGCCCCAGCTGAGCTTCGCGATGACGCGTTCGACGAGCATGAGGTCCACGCCGACGATCGTGACGTCGCTGACGGCGAACTCGCCGTCCGCCAGGAAGTCGACGGCCTGCTGCGCCTCGCCGTAGGTCGCGTACGACCCGATCGGCCAGCCGGTCGGCGGGGTCGGCAAGCGTGGCAGGTTGCCGGGCGGCCGGTTCCCGCCGAAGGGACTACTCACCATCATCACCTGCGCACTCGTGGGTCTTGGGCGTCCATCTTGTCAAGAACACCCGGACCGTGCGAGCCGCTTACCCCGAAAGGCCGGGCGCCGATTGTCGCTGTATCGACAATCGGCGCCTTTTCGTCACGAGCGGGACTTGTACTCGCGCAGCAGGCCGCGGCTGATGATGGTCTTCTGGATCTCGCTCGTGCCCTCGCCGATCAGCAGGAACGGGGCCTCGCGCATCAGCCGCTCGATCTCGTACTCCTTCGAGTACCCGTAGCCGCCGTGGATCCGGAACGAGTCCTGGGTGACTTCGGCGCAGTACTCCGACGCGATCAGCTTCGCCATCCCGGCCTCGACGTCGTTGCGCTCGCCCGAGTCCTTGAGCCGGGCCGCGTTCACCATCATCAGGTGGGCCGCCTCGACCTTGGTCGCCATCTCGGCCAGCTTGAACGCCACGGCCTGGTGCTCGGCGATCGCCTTGCCGAACGTCTTGCGCTGCTGGGCGTACTCGACGGCCAGCTCGAACGCCCGGATCGCGATGCCGCACGCCCGCGCCGCGACGTTCACGCGGCCGACCTCGACACCGTCCATCATGTACGCGAAGCCCTTGCCGGGCGCCTCGCCGAGGACCATGTCGGCGCCGATCTTGTAGCCGTCGAAGACCGCTTCGGTCGTGTCGACGCCCTTGTAGCCCATCTTGTCGATCTTGCCGGGGATGGTCAGCCCCGGCGCCACCTCGCCGAAGCCCTCGGGCTTCTCCACGAGGAACGTCGTCAGGTTCTGGTGGGGCTTCTCGGCGCCCTCGTCGGTCTTGACGAGCAGCGCGATGAGGTTCGACGAGCCGCCGTTGGTCAGCCACATCTTCGAGCCGTCGATGACGTAGCCGTCGTCGGTCTTCTTCGCCCTGGTCTTGATGGCGGCGACGTCCGAACCGAGGTCCGGCTCCGACATCGAGAACGAGCCGCGCACCTCGCCGGTCGCCATCCGCGGCAGGAAGTGCTGCTTCTGCGCCTCGGTGCCGTGGCGGGCGATCATGTGAGCCACGATGAAGTGGGTGTTGATCACGCCGGACACGCTCATCCAGCCGCGCGCGATCTCCTCGACGACCAGCGCGTAGGTCAGCAGCGACTCGCCGAGCCCGCCGTACTCCTCCGGGATGGTGATCCCGAACAGGCCCATCTCCTTCATGCCCTCGACGATGTCCGCCGGGTAGGTGTCGGCGTGCTCGAGCTCCTGGGCGTGCGGGATGACCTCCTTGTCCACGAACGAGCGGACGGTCGCGAGGATCTCCGACTGCACGTCGGTCAGGCCGGCGGTCTGGGCGAGACGGGCCATCACGGCTCCCTTTCCGGGTAGGACGCCGGCTCCCGGCGCTGGGTTACCGGTGAGTATGACCCGAAAGCCCCAACCCTGCTATGAGGGCGCTCACGCTCACCCTGATCAGCACCGTAAAGTGCTTCGGGAGGGGAGAAACCATGACTTATCCGCAGGACCCGAACAATCCGTACGGCCAGCAGCCGCCCTCGGGTGGCTACCAGCAGCCCGGGTACGGCCAGCAGTACCCGAGCGGCGGTTTCCCGCAGTACCCGCCGCAGTACCCGGGCGGGATGCAGCGCCCGCCGGAAGGGCCCGGCCTCGCCATCGGCGGGCTGATCTGCTCGATCCTCGGCATCTTCCTCTGCGTCCTCGTGACCATCGCGGGCATCGTGATGGGGCACATCGCCCTCGCGAAGGCCAAGCGCGGCGAGGCGGAGGGCCAGGGCGTCGCGCTGGCGGCGGTCATCGTGGGGTACGTCGGGATCGGGCTCAACATCCTGCTGGCGGTCTTGATCTTCGGGTTCGGCTTCGCGCACGAGCTCTTCCGCTGACCGGCTAAGTTGGGCTCCAGCACGCACCGAGGGGACCCGCCATGACCGACCCGTCCGGGGACAAGGACCGTCCGGCCGCCGATCCGGCCGTGTCGTACGACCCGCCGCCCACCGCGGAGCCGGCGCCGTACACACCGGAGAACTACGACCCGCCGGCGGGTGACAGCACGGTCGCCGACACGACGGTCGCGGACACCACGATCGCCGACACCCCGGCCGCGCACCAGCCCGCTCCGGAGCAGCCTGCCCCGGAGCCGCCCGGGCAGCTGCCGCCCGGCGCGTTCGAGGCTCCCGCCGCGCACATCCCCGGCACGCCGTACGTCGCGCCGGGGCAGCCGCAGCCGACGTACGCGTACCAGTACCAGCAGCCGTACGCGCAGCCCTACGGCCAGCCGTACGGCGGCCCGGCGCCCTACGTCCAGCCGCCGTACGTCCCGGTCGCGCGCCGGCCGGACAACGCGCTGGCGATCGGCGCGCTGGTCTGCTCGATCCTCGGCTTCTGCTCCGGCATCACCGCGATCGCCGGGCTGATCATGGGCCACATCGCGCTGAGCAAGACGAACCGCGGCGAAGCGGGCGGCCGCGGCCTGGCCACGGGCGCCGTGATCGTCGGCTACGTCGTGATCGCGCTGTGGGTCGGCTTCTTCACCACCCTGATCATCCTGGGCGCGAACGGCCAGCTGAACTAGTCGGCGGGGAGCACCGCGTCGCCGGGGCTGCGCGGCGACGGCGTCGCGTGGCCGTTCGCCTCCGGCTTGGCGTCCGTGATCTCGAGCTCCGGCTGGGGCTCGGGCACCTCGGGCGCGGCCGCGGGAGCAGGCGCCGGCGCTGTGGGCCTCGGCGTCTGCGCGTCGAGGAACCGCAGCAGCTCCACCGGGAACGGCAGCACCAGCGTCGAGTTCTTCTCCGACGACACCTGCACGACGGTCTCGAGCAGCCGCAGCTGCAGCGCCGCCGGGGTGTCGGCCATCTGCGCGGCGGCCTGCGAAAGCTTGTACGACGCCTGCAGCTCACCGTCGGCGGAGATGACGCGCGCGCGCCGTTCCCGCTCCGCCTCGGCCTGCCGCGACATCGAGCGCTTCATCGCCTCCGGCAGCGCGACGTCCTTGATCTCGACGCGGTCGATGTGGATGCCCCAGTCCAGCGCCGGGCTGTCGATCATCAGCTCCAGGCCCTCGTTGAGGCGTTCGCGGTTGGAGAGCAGGTCGTCGAGGTCGCTCTTGCCGATGATCGAGCGCAGTGACGTCTGCGCGACCTGGCCGACGGCCGCCCGGTAGTCCTGGACGTTGACCGCCGCGACGACCGGGTCGATGACCTTGAAGTAGACGACCGCGTCGACCCGGACGGTGACGTTGTCCCGGGTGATGCCGTCCTGGGCGGGCACCGGCATGGTCACGATCTGCATGTTGACCTTCTGCATCCGGTCCACGAACGGCACCAGCAGCGTCAGGCCGGGCTCCGAGACCCGGGCCCGCACCCGGCCGAACCGGAAGACCAGCCCTCGTTCGTACTGCCGCACGACGCGCACACCGGCCGCGAGCCAGGCTCCGCCCGCGACGACCACCGCGCTGAGGATCTCCACCACCATGGCTGCTCCCGGGGTTGCGTATTTCCCCTGAAAACCCAGCGTACGCCCGTGCCGACCAGGACGAAACGCGCTGGACGAGCCGCCCAGACTGGGGTGGTGAACGATCTCCGCGTCCCGCCGCTGTTCGCCGGCCGGGCACCCCGCGTGCTCGGTCCGGAGGCCGTCCCGTGGCTGGCCGCCCTGCCGGACCTCGCCGCCCGCTACGCCCGCGAGTGGGGCCTGACGTTCGAGGGCGAGGCGATGCACGGCTACGTCGGCGTCGTGCAGCCCGCGCGGCTCGCCGACGGCACGCCGGTGGTGCTGAAACTCGGCTGGCGCGACGAAGAGTCCGCCGACGAGCCGCTCGCACTGTCCACATGGGCCGGCCGGGGTGCGGTGCTGCTGCTGGAGTCCGCGCCCGGGGACGGCGTCCTGCTGCTCGAGCGGCTCGACGCCGGGCGCACCCTCGACGACCTCCCGCTGCGCGAGGCGATCCCGCTCCTCGGCGAGCTGGCCCAGCGCCTCGCCGTCCCCGCTCCGCCGCGGCTGGCCAGGAGCGTGCGCGCCGAAGCCGAAAGCCTCGCCGACGAGCTGCCCGGCCGCTGGGCCGAGCTCGGCGAGCCGTTCGAAAAGCGGCTGGTCGACGACGCCGTCGCGGTCTGCCGCGAGTTCGGGCCGTCCGCGGGCGGGCTGCTGGTGAACGAGGACCTGCACTTCCAGAACGTCCTGGCCGGCACGCGGGAGCCGTGGCTGGTCATCGACCCGAAGCCACTGTCCGGCGACCTCGAATGGGGCGTCATCCCGTTGTTCTGGAACCGCTTCACCGAGTCCACACTGGACGAACGGTTCGCCCTGATCGTCGCTTCACTGGAGCTTGACGCCGAGAAGGCGCGGGCCTGGACGCTCGTGCGGGCGGTGCAGAACTGGCTCTGGATGGTCGAAGACCTCGAAGAGTTCGAAGAAGACAGCGACGACCCCGCGTTCGTCACCGTGCCGGAGATCGCTGCTTGGGCGGCCAGCCGATAGTGTCAGCGGCATGGCCGCGGTCAACAGGGTTTTCGCAGCTCAGCTGTCCGGTTTACCGGTGTTCGGGCCGGATGGCGAGTCCATCGGCCGAGTCCGTGACCTGGTGGCGGGCCTGCGTCTCGACGCGCAGCCGCCGCGGATCCTCGGCGTGGTCGTCGAGCTGACCACGCGGCGGCGGGTCTTCGTGCCGATGCTGCGCGTCACCTCGATCGAACCGAGCGCCGTGACGCTCGCCACCGGCTCGGTCAACATGCGCCAGTTCAACCAGCGCCCCAACGAGGTCCTCGTGCTCGGCCAGCTGCTCGACGCGCACGCGGCGCTGGCCGGGTCCGACACGCGGATCACCGTCGTCGACGCCGCGATGGAGCCGACCCGCACGCGCGACTGGGTGCTGGCGAAGCTCGCCATCCGGGAGCGGCGCGCCGGGCTGGGGCGCCGCCGGTCGGCCATGCAGGTGCTGCGGTGGGAGGAGGTCTCCGGCCTGGGGCTCGCCGACCTGGCGAAGCAGCCGCAGGGCGCGGGCCAGCTGCTCATGCTGTTCGACACGATGCGGTCGGTCGACGTCGCCGCGACCGTCCGCGACCTGCCGCTCAAGCGCCGGCACGAGGTCGCCGACGCGATGGACGACGAGCGCCTCGCCGACGTCCTCGAGGAGCTGCCGGACGACGACCAGAAGGAGCTGCTGTCCTACCTCGCCGAGGAGCGCGCGGCCGACATCCTCGAGGCGATGAACCCGGACGACGCCGCCGACCTGCTCGCCGAGCTCGCCCCCGCGGAGCAGAGCCGGCTGCTGGAGCTGATGGAGCCGGAGGAGTCCGCGCCGGTCAAGCGGCTGCTGGCCTACTCGTCCGATACCGCGGGCGGCCTGATGACCCCCGAGCCGGTGGTGCTCACGCCCGACACGACGATCGCCGAGGCACTGGCCCACATCCGCAACGCCGAGCTGCCGCCCGCGCTGGCCAGCATGGTGTTCGTCTGCCGCCCGCCGACCGCGACGCCGACCGGGCGCTTCGTCGGCGTCGTGCACTTCCAGCGGCTGCTGCGCGAGCCGCCGGCCGAGCTCGTGGCGAGCGCCGTCGACACCGGCTTGGCGGCGCTGCGGCCCAACGCGACGCTGGCCGAGGTCACGCGGTACTTCGCCGCCTACAACCTGACCTGCGGCCCGGTCGTCGACGCCGAGGACCACCTGCTCGGCGCGGTCACCGTGGACGACGTGCTCGACCACCTGCTGCCCGAGGACTGGCGCGAAACCGGCCTGCACGACACCACCGGCGAGACCGGCGAACACCTGGAGGAGGCGGACCGTGCCTGAACTGACGTCCGGACGGCGGCTGGACCAGCCGCGCAGCCAGAGCCGGTTCAAGCTGAACATCGACCCGGACACCTTCGGCAGGCTCACCGAGCGCGTCGCCCGGTTCCTCGGCACCGGGAAGTACCTGTTCTGGCAGACGCTGCTGGTGATCATCTGGATCGTGCTGAACCTGTTCGCGGTGTCGCTGCAGTGGGACCCGTACCCGTTCATCCTGCTCAACCTGGCCTTTTCGACGCAGGCGGCGTACGCGGCGCCGTTGATCCTGCTCGCGCAGAACCGGCAGGACGACCGCGACCGCGTCTCGCTGGACGAGGACCGGAACCGGGCCGCGCAGACGAAGGCCGACACCGAGTACCTGGCCCGGGAGCTGGCGGCGCTGCGGCTGGCGGTCGGCGAGGTGGCGACGCGGGACTACCTGCGCAGCGAGCTGGACCGGCTGCGGGAGGACCTCGACGTCCAGCCCAGGAAGGCCAAGCCCAACCGCACTCCTACCGGGTCGTAACATCGACGGGGTGACCAGCACTCAGCAGCTCCCCAGCGTCGACGACGTCCGCAGCGCGCTGAAGAGCGTGCAAGATCCCGAGATCCACAAACCCATCACGGACCTGGGGATGGTGAAGGACGTCGTCGTCGGCGAAGACGGCGTCGTCACGGTCGGGATCTACCTGACGGTGGCGGGCTGCCCGCTGAAGGCGACGCTGACCAACGACACGAAGGAAGCCGTCGCGAAGCTCCCTGGCGTCGCCGACGTGCGCGTCGAGCTGGACGTCATGAGTGACGAACAACGCTCCGAGCTGCGCAAGTCGCTGCGCGGGGACGCCGCTGAGCCGGTCATCCCGTTCGCACAGCCGGGCTCGATGACGCGGGTGTACTGCGTGGCCTCGGGCAAGGGCGGCGTCGGCAAGTCGTCGGTCACGGTGAACCTGGCCGCGGCGATGGCCCAGCGCGGGCTCTCGGTCGGCGTCGTCGACGCGGACATCTACGGCCACTCGATCCCCCGCATGCTGGGCACGCACGAGAAGCCGACCAAGGTCGACACGATGATCATGCCGCCGCAGGCGCACGGCGTGAAGGTCATCTCGATCGGCATGTTCACCCCGGGCAACACACCGGTGGTGTGGCGCGGGCCGATGCTGCACCGCGCGCTGCAGCAGTTCCTGGCCGACGTCTTCTGGGGCGACCTCGACATCCTGCTGCTGGACCTGCCGCCGGGCACCGGCGACATCGCGATCTCGGTGGCCCAGCTGATCCCGAACGCGGAGATCCTGGTCGTCACCACCCCGCAGCAGGCCGCGGCCGAGGTGGCCGAGCGGGCCGGCGCGATCGCGCTGCAGACGCGTCAGCGCGTTGCCGGCGTCA
This sequence comes from Amycolatopsis ponsaeliensis, assembly GCF_030182635.1. NCBI lineage: Bacteria > Bacillati > Actinomycetota > Actinomycetes > Pseudonocardiales > Pseudonocardiaceae > Amycolatopsis > Amycolatopsis ponsaeliensis. Next base: position 12,379 of record NZ_JAPZLD010000095.1, read on the forward strand.
TCGAGAACATGTCGTGGCTGGAGCAGGAAGACGGCTCCCGCCTGGAGATCTTCGGCTCGGGCGGCGGGCAGGCGGTGGCCGACTCGCTGACGAAGTCGATCGGCTCCGAGGTGCCGCTGCTGGGCCAGGTGCCGCTGGACCCGCGCCTGCGCGAGCAGGGCGACGCGGGGACGCCGCTGGTGCTGTCCGCGCCGGACGCGCCGGCGTCGGTGGTGCTGAAGGAGACGGCGAAGAAGCTGACGGTCCGGGCGCGCGGCCTGGCCGGGATGATGCTGAACGTCACCCCGGCCGGCCGCTGACCTTTCCTAGGAGCAGCGCCAGACATAGGCGGTCGAGTGCTGCGTGGCGGAGTCGTAGCGGAAGCCGCCCGCGGTGCCGTCGTCCCCGATGACCACGGGGAGGTCGGCCTTGAGGTCACCGAACTTCGAGACGAAGGCGCCCTGGTCCCAGACGCCGTAGCCGGTACCGGCCGCGTCGTTGCCACCGTTCGCTTCGTCGATCCGGCCGGTGATCAGGCCGTTCGCGTTGATCGTGAAGCCCGGGTTGCCGTTGGACAGGTTGTAGCTGGACTTCGGCAGGACGTGGGCCGCGTGCTGCTGGTCCCAGTAGACACCGACCTTCTTGCCGTTGTAGACGCCGTAGCCGACGACGCGGCCGTTCTTGATGGCGTCGGGCGAGGCGTTTTCAAGGCCCGGCAGGGTGCCCAGGTGGGTCAGCGTCCCGTCGCGCCAGATGTCCCCGTTGTTCAGCGCGATCGAGCCGTCGGTGTCGACCGCGGCGATGCCCGACGGCAGGCCGGTCAGCAGCGTCACGGTGCCCGGCTGGGCGGCGGGCCAGCGGACCGGGGTCGTGCCCGAGCCGTTCTGCTTGCGCACGACGCCGACGACGTCGCCGGAGTCGGTGATGCCGAGGGCGCTCGAGAGCGTGTAGCCCGCGGGCAGCTGGCTCGAGGTCGGGAAGGGCAGCTGCACGAGGGTGCCGCCGGAGCTCTTGAAGGCCTTCTGGAAGAAGAAGCCGGACCCGAAGAGCGAGTAGCTCGCGGTCCCGGCGACGGCGCCCGAGCGGTTCTCGGCGGTCACGGCGGCGCCGGCGGTCCCCGCCGTGCCGAGGTCGGTGTAGGTCCCGCCGGTCCAGGAAGCGGCGCGGCGGGTCTCACCGAACTCGTCGGTCGGCAGTGTCCAGCCGGCGAAGTTGCCGTGGTCATCGGTCGCGGTCACTTGCGCGCTGACCGAGGTGCCCGCGCCGAGAGCGGTGGGCTTCCAGGTGCAGGCGGCTTCGGTGGCGGCTTCCGCAACTTGGCCGGATCCCAGCAGGCCTGCCGCGAGCAGCACGCAGCCCAGTGATCTGAGTTTCATCTCTCTCCCCTTCGTGTGCGGGCGGCGGACAGCCGCCCCCACTCGAACGTAGGAGTGAAACGATCATGCGGTCAGGACCCGGCGCGGGGACTAGGGAAATCCCCGGAAACCGTGCGCAAACGGGTGCCGATTTAGTCCACAGTGGACCAGGTCAGGTGGCATCCGGGTCGATCGGCGGGCGCTCCCCCGGCTTGAGCGGCTCCGGCTGCTTGGCCTGGCCGGCCAGGTAGCCGTTCGAGCCGTTGGTCCCATTCGTCCCGTTGGAACCGTTGCCGCCGCCCAGGTTCGGGCTGCCGTTGGTGATGCCCTTGAGGCCGAGCGGGTCCGCGTCGCCGTCGAACAGGTGCTGCGTCACCACCCGCTTCGGGTCGAAGTTGCGCAGCCCGCGCAGGTCTTCGAGGGGCTTGCGGAGCTGGTCGAACTCCGGGCCCATTTCCTCGCGGAGCTGTTCCCGCGCGCCGGTGGCGAAGTCGCGGACCTTCTTCACGCTCTTCGCCATCCAGGACGCCGCTTCGGGAAGCCGTTCCGGGCCGAGGATGAAGAGACCGGCGATGATGAGGACGAGGATTTCCCCCCATCCGACACTGTCGAACACCGTCTACCTCCGCTCGGAACCTGCTCGCCCAGGGTACCCGCCCCGGCCCGCGCTCCGGCAGGCCGAACGCGGGAACTCAGTCGGAAGCCAGGGTTACGTCGACGACGAAGCTGGCGCCGTCCCGGACCAGCTGAACCGGGACGACCTGACCGACGTCGTGGGCGCGCACCGCGACCGTCATCTCGGCGGAGTCCCGCACCAGGCGGCCGCCGATCTTCGTGATGACGTCGCCCTCCTTGATGCCGGCGTTCGCGGCCGGCCCGCCGGGTGCGACGTTCTTGACCTGCGCGCCCATGGTGGACGAGCCGGCGACGGTCGAGGAGGCGTTGATGCCGATGTCCGCGTGCTGGACCTTGCCGTCCTTGATCAGCGCCTTCGCGATCTTGACGGCGTAGTCGCTGGGGATGGCGAAGCCGATGCCGATGCTGCCGCCGTCCGCGCCGGAGGAGCGGATCGAGGAGTTGATCCCGACGAGCGCGCCGGTGGCGTCGACGAGCGCGCCGCCCGAGTTGCCGTGGTTGATGGCGGCGTCGGTCTGGATGGCTTCGTAGGTGACCGGCGGGGCGCCGTTGTCGCCGCCGGCGGTGATCGGCCGGTTGAGGGCGCTGACGATGCCGGCGGTCACGGAGTTCTGCAGCGCGAGCGGCGAGCCGATGGCCATCACGGTGTCACCGACCTGCAGGTCCGAGGACTTGCCGATCTGCAGGACGGTCGGGTTGGTGACGTTGACCTTGACGACGGCGAGGTCGGTCTTCTGGTCGGAGCCGACGAGCTTGGCCTCGGTGCGGGTGCCGTCGATGAAGATGGCGGTGACCTTGACGCCGGGGTCGGCGCTCGCGGATGAGATGACGTGCTCGTTGGTGAGGATGTAGCCCTGCGGGTCGATCATGACGCCGGAGCCCTGCTCACCGGAGTCGGCCCCGGGCTTGAAGACCTCGAGCGAGACGACGGCGGGCGCGACGCGCTTGGCGATCTCGGCGACCGAGCCGGCGGGGCGTTCCTTGGCGGCCTCGGCTTCGGAGATGGTGGCGGAGCCGGTGAGCTCGTTCCCGGTGTCGGCAACCCACCAGCCGACGAGCCCCCCGACGGCCCCGACGAGCAGCGCGACGACGCCGAGCAGGCCGAGCGCCTTCGGCTGCACGCGCCGTCCGAAGAGCACTTCGGGCAGGCTGAGCAGGGCACCGGGCGGCCGTTTGGCGGGCTTTTCCTCGTCTTCGGCGGGCATCGCGGGCCCGGCGAGAACGGCACCGGCACCCGGATCACGCCAGGGATCGCTGGTGCTGTTCCACAGGGGCGGCTCGGCTTCTTTCGGGTCCCCGGTGGCTTCACGAGGCCGTTCGAGCAGCACGCCTTCGGCCCCGGGCGGCCGCCGGAAGGCTTCGGCGAGCGACTCGGGAGCGGGCGGCACGAGCCGGACACCATTGGATTTCTGCGGGGAGTAGAGCTGGTCGAACGCACCATCGACCCCACTGGGCCGCCCGAAGACGGCGGCCTGAGCCGGATCGACGGCGGGCCGCGCGAGCGGCCGCGGACCCAGCCGGTCGGCATCACGCGCGCCGGGCTGCTCGGGATTCACGTTCGGCTCGGTCATCATTCCCCGGTGCAGAAGATCAGGTGGCTGGGCGTGACGATACCCAAGCCCAGTGCTCCGAGTCTGCCGGTACGTCAGTGAAATGGCTGTTGCTTGGACGGGGTTGTCCCCAGGGGCGGGGCAATGTGGACAAACGGGGGCCTCAGGCGCTGATCAGGCGTTTCCGTCGGGGGTGGGCGATAGACTGGGCTTGGGGTCGCCCCCTGGGACGGGCGGGGCGCTACCGGCCGTCTGCATCAGCCCTACATGACGAAGGCCGCCACGAGGAAATCCTCATGGCGGCCTTCGCGGGAAACAAGTCTCAGCGGATCCCCGCCGGCACCGCGACAGGCGTCGTGCTCGCCGGGGTCGATGCGGGCACCACCGGCTGCGGCACCGCCATCTGAGCCGGCAGCAGGTTCGCCTGCTGTGGCACCCCGCCCCCGTTCTCCGGGCTGCCGTCGCCGCTGTCCGCGGTCGTCCCCACCAGCGCCAGCGCGCTCAGCACCAGCCCGGACACCACCACGCCCGCCCCCTGCGCGGCGCGGCGCTTAAGCCGGCCGCCGCCGAGGACGTTCGGTGACTGGCCCAGTGGCGCCGATGATCCCAACGGCGCGACACCACCCAGGACACCCGAGTCCCGCAGCCCCGCCACCCGGTCCGGGCGCTGGACCGCGACCAGCTGACCGTCGGCCGTGATGGCCAGGTTGTCCGGCGCGCTCGGGAGGTCCGTGTGCTCCGGGATCGACTGCAGGCTCGCCAGGAACCCCGCCGACATCGACGGCGCCCCGGCGCGGCGGATCGCGTCCACCGTCTGGCGCTGGGCGCGCACTTCGGAGGCGCACGCCGCGCAGCGCGTGATGTGCGACGCCGCGCGGTCGCGGGCGCCGTGTGAGAGCTCCCCGTCGACGAACGCCACCACGGCGTCCGGCAACAGGTGCGATTCGGGGAGTCCCCAGCCTCGGGGTGCGGTCATACCGACACCTTCGCAGACTCCGAAGCGTGAGCGCGCCGACGCTCGAGCGACGCCCGCAGCGCCTGCCGCCCGCGGTGGATCCGGCTGCGGACGGTGCCCAGCTTCACACCGAGCGTCGCGCCGATCTCCTCGTACGAGAGCCCTTCGACGTCACACAGCACCACGGCCGCGCGGAACTCCGGCGGCAGCTCGTCGAGCGCCGCCTGCAGGTCCGGGTCCAGGTGGGTGTCGGAGAAGACCTGCTCGGGGCTCGGGTCGTCGCCCACGATGCGGTCGGTGTCCTCCGGCAGGCCTTCCATCCGCACCCGGGAGCGGCGGCGGGCCATGTCGAGGAACAGGTTGGTGGTGATGCGGTGCAGCCAGCCCTCGAACGTGCCGGGCTTGTAGGACGCCAGAGACCGGAAGACCCGGATGAAGGTCTCCTGGGTGAGGTCCTCGGCGTCGTGGGTGTTGCCGGTCAGGCGGTAGGCGAGCCGGTAGACCCGGTCGCTGTGCTCGCGGACGACCTCGTCCCAGGACGGCGGCGTCCAGGCCGCTTCGTCCAGGGACACGGGCTGAGCCGCGTCGGCGTCGTTATCGGCAACGGCGTTCTGCATCGCGGGAGCAGGCACCTCCATCTGTGTTCTCCTGTCTGCTCCACCCAACGCGGGCTGTCGCCACGGTGTTCCCCGCGGCCTCGGATTTCAGTCTCTCGGGACTCCTTATGGTTCTAGTGAGACTGGACTGAGAGCAGGCTGAGAACTTCTTCCGGGGTGCTTACCAGGGAGCCTGCGCGGATTTATCGACAACCAACGCTAACCTCCGTGCGTGAACACGCCCACCCCTGCGGCCGCACCGGCCGACTCCGGGTTCGTCGACGGGTACCTGCCCGACGACGAGGTGCTGTCTTCGGCGCGCGCACGGGCCGATGACCTGGGCTGCAGCTCGCTGAGCGCGGGCGCGGGCGCGACCCTGCGCTTCCTGGCCGCGACGCTGCGCGCGAAGGCCGTCGTCGAGGTCGGCACGGGCGCCGGGGTGAGCGGGCTGAGCCTGCTGCGCGGCATGGCGCCCGACGGCATCCTGACCTCGATCGACGTCGAGCCGGAGTACCAGCGGGCAGCGCGCCTGACGTTCCGCGAGGCCGGCTACGCACCGGGCCGGACGCGGCTGATCGTCGGCCGCGCCCTGGACGTCCTCCAGCGGCTCACGCCGGGCGGCTACGACCTGGTGTTCGTCGACTCAGCACATATCGAGTACCCGGGCTGCTACGAGCTGGGCGTGTCGCTGCTGCGGCGCGGCGGGATCATCGCGTTCCACAACGTGCTGGCCGGCGGGCGGGTGATCGACCCGTCCCACCGCGACCCGGAGACGCTGGCACTGCGCGAGGTGGCGAGGGCGTTCCGGGAGGACGACCGCCTGGTCCCGGCCCTGTTGCCGGTGGGTGGCGGACTGCTGGTCGCGGCCGCGATCTGAGCACCTGTCCACAGGCACGCCGGGCTGTGGACAACTCGCCCTTCGCGGCGGGTTGTGTCGGGGGCCGCCGGTAGACTGGAGCGGGGACGCCCCCCAGGGACGGCGGTTTCTAGCGGTCGTTGCAACATTGCTGTTGGTGGGCGGTGTTGAGTAACTGTGTCACGCGTTCGGCTGGGCTGTCCCAGCCGAGGGTCATCCGGGGGCGGTCGTTG
>NZ_JAPZLD010000096.1:0-17806 GCF_030182635.1 Amycolatopsis ponsaeliensis
CCGTTAAGGCCACCTTACGGGCGTCAGACGCCCGTAAGGTGGCCTTAACGGCACTTGGCGCACGGACCAGGCGCAGGCTGACGACGTCCTCGGCCACGGGTTCGACGGATTCGACGAGCAGCGGCAGGTTCCGGTCCACTTCGCGCACCGGCGGCCGCCGTTTCCCGCTGAACCGCGACATCCGGCGGTAAACGCCCACCACACCGACCAAAGTGGACATCAGGAGGTCGGTCCGGTCGCTGCCGTCGAGCCGGGTGGGCCGGCCGAGCGTCACTCCGCGGCTCGCGCGGCGGGTGAGCTCGCCAGGTACGCCACCGCCTGCTCGGTGCTCCCGGTCTCCGTCGGGTGGTAGTCCTTCCGGAAGTACGGCCGGATCTCGCGCACCAGCTGGCGCCCGGTCGGCAGCAGGCCCCGTTTCGCCGCTCGCCGGTAACCCCGCAGCGTCGCGCGGCCCGGGCGGGTCGGGTCGTTGCGCATCAGATATCGCGTGCCGCGGGAGAACACCCACGCCAGCACCGGCGTCACCGCCGCCATGCTGCGCACCCGGCGCGTGTACCGCCCGTCCAGGTGCATGAACAGGTCGAACGCGACGGACCGGTGCTCGACCTCTTCGGCGCCGTGCCAGCGCAGCAGGTCGAGCATCACCGGGTCGGCGCCGGCGTCCTCCAGGGGCGCGTCGAGCACCCACTGGCCGAGGAACGCCGTGTAGTGCTCGATCGCGGCGACGATCCCGAGCCGTTCGACCAGCCACTCCTCGGCCGCCTGGCCGGTGAGGTCGCGGTCGCCGAGCAGCTTGCGGAACAGCCACTCCATCTGCGCGACGTACGGCCGCACGCGCAGGCCCGCGGCCTCCAGGTGCGCCGCCGCGCCGTCGTGGGCCTCGGCGTGCACCGCCTCCTGGCCGATGAAGCCGAGGACGTCCGCCTTGAGCCGTTCGTCGCGGATCAGCGGCACCGCCTGCTTGAACACCTCGACGAACCAGCGCTCGCCTTCGGGCAGCGCCAGGTGCAGCACGTTGATGGTGTGCGTGGCCTGCGGTTCGCCCGGGATCCAGTGCATCGGCAGGCTCGCCCAGTCGAACTCGACGTCCCGCGCGTGCAGGACGAGCTGTTCGTCCTCGGCGGTCATGACGCCCGGCCGGAAAGCTCGAAGTCGGCCGGGTCCACCTTCCGCGTCTCCAGCCAGTAGCGCCAGGTGAAGCCGGGCCAGATCGTCCGGTTCACGCCCTTGGCGTCGAGGTACCAGCTCTTGCAGCCGCCCTGCGTCCAGACGCCCTTGACCAGCTTGTCCTGGATGTCCTGCTGGAACTTGTCCTGCACGCCCGGCCGGACGTCGAGCGCGGCGGCGTCGCGGGAGCCGGCGAGCTTGATGGCGTCGACGACGTACCGCGACTGCGACTCGATCATGAACACCACGGAGTTGTGGCCCAGCGCGGTGTTCGGGCCGAGCAGGAAGAACAAGTTCGGGAAGCCGGAGACGGCGATGCCCTTGTGGGTCCGCATGCCCTCGGCGGCCCACTCCTTGGCGAGGTCGCGGCCGTCGACGCCGGTGATGTCGAGGTACTCCAGCGCGTCGGTCACCTTGAACCCGGTGCCGTAGACGATCGCGTCGACCTCGTGCTCGACCCCGGCCGAGTCGACGATCGAGTGCGCCTTGACCTCCTTGATCCCGGCGGTGTTCACGTCGACGTTCGGCCGGCTCAGCGCCGGGTAGTAGTCGTTGGAGATCAGGACGCGCTTGCAGCCCATGGTGTAGTCCGGCGTGACCTTCTTGCGCAGCGCGGAGTCCTTGATGCCCTTCGCGATGTTGCGCTTGGCGATCAGCTCGCCGGCCTTCATGATCGCCGGGTGGCCGTTGAAGCCGATGGCCCGCGCTTCGAGCAGCCAGTACAGCGCGTTGCGGTAGAGGCGCTGGGTGCCGGGCACGCGCTTGAACAGCGTCTGCGCCCACGACGGCATCGCGTGGTCGGGCTTCGGCATGATCCACGGCGGCGTCCGCTGGAACAGCGTCAGCTCGGCGACGTCGGGAGCGATCTTCGGGACGAACTGGACCGCGCTGGCGCCGGTGCCGACGACGGCGACCTTCTTGCCGCGCAGGTCGTACTCGTGGTTCCACTGCGCGGAGTGCCAGGTCTGGCCCTTGAACTTCGCGATCCCGGGCAGCTCGGGGACCTGCGGGATGTGCAGGCCGCCGACGCCGGAGACGAGGAACTGCGCGACGAACTCGCGGCCGTCCTTGGTCGTCGCCGTCCAGCGGCGCTCCTTCTCGTCCCAGTGGGCGCCGGTGAGCTCGACGCCGAACCGGATCTTCTCGCGCAGCCGGTACTTGTCCGCGACGCCCTTGAGGTACTCGAAGATCTCCGGCTGCGGCGAGAACGACCGCGACCAGTCCGGGTTCTGCTCGTACGAGAACGAGTACATGTGCGACTGCACGTCGCACGCGCACCCGGGGTAGGAGTTGTCGCGCCAGGTGCCCCCCACCTCGGTGGCCTTCTCCAGGATCACGTAGTCCCGGATGCCGGCCTTTTCGAGCTGGATCGCCTGGCCGAGCCCGGAGAACCCGGTGCCCACGATCACGACCTTGAACCGCTCGGTCATCTGTCGGCCTCCGCTGCTTCGAGGATGCTGCCGAGATGACGTTACCTCAAGTAACAGTTACTTGGAAGTACTCCCTACTGGTTAGTACGTCCCGCCGAGCTTGGTGTGGTCCCAGCTGACGATCTTCGTCGGGTGGAAGATCAGCCCGACGCGCTTGGGGGCCTGACCTGCGATGAAGCCGCTCAGCTCGTCCGGCACGGGGTCGCCGGGCTTGGCGCCCGCGTACCGCTGCATGAGCGTGATCCCCATCCGGGTGACTTCGGCGGTGTCCTCGATGATCTGGACGTCCGCCTCGAGCGAGATGCCGCGCAGCTTCTCGTAGCTGTCGCCGTCTTCGATGAGCACGGTCGCCTCCGGCAGTCGCCGGAGGTTCTTGGCCTTCTGCGACGTGCCGTACGTCCAGGTCGCGACGCCGTCCTCGTGCGGGAAGTACCAGAGCGGCGCGAGGTGCGGGCGGCCGTTCGGGCCGACGCTGGCGACGTTGATGACCTTCTGCTCGGCGAAGTACGCGCGCACTTCGTCCTCGGTCATCCGGATCTGGTCGCGACGTGACATCCGCAGCTCCTACGACTTCGTCGTGGCCGCGCGGCCACCGTGCCCGGTGACCGCGGACTCGAACGCGCCGCGCGCCTCGATGTCGGCCAGCGCGGCCTTGTCCGCCGAAGGTACCCGGCTGCGGGACCCGATTTCGATGATCGGCGGGAGGAACGCGCGGAGCAGCTTGAGGCCGCCGACCCAGCGTGGGACGTGGATGGTGCGGGCGCGCTTGAGGATGCCCGCTTCGAGGTCGTCCAGGGCGACGTCCAGCGGGTAGGTCTTGCCGATCAGGCCGGGCATCGACGAGCGGAGCTTGCCGAACACCGGGTGCGCGTCGGCGCTTTCGACGAGGTCGGTGCGGATCCACGTCGGGTGCGCGACGCCGACCTTGACGCCCAGGTGGGCGACCTCGGCGCGGAGGCTGTTCGAGAACGCTTCGACGCCGGCCTTCGCGGCGGAGTAGTTCGCCATGCCCGGCGCGTGCGTGATCGCGGCGAGGCTCGAGATCGCCAGCAGGTAGCCCTTGCGCTCGATGACGTGCGGGAGCGTGACGCGGAACGTGCGCCAGACGCCGAGCAGGTCGACCTCGATGACCTTCTCGAACGCGGCGCGGTCGACCGAGCGGACGAAGCCCGCGGTCGCGATGCCGGCGTTGGCGATGACGATGTCGATCCCGCCGAAGTGCTCGACGACGCCGGCCGTCGCGGCCTCGAGCGCGTCCCAGCTGGTGACGTCGGCTTCCCAGGCGTGCGCGTTCGGCCCGATCTTGTCGGCGACCTTCTGCTGCTCCTCGGCTTCGAGCCCGACGAGGGCGACCTTCGCGCCGCGGGCGGCGAGTCGTTCGGCCAGCCCGGCCCCGATGCCGCGGGCCGCGCCGGTGATGAGGACGACCTTGCCGTCGACCTTCTTGGTGCCGCTCAGCAGCGAAAACGGGTTGGCCACGGTGCCCTCCTGGACGTCGCACGTCGCTATCTGGAGGGCACCGTACCTCACCTTACTGCCAGTAAGCTACCCGATAGTAGGTTCAGGCTTCGCTCAATGCGGTTACTTCGGCGTCGGTCAGCTCGAGCGTCACCGACGCGATGAGATCGGTCAGCTGCTCAGTCGTCCGGGCGCTGGCGATCGGCGCGGCGACCGTCGGCTGCTGCCGCAGCCAGGCGAGCGAGACCGTGGCGACCGAGACGTCGTGCGCCTGGGCGACCTCGTCGAGCTTGGCCAGCACGCGCTCGCCGTTTCCGTCCAAATAGGACTCCGCGCGGGCGGCGCGCGGGCTGTCGCTTTCGGCGCCCTTCGTGCGGTACTTGCCGGTGAGGAACCCCTTCGCGAGGGCGAAGTACGGCAGCGTGGCGAGGCCTTCGCGTTCGACGAGCGGGGCGAGGTCGCGCTCGTAGTCCCGCTCGACGAGGTTGTAGTGCGGCTGCAGCACCGCGTACCGGGCGAGGCCGTTCGTGTCCGAAATGGACAGTGCTTCGGCAAGGCGTTCGGCGCTGTAGTTGGACGCGCCCAGGTGGCGGACCTTGCCCGCGCGGACGAGCGCGTCGAAGGCCGTCAGGGTCTCTTCGAGCGGGGTGTCCGGGTCGTCCCGGTGTGCGTAGTAGAGGTCGATGTGGTCGGTCTTGAGGCGGCGCAGCGAGTCCTCGGCCGCGGCCTGGATGTTCTTCGCGGACAGGCCCGGCCGGCCGCCCCACATGCCGACCTTCGTCGCGACGACGACGTCGTCCCGGTTGCCGCGCGCGGCGAGCCAGTTGCCGAGGATCTCCTCGGAGCCGCCGCCCCCGCCGTAGAGGTCGGCGGAGTCCACGAAGTTGCCCCCGGCCGCGGTGTAGGCGTCGAGCACGGCGAAGGACTGCGGCTCGTCCGCCGTCCAGCCGAAGACGTTGCCGCCGAGGTTGAGGCCGTACACGTCGAGGTCGGTGTTGCCCAGCTTGGTCATGCCTTCGACGTTAGTTCGCCGATCCCGGGAGGAAAATCGCCGTCCCACGCGTTGGAGTGTTCCATGGCTATCGAACTGGGCAAGCTCGGAATCTGGCGGTACCACGGGAACGTCGACGCGAAGTTCGCGGCGGAGGCGGAGAAGCTCGGCTACGGGGCGATCTGGCTGGGCGGCTCGCCCGGCGGCGACCTCGCGCCCGTGGACGACCTGCTCGCGGCGACGGACTCGCTGGTCATCGCCACCGGCATCGTGAACATCTGGCAGGACGAACCGGCGTCGATCGCGAAGGCGTACGAGCGCATCGCGGCGAAGTTCCCGGACCGCTTCCTGCTGGGCGTCGGCGCGGGCCACCGCGAAGCGACGAAGGAGTACAAGAAGCCGTACGCGGCGCTGGTCGAGTACCTGGACGGCCTGGACGCGGCGGGCGTCCCGGTCGGCGGGCGCGCGCTGGCGGCGCTGGGCCCGAAGGTGGTCAAGCTGTCCGGCGATCGCACGGCGGGCGCGCACCCGTACCTGACGACGCCGGAGCACACCCGCGAGACCCGCGAGATCCTCGGCGCGGGCAAGCTGCTGGCCCCGGAGCACAAGGTGGTCCTGTCGACCGACGCCACCGAGGCGCGCGCGATCGGCCGCAACACCGTCAAGTACTACCTCGGGCTGTCGAACTACGTCGCCAACCTGCGCAAACTCGGTTTCACGGACGCCGACCTGGAGGGTGAGGGCAGCGACCGCCTGATCGACGCGCTGGCCCTGCACGGCGACGCGCCGACGATCGCGCGCGGCCTGTCGGCGCACTTGGAGGCGGGGGCGGACCAGGTGATCGTCCAGGTGCTCAACGAGGACCCTTGGCCGGCCTACCGCGCGCTGGCGTCCGAACTGCTGTGATCTACGTCCGGCCGCCGGTTCGCCCGGCGGCCGGACACACCTCCTTCTGAACCGATTCGACGTGCGGAGAAGTTTCTCCCCGGGGACCGGTGTGCGGCGGCGGTCCACCTCGTACGATGCGGTCGGGACCCATCCCTGCCAAGGAGGAATACCGATGCCCATCGCGACCCCCGAGGTCTACGCGGAGATGCTCGACCGGGCGAAGGCGAACGAGTTCGCCTACCCGGCCATCAACGTGACCTCGTCCGAGACCGTGAACGCCGCCATCCGCGGGTTCGCCGAGGCGGAGAGCGACGGGATCATCCAGTTCTCCACCGGCGGTGCGGAGTTCGCGTCGGGCCAGAAGGTCAAGGACATGGTCGTCGGCGCGGCCGCGCTGGCGGAGTTCGCGCAGGTCGTGGCGGCGAAGTACGACGTCAACGTCGCGCTGCACACCGACCACTGCCCGAAGGACAAGCTGGACGGTTTCGTCCGCCCGCTGATCGAGATCTCGGCGGAGCGCGTCAAGAACGGCCAGAACCCGCTGTTCCAGTCCCACATGTGGGACGGCTCGGCGATCGACCTCGACGAGAACCTCGAGATCGCCGCGGAGCTGCTCGCCAAGACGGCGGCCGCGAAGATCATCCTCGAGGTCGAGATCGGCGTCGTCGGCGGCGAAGAGGACGGCGTCGAGGCGGAGATCAACGAGAAGCTGTACACGGCCGAGGGCGACTTCCTGAAGACGATCGACGCGCTGGGCGCGGGCGACCGCGGCCGCTACCTGCTGGCGGCGACGTTCGGCAACGTCCACGGCGTGTACAAGCCGGGCAACGTGAAGCTCCGCCCGGACGTCCTGAAGGGCGGCCAGGAGGCGGCGGCGAAGAAGCTCGGCCTGGACGCGGGGGCGAAGCCGTTCGAGCTGGTCTTCCACGGCGGCTCGGGTTCTCTCCCGGAGGAGATCCGCGAGGCGGTGTCGTACGGCGTGGTGAAGATGAACGTCGACACGGACACGCAGTACGCGTTCACGCGCCCGATCGTGGACCACTTCTTCAAGAACTACGACGGGGTTCTGAAGATCGACGGCGAGGTCGGCAACAAGAAGGTTTACGACCCGCGGTCGTACTTGAAGGCCGCTGAGGCCGGGATGGCTCAGCGCGTGGTCGAGGCCTGCCAGGCTCTGGGCTCTGCTGGGACGAAGGTCAAGTAAGCCCGTTCACGACGAAGGGGCCGCCACAGCTGTGGCGGCCCCTTCGTCGTGTTCAGACCGTTTCGGGAACAGAACGCCGGGCGGCCAGCCGGCGCGTGACCGGACCGGCCGCCGCCCACAGCACGAACACCGCCACCAGTGCCACTCCCGCCGTCCAGTATTCGACCGGGGGCGCCGATTCCGTGTGCGCGTCACCCAGGATCCACGGCCGGAACTGTGACTGCAGCCACAGCGCCCCGTACCCGAACGCCGTCACCAGCAACGCGCCCGCACCCGCCGTCAGCAGCCCGTGCTCGCGGCCGATCGCGAACGCCAGGTCCACCGCCAGCCCCACGAAGAGCAGGTAGAACGGGATAGTCGACACCGGGAAGCCCATGCCGAGCAGCAGCGGCCACATCACGCCGCGGTAGGCGATGTACGCCAAAGCCACCGCAGAAGCCGACCAGCGGAAACCCAACGTGCGCCGAGCCAAGACCAAGATCAACGCCATCACCCCGATGCCCCACAGCGGGTACACCCACTCCGGGATCGGCATCGTGAAGTGCATGACCGCGGTCCGGTCGACCGGGTGCCCGATCTGGTTGGCCGCGAAGTCCAGCAGCGACGGCTCGGCCTCCGGTGCCCCGCGCTCCCATGCGCGCAATCCCAGGATCCCGTATTCCTGCTGGCCGTTCGGGAAGAACGTGTTCTCCAGGAAGAACGCCCACAGCGCGAGCAGCACGCCCGTCCGGAAGCGGCCCGGCGGTGAGAACCGGAGCCACCCCAGGAGCACGCCCGCCTGCATGATGCCCGTGCCCAGGTACAACATCATGTGGGACGGGCTCCACGCGGTCAGGTCGAGGCCGTTGACGCGGTGGTTGATCACGTCCAGCGGCGCCGCCACCAGGAACGTCAGCAGGCCGATCTGCATCAAGCGCAGGGAGCGGCGATCACAGCCGAGGCCCGTGTAGCTGTGGATCGCCACCAGCACCACGATGATCACCGTGCCGACGGTGTTGATCAGGTGCGGCGGAGCCAGGTCGTCGCGCAGCCACATGAAGTGCCACGACATGTCCCACGACGAGCCGACCAGCTTGAACGCGAACGCCGCCAGCCACATCCCGTAGCAGAACCGGAGCACCCAGTCCGGCGTCGGCTGCCCGGGGGCGCCGCGGTGCCAGTGCCGCGTGAAGAACAGCCGCGTCTTGCCGATCGGGCTGCGCGGGATCACGTCCACCGGGACGTCGACTGCCTTGGCCATGCCGGACATCATGGCCGCTCATGGTCACGAGCGGGCCAAGACCGTGGCGAAAGACGCGAAAATCGGGATTCACCCCTAAGGGTGGACGACTTGCCTTCGGTGTGCCTCGGTTGGCAGGGTGTGCCGCCATGATGCCGAAACGAGTTGTGGCCGCCGTCCTGATCGGCGCACTGGTGCTGGCCGGCGGCGGGGTCCTGGGGGCCCTGTTCTTCTGACCCGCGGGGCAGAATGGGCGGCATGACGCACAACCTGCTCGGCCCCGAGCCGACGCTGCTGCCCGAGCACACCGCCGCCCAGGCCGCGCTCGACGCCGGGAACGACCCGGCCGCCGTCGCCGCCGAACACCCCGACTACAGCGAGGCCTGGGCTTCGCTGGCCGAGAAGGCCTTCGACGCGGGTGAGACCGTCGCCGCCTACGCGTACGCCCGCACCGGCTACCACCGGGGGCTCGACCAGCTGCGCCGCGCCGGCTGGAAGGGCTTCGGCCCGGTGCCGTGGGCGCACCGGCCGAACCAGGGGTTCCTACGGGCCCTCGCGGTGCTGGGCAAGGCCGCCGGGAAGATCGGCGAGACCGAGGAGTACGACCGCTGCCGCACGTTCCTCGCCGACTCCGACTCCGCCGCCGCGGAAGCCACCGGCCTCAAGTGACGCAGACGTCATGAAGGGCACCCTCATGGACATAAGAGCCATGAGGGTGCCCTTCATGGCATTCAGAACAAGCCGCAGTTGGAAAGAGCCGGCAGACCCGCGAAGCGAGCCTCGAGCCACGCGAACGCCTCCGGGTACGCGCGCACCGCGGCGAGCACGTGCGTGGGTACCAGCGTCGTGCTGAACCGCACCTTCACGCCCTTGCCGCACCACGTCCGGCCCAGGTCGCGGTCCTGCGCGTAGGGCACGATGTCGTCGAGTGCGCTGTGGACGATCAGCACCGGCGCCGTCGGCTTCAGCGTCCCGATCTTCTGCTCGGCCACGCGCGTCCGGTACGGCTCTTCACCGAGGTACGCCGTGAGCGAGCGGCCGTCGGTCGTCAGGGTCGACGACTGCGTGAACGCGTGCGCGGCGATCGCCTCCACCGTGCACTCGGTCCGGACCTGCTCGAACAGCTGCTTGCCGCGCGCGTTGAGCAGCGCCGGGATGTTCAGCTCCGGGTACGCGTAGTTCATGCTCACCAGCGCGAACCCGAGGAAGCCGACCGCGTAGTGGCCGTCGAGGTTCTTGGCGACCTCGCCGAGGTCCGCCGGCACCGCGCCCGCGTACGCGCCCTTCAGCTTCAGTTCGGGCGCGTAGCCCGGCTGCAGCTCCGCCGCCGCGGCCGACGCGCCGCCGCCCTGGGAGTAGCCCGCGATCGCGACCGGGCCGTCGTCCGGGAGCCCGGCCTCCGGCAGCCGCTGCGCCGCGCGGATCGCGTCGAGCACCGCGTGCCCTTCCGAAGCGCGGTTGACGTAGGTGTGGTCGCCCGGTGTCCCGAGTCCCTCGTAGTCGGTGACGACGACGCCGTAGCCCCGCGCCAGCAGCCCGGCGATGAACGGCCCTTCGTACTCGAAGCCGGCGGCAAGCGCTTTCGACGGCGCGCAGTCGTCGCCCTCGCCCTGCGTGCCGACGGCGTAGGAGACGATCGGCCGCACCCCGGCGCCGTGCCAGGCCGACCGAGGGGTCAGCACGGTCCCGGTGACCGCGATCGGCGAACCGTGGGTGTCGGTGCTGCGGTACATGATCCGCTGGACGCCGGCGTCGGCCTTGATCAGCTTGACCGGATCGATGTAGAACGTCGACACCTCGTGCCGGATGACGTCGCCGTCGCTGCCGGCCGGCAAGGGCGAAGGGGGGTCGTAGAACGACGCGGCGGAGGCTTGCGGCGGGCCGAGCGCCACCAGGGCCAGAACCGAAACCGTGGCGACCGCCGCGGAGAGGGCGCGGCGAGAGAAGATACGCATGCTTGCTCCTCGTTGAGCAGGGCTGGTGCGCGGGGAACACCTTTTTGGACAGAGGTGTCGGAAAAAGAATCACGTGAGGTGGACCACCATGTCAAGCCCGGCGCCGCGCGGACGGCCGCGCAAGCTCCCGGTCGGGGAGCAGCGCGCACGCGTGCTGAACGCGACGGCGAAGGTCGTCGCGCAGCACGGGATGCAGGGCGCGACGATCGAGCAGATCGCGCGCGAGGCCGGCGTCTCGCGCCAGTCCGTCTACGAGCGGTTCGGCGACCGCGCGACGCTGTTCGCCGAGGTCGTGGCCGAAACCGAGGAGCGCGCCTTCGCCGCCATCGCGGGCCCGTCGGTGACCGACCCGCAGCCCGGCCTGCGGGCCTGGGCGCGCGCCAACTACGCCAACATGGTCACCTTCGTCGCCGACAGCCCCGAGGCCTACGGCGTGCTCCGCGCGGCCGAGCGCGCGGGCGACCCCGCTCTCACCCGGTTGAGGGAGAGACTGGCCGTCGTCTACGCCGACGCGAGCCGCAAGCGGTGGGCCGCGCACGGCATCGACTCCGGCCGTGCGGACCGCGCGCTCGTCACGCTCTTCTTCGCGATGACCGAATCATTGGTCCAGGCGACCTGGGACGGCGAGCCGCCGGACCAGGAGGCCTTGATCGACCTGCTGACCGAATTCACGGTAGGCGGCGTCGCCCGCCTCCAGACGAAGGCGAGCGACGTCATCGACCGGCTGCGCTGAGCGCAGCTAAGCCGCGGTCAGCGCTACTTCGGGCGACCCCACCACCCGGTTCCGCCCGCCGTGCTTGGCCGCGTACACGGCCGCGTCGGCGGACGACATCACTTCCTCGATCGACGACCCGTCGAGCGGGTAGGCGGCGACGCCGATGGACGCCGTCTGCCGTTCGATGGCGACAGCGGCGCCTTCGTTGGTCTTCGTGCTGATGATCAGCTCGCTGACCCGTTGCCGGATCCGTTCCGCCGTGACGATCGCGTCCGCTTTGGACGTCGAGGGCAACAGCGCGACGAACTCCTCGCCGCCGAACCGGCCGACCAGGTCGTGCGCCCGGGTCTCCTGCTTGACCACGGCGGCCACCGCCTTGAGCACGTCGTCCCCCGCGAGGTGCCCGTAGGTGTCGTTGATCCGCTTGAAGTGGTCGAGGTCGATCATCATGGCGCCGAAGCTGCCGTTGTCCCGCGCGGCGCGAGAGATCTCCCGCTGTGCGCCGTCCTGCCAAGTGGTGGCGTTGAGCAGCTGCGTCTTCTGGTCGGTCGTCGCCAGCTCCTCCAGCCGCTTGATCAGCACGGACCGCTGCAGCACGTACAGCGGCAGGATGACCAGCACCGACAGCAGCGGCTCGGTCGTCAGGACCATGACGAGCAGGCCGCCGACGCACAGGGTGGCCAGCTCCAGCAGGTTGTCGTCCATGTTCCCCAGGCAGCCCTCGACGGTCGCCTTCTCCGGTGCGGCCAGGTACAGGCCGAGCCCGGTCAGGGCCGTGTTGGCGGTGAAGAACGCGACGGCGGCGAGCGCGACGGCGGTCATGCCGTGCCCGTGAAGCGCTTCCGCGACGAGGCCGGCGGCGAAGCCGGAGAGGATCATCGTCGTCGCGTTGGCCGCGACGCGGTGGAACTCGCCCGGCCGGAAGCCCGACCAGCTGCGGAAGGCGAGGTAGATGTAGAGCACGGTGCCCAGGACGGCGACCAGCTGTGGCGGCACCAGCAGCCCGGCGGGGAGCAGCCAGACCGACGTCATGTTGACGTGCGGCCCGTTGCTCAGGATCCGGCGCTGGCGCTCGATGCGCCTGCTGACTTCGGTCTGGGTCACCGCGAGCCCGGTGAGCAGCGCGAACGTCCCCACGTTCGCGAGCGTGACCGGAATAGACAACGTGGCGGCCGTGGTCCAGGCAAGCATGACGGCGATCGCGGTGAGTGTGACCGCGACCCAAGCGCGTGGCCTCGACCACAGCGCCCAGGCCGCAACACCACGACCCGAGGCTTGTCCAGACCGTTCCCCCGATGTGACCATTTTTCCCCCAGCCCCTTGCGCAGGTGATCAGTGACAATCTACTCACGGACAGTTTCAGACCGTTTGCCAGCTGTCCACAAGGGCTTTCGGTGTGTACTTTTTCTATGACACCGGAACGAGAGGTGGCCAGCGATGCGCGGCAAAGATCAGTGACCGCACAGCGCACCGCAAGGTCGCGCAGGTCAGGCCCACGCGCGGGGCATGTCAAGCATGTTCGGCGCGTGCGGCTTCTTTGTCGTGCCATCGTCCGGGTTCGCCCGATAACGATCGGGTCCACAGCACCGCCAGCGGCAGGGTGAGCACGATCCCGGCGATCCCGAAGATCCCGACGGTGCCGTGCGGGCTCAGCTGATCCGCGAGCACGCCCCCGATCAACGGGCTGATGCCCATCATCGTGGTCAGCCCGGTGTTGGACAGGCCCATCACCTGCGCGCGCTGCGCGTCGGGCACGGCCAGTGTCAGTGACGCCGTCGCCTGCAGCAGGCAGACCGTGCCGAGGCCGCCGGAGATGATGAAGAGCACGATCGACGCGGTCGGCCCGGGGTTGAGGAAGCAGAGCACGAGCGGGACCGCGCAGAGCCCCGAGAGCGGGCCGATCAGCTTCGGCCGCAGCCGGGCGGGCACCCAGCGCGTGTAGGCGAACGTTGCGATGACGCTGCCGATCGGGTCGGCCGCGAGCAGCAGGCCGATCGCCGTGGGGCCACCGCCCGACGCCGCCACGTACGGCGCGGCGATGCCCTCGTAGACCGGCAGGAGCCCCATCAGCCAGGTGAACAGCACCAGGGTGCGCAGCGGCGAGTTCGCGAACGCCGTCCGGCTGCCGCCCCCGAGCGTCGCGAAGAAGGACTTGCGCTGCTCGCCGCTCGCCGCGGCCGGCCGGGCCCGGACGCCGAGGCGGATGAACAGGGCCGAGAGCACGAACGTCGCTGCGTCGATGGCCAGCGCCACGTGCGGGTCGAGGGCGATCAGCAGCGCGCCGCCACCGGCGAACCCGAGCAGCTGCGCACTCTGCACGGTCATGCTCCGGATGCCCATCCCCACGACGAACCGGTCGCCTTCGAGCACCTGCGGCAGCAGCGCGAGCTGGGACGCCTTGAACGGCGGGTTGACCAGGGACACCCCGCCGACCAGCACGCACATCAGCCAGAACGGCACGCCCGGCAGGGCGACGAGCAGGATCAGGGCGGCGCGCAGCAGGTCGACGAGCACCATCACGGTGCGGCGGGGGAAGCGGTCGGCGAAGCCGGTCAGGAAGATGCCGCCCAGCAGCGAGGGCGCGTAGGTCAGCGCGTAGGTGAGGCCGGTCAGCGTGGCGGAGTTGGTCCCGGTGAACACCAGGATGGACAGGGCGACTCTGGCGAGCTGGTCACCGGCGATCGACAGCAGTTCCCCGAACCACAGCGCGCGGAACTCGGCGATCCCGAACACCTCGCGGAACGTGACGCGATCCCGCGGAGCTGCCATGCGCATTCTCCCGACCTCTTGTACAGACCGTGCTCTTCGCATGACCGCTGGTGATTAACGGGGCCGAACGGTCATGGGGTAGTCACGGTACGTGAGTTACCACAGTCAGTGTCCCGTGACTGTTGGTAAATCTCTAGGTTCTTTCGCCGGTATCCAAGGTGTCACGGAGCTTTCCTGGACGGGTCAGACGATAGCCCGCAGTGTCTGGCCGGTCGCCCAGGAGTCACCAATGGATCATTCCGTACCCGATGGCCGGAGGGCCAGAGGCAAAAGTAGCCACCTCGCGTTCGCGAGGTGGCTACTGGGGAGAACGGGGAATCAGCCGTCGACGGCGAGGGCGTCCTCCGCGGGGGCCCGCGTCACGCCGGACGCGCGCTCGGCGTCCCGCTTGGCCACCTCTTCCCGGACGATCGGGATGACGTACCGGCCGAAGTCGATCGTGTCGCCGAGCATGTCGTAGCCCCGCGCCGACAGGATCTCGACGCCGAGGTCGTAGTAGTCCAGCAGCGCCTGCGCGACCGTCTCCGGCGTGCCGACCAGCGCGTTCGAGTTGCCCGCGCCGCCCGTCGCGGCCGCCGTCGGGGTCCACAGCGCGCGGTCGAAGCGTTCGCCCTGCGCCGCGACCGACAGCAGCCGCTGGGAGCCGGTGTTCTCGGGCTCGGTGAGCTTGTGCCGCCGGGTCAGCGGCTGGCCGCCTTTGGTCCGGTCCTTGATCGCGCCCACCGTCGCGTGGGCCTTCTCCCAGGCCAGCTCCTCGGTCGGCGCGATGATCGGCCGGAACGCGACCTGGATCCGCGGCACGTCCGTGCGGCCGGCCGCCAGCGCCGCGGCTTTGACGGACTCGATCTGCTCCGCGGTCTGGGCCAGCGGCTCGCCCCAGAGGCAGTAGATGTCCGCTTCGGCGCCGCCGGCGGCGTACGCGGCGGGCGACGAGCCGCCAAAGGAGACGCCCGGCCGCGGCTTCTGCACGGGTTTGACGTCGCTGACGTAGTCCTTGAAGCGGTAGTACTCGCCCTCGAAGTCGAAGGGCTCATCCGACGTCCAGGCCTTCTTGATGATCTGGATCGCTTCGCGCGTGCGTCCGTAGCGCTCGTCCTTCGTGAGGTAGTCGCCTTCGCGCTGCTGCTCGTGGTCGTTGCCGCCGGTGATGAAGTGCACGGTCAGGCGGCCGTCGGAGATCTGGTCGAGCGTCGCGAACGTCTTCGCCGCGAACGTCGGGTACGAGACGTTCGGGCGGTGCGCGAGCAGGATCTGCAGCTTCTCGAGCTTGGTGGCGACGTACGCGGCCACCTGTGCGGGGTCCGGCGAGCCGGAGCCGTAGGCGAACAGCACCCGGTCCCAGCCGAAGTCCTCGTGCGCGCGGGCCAGGCGCAGCGTGTACTCCTTGTCGAACACCCCGCCCGAGCGGGCGTGCGTCTCCGACCCGTCGTGCGTGCCTCCGATGCCCAGGAACTCCACCGGCATTCCGTCCACCTTCTCTCACGTCGCTACCCCCAGGGCTACGCCTGGCGCGAGGGGGCGGCAACGCAGTCCGCAGGGTGGAACTCAGGCCCGGTACCGCTCGATCACCTCGATCGACGCGCGGACCTGCTCGAAGGTGGGCGGGGCCGCCCGGTTGAACACGACGGTCAGGGACCGGCGCGGGACGACCACGAACTCGACGTCGACCCCGGCCGCCTCCGACGCGGCCTCGACGACGTCCCGCCAATGCTTCGGGTCGATCCCGTCGGGGTCGGCCCACTCGTGCGCGAAGATCGCCCAGTTGCCCCTGAGCAGGGTGCCGACCACGTCCTGCGCGGTGTGAACGCGGTGCGGCGGACTGATCTCGTCAGTCACGTCTTCGCAGGTGCGGCAGTGCTGCGAAGGCCCGGGCGCCTGGGTGGACTGGGGACAAATCCGCTCCTCTCGACGACGTGCCCCGGGGATTCGGCGCCACGCACCGCAGTGTTTGGTTTTATTCCCCGAATTCCGGAGTATGAGAAGGACGCCCTGGTCGGGAGCCCCGGCGTAGCTTCGGCTGCATGGCCGAGCGCGCGCCGTTCACCCTCGCTGTCGTGGGCGCCGGACCCCGGGGGGTCGGCGTCCTCGAGCGTCTCGGCGCGAATTCGGAACTGCTGCGCGGCCGCCGGCTCGAGGTGCACCTGATCGACCCGTTCCCGCCGGGGCCCGGCCGCGTGTGGCGCTACGACCAGTCGCCGCTGCTGCGGATGAACTCCATGCCCGAAGACGTCACGATGTTCACCGACGACTCGGTGAAGATGGCGGGCCCGGTGCGGCCGGGACCGACGCTGCTGGAGTGGGCGCGAAAGGTGCGTGAGGGCGCGCTCGACGCCGAAGTGCCTGCCGACGTCGTCGCCGAGCTGACCGCGCTCGACAGCTTCGACTTCCCGACCCGGCGGCTGCAGAGCGCCTACCTGACCTGGGTCTACCGCAAGATCCTCGGCGATCTCCCCGAAGGCATCGACGTCGTCGAGCACGCCGCGCGGGCCGTCGGGGCCGACGGTCATACCGTCAGCCTGTCCGACGGTACGACCGTCGCGGCGGACGCCGTCGTGTTCACCGTCGGGCACCTCGACGCGGAACCGGACGAACGGGAGCGCGAGCTCGTCACGTTCGCCGCGCGCCACGGGCTCGCCTACTACCCGGCCGGCTACACCGCCGACGTCGACTACTCCGGCATCGCGCCGGGCGAAACCGTGCTGGTGCGTGGGTTCGGGCTGGCGTTCGTCGACCTGATGCTGCTGCTGACCGAGGGCCGCGGCGGCCGGTTCGAAGACCTCCCGGGCGGCGGCCTGCGCTACCACCCGAGCGGCGCCGAGCCGGTGCTGCACGTCGGCTCGCGGCGCGGGGTGCCCTACCACGCCAAGATCGGCTACCGGCTGCGCGGGAAACCGTTGCGGCTGCCCAGGTTCTTCGACGCCTACGCGATGGACGGCCTGCCGGGGGAGGCGCTCGACTTCCGCGCCGACGTCTGGCCGCTGATCGCGAAAGAGCTGGCCTGGGGCTACTACAGCGAGCTGTTCACCGGGCACCCGGACCGCGTGCGCCTGGACTTCGTCGTGTTCGCCGACGCCTTCGCCGACCTGCCCTGGGATTCGCCGGGGATGCGGGACCTCGTCGAGCGGGCGGTCCCCGCCGAGGCCGACCGCCTCGACCTCGACCGGCTCGACCGGCCACTGGCGGGCCGCGAGTTCGGCTCGGCGGAAGAGTTCGGCAAGGAACTGCGGGAGTACGTCGAGGCCGACCTGGCGCGCCGGGCCGACCAGGAGTTCAGCGCCGACCTGGGCGCGTTCATGGCGCTGCTCTCGGTGTACGGCCAGCTGCCGCTGCTGGTCCAAAAAGGACGGCTGGACGCGTCCTCTCAAGTGTCCGATATGGACGGCTGGTTCCACGGGTTCTTCTCGTACTACGCCAGCGGGCCGCCGCCGCGCCGGCTGGAGGAGCTGCTGGCCCTGCACCAGGCCGGCGTGGTTTCGTTCGCCGGCGCGGACATGCAGGTGACGGCGGACCGCGGCGAGTTCGCCGCGACCAGTGCCAGCTACCCGGGAACGGTGTCGGCGCGGACCCTGGTCGAGGCGCGGCTGCCGGGCCCGAGCGTGACCCGGGCGGCGGACGGCCTGCTCCGGCAGCTGCGTGACACGGGCGAGCTGGCCGAGGAGACGGTGGCGGACCCGGTGACCGGCGCGTTGCTGCCGTCGGGCCGGATCCACACGCGCGTGTCGGACTCCCGCCTGCTCGACGGCACCGGCCGCCCGCACCCGCACCGCTTCGCCGTGGGCCCGCACACGAGCGCCCGCTCGGCGGCGGCGTTCACCCGGCCCCGGACGAACGCGTCGAGCTTCCGCCAGAACGACGCCGTCGCGCGCGAGATCCTGGCGCTGGTCACCGGTCGTGAGTGAGAAACAGTGTTGGTATGTGAATCGAGGTGACCAGGGCAGGGCGTAGCCCCCGGCGAGCGGAGCGCTGCCGGTTGTTGCCGGGTGGTGCTCTCAGGCGGCGGGTTCGAGACT
>NZ_JAPZLD010000097.1:0-17675 GCF_030182635.1 Amycolatopsis ponsaeliensis
GCCGGGAGCCGGGAGCCGGGAGCCGGGAGCCGGGAGCCGGGAGCCGGGAGCCGGGAGCCGGGAGCCGGGAGCCGGGAGCCGGGAGCCGGGAGCCGGGAGCCGGGAGCCGGGAGCCGGGTGGCCGGGCCGACCAGCCCCGGCGCGCCCCGGTCGGAGATTCGTCGCCCGCGGCCGCACCCCGGCCGCGTTCCACCACCGGCCGCGCAAAACCCACGCCGACCAGGGGACCTTCTGCCGCCACCCCCTCCCATCCGGTGCCCGCGGTGCGAGCCCCCGCCCCCAGTCACTAAGTTGATGGTTCGTGACCATGCTGGTGATGACGGGGACCGGGACCGGGGTCGGCAAGACGATCACCACGGCGGCCATCGCCGCCCTGGCGGTGGCCGGGGGGCAGCGCGTTGCCGTCCTGAAACCCGCGCAGACCGGGGTCGGCCCCGATGAACCCGGGGATCTCGCCGATGTCCGGCGGCTCGCGGGCGATGACGTCACCACGCGGGAACTGCGCCGGTACCCCGACCCCCTGTCGCCGGAAGCCGCCGCGCGGCGCAGTGGCCTTTCCGGGCTTGATCCCGGGGAGATCGCGCGGGCCGCCTCCGAGCTCGACAGCGGGCACGATCTCACCCTGATCGAAGGCGCCGGGGGCCTGCTCGTGCGCTTCGACAAGACCGGGTCCAGCCTCGCCGACGTCGCCTGGTCGCTCGGCTCGCTCGTGATCATCGTCGCCGAAGCGGGGCTCGGCACGCTCAACGCCACCGCGCTCACCGCCGAGGTCGCCACCAAGCGCGGCCTGACCGTCGCCGGCGTCATCATCGGCTCGTGGCCCGCCGAACCGGACCTCGCCGCGCTGTCCAACCTCGAAGACCTGCCCGTCGCGGCCGGGGCGCCGCTGCTCGGCGCGCTGCCCGCCGGGCTCGGCCAGGCTTCGCCCGAGGAGTTCCGGTCCGCCGCGCGGGCCGGGCTGTCGCCGTGGTTCGGCGGCGAATTCGACCCCGAGCTCTTCGCGGGCTGCGCTTCCGCCGGGAAGTGACCTGCGTCGCTGTCGTCCCGGGGTGCCTTCGTGCACGATGAGGGACGCTTCCACCACGACCAAGGAGACGCCGTGACCGCAGTCCCGGACACCGATGTCCTCGCCTACGCGCGCGAGCACGTCCTCGAAAACGGCGTCGGCCTGGGCGAAGCCGAAGTCCTGGAGGTGCTGCGGCTGCCGGACGACCGGCTGCCCGACCTGCTCGCCCTCGCGCACGACGTCCGGATGCGCTGGTGCGGCCCCGAGGTCGAGGTCGAGGGCATCATCAGCCTCAAGACCGGCGGCTGCCCCGAGGACTGCCACTTCTGCTCGCAGTCCGGCCGCTTCCCGACGCCGGTGCGCTCCGCGTGGCTGGACATCCCGAACCTGGTCAAGGCCGCCCGGCAGACCGCCGAGACCGGCGCGACGGAGTTCTGCATCGTCGCCGCCGTCCGCGGGCCGGACAAGCGGCTGCTCTCGCAGGTCCGCGAGGGCGTGAAGGCCATCCGCGAGGACGGCAACGACATCCAGATCGCCTGCTCGCTCGGCATGCTCACGCAGGAGCAGGTCGACGAGCTCGTCGAGATGGGCGTGCACCGCTACAACCACAACCTCGAGACGGCGCGCTCGCACTTCCCAGAGGTCGTCACCACCCACACGTGGGAAGAGCGCGCCGACACCCTCCGGATGGTCGCGAAGGCGGGCATGGAGGTCTGCTGCGGCGGCATCATCGGCATGGGGGAGACGGTCGAGCAGCGCGCGGAGTTCGCGGTGCAGCTGGCCGAGCTGAGCCCGCACGAGGTGCCGATGAACTTCCTCATCCCGCAGCCGGGCACGCCGTACGAGCACTACGAAATCGTCGAGGGCAAGGACGCGCTGCGGACGGTGGCGGCGTTCCGGCTCGCGATGCCGCGCACGATGCTGCGCTTCGCCGGCGGCCGCGAGCTCACGCTCGGCGACCTCGGTGCGGAGCAGGGCATGCTCGGCGGCATCAACGCGATCATCGTCGGCAACTACCTGACCAACCTCGGCCGCCCGGCCAGCGCGGACCTGGAGATGCTCGACGAGCTCAAGATGCCCATCAAGGCCCTCAGTGACAGTCTCTGACGCTCCCGTCTTCTGCGTCCACTGTGGACAGGAGACGCCGGGTGGGACGGACCACCCGGCGTGCCACAACCCCCGGACGGCGCTGGAGCCGCCGCGCTACTGCACGTTCTGCGCGCGGCGGCTGGTGGTCCAGGTGAGCCCGCTCGGCTGGACGGCGAAGTGCAGCAGGCACGGCGACACGGCCGGCGGCTGACACTCACCACGCACTGACCGGTTACCCTCGGTCGCACCATGTCGCAGGAGCAGGAGGGAGTCCGGGTGAGTGAGTCGTCGGGGCCCGCGCACCGTCCGTCGGCCGTCGCCGGCCCGTGGTCGGTGCCCGTGCTGTTCCGCGAACGGCGCCCGCGGGTCGTCGTCAAGGGCGACCTGCTGCCCGCCGTGAGCGTGCTCGGCACCCTCAGCCTGCTGAGCTTCCCGCTCGCCTTCGCCTGGTCCCGCCTCGCGCCGCCGGAGCGCGTGCGCATCATCGGCTCCGACGGCACCCAGGGCGCCCTCGAACTCGAGAGCTGGCACCGCTTCGACGACCTCGCCGTCTTCGGGCTCATGACGCTCGGGCTGGGGATCGTGGTCGGCGTCGTCGTCTGGCTGCTGCGCGAGCGCCGCGGGCCGGTCGTGTTCCTCGCCGCGGTGCTCGGCGTCGCCCTCGCGAGCGCACTGGCCGTGCTGCTCGGCGTCGGCTGGGCGAACAGCCACTACGCCATCTCCAGCGCGCCCGCGCTCGGCTCGGTGATCGAACTGGCGCCACGCCTGGAGTCGTGGTGGGTGCTGCTCACCGGCCCGCTCGGCGTGACGCTGGCGTACAGCCTGCTCGCCACCTGGAACGGCCGCGACGACCTCGGCCGCCGTCTCGGCTGAAGAGGCCTCCCCTAAGCTGGTCCCTCGATCACAGGGGGTTCAGTGACTGAAGACATCGAGGTTTCGCGGCACCACGCCGTCCGTTTCCCGGGCATCAGCCCGCGCGCCTACGAGCACCCGGTGGACCGCGGCGCGCTCGCCACGCTGCGGGCCATGCCCGGGTTCGCGCAGGTCGTCAAGGCCATCTCGGGCTTCTACAACGAGCGCGGCGAGCGGCTGATGGCGCTCGCCTCGTCGATCCGCGTCGGGCCGAAGCAGTACCCGGAGCTCGACCGCCTGCGCCACGAGTGCGCCGAGACGCTCGATCTGCCGGTGCCGAACTTGTTCGTCTACCAGGACCCGCGCATCAACGCGGAGGCCGTCGGCATGGACGAGCCGTTCATCCGGGTCAGCACCGGGCTCGTCGAGCTGATGAGCCACGAGTCGCTGCGGTTCGTGCTCGGCCACGAGATGGGGCACGTGCTGTCCGGGCACGCCGTCTACCGCACGATCATGGTGCGCCTGATCAGCCTGCAGCTGTCGATGTCGTGGACGCCGGTGAGCGCGCTCGGCATCCGGGCGATCATCGCGGCGCTGCGCGAGTGGTTCCGCAAGGCCGAGCTGTCGTGCGACCGCGCCGGCTTGCTCTGCGGCCAGGACCCGACGGCCGCGCTGCGCGCCCAGATCCAGATCGCGGGCGGGATCGACCCGGCCCGCATCGACATCCCGTCGTTCCTGCGGCAGGCGGCCGAGTACGAGTCGGTGGAGGACATCCGCGACAGCTTCCTCAAACTGAAGTTCGTCGAGACGGAGTCGCACCCGTTCGCGGTGGTCCGCGCGGCCCAGCTGCAGAAGTGGGCGGCGTCGGAGGAGTACCGCGCGATCCTGGCTGGCGACTACCCGCGCCGCGACGAAGACGCACCGACGTCCGACTGGAAGGACGACCTCAAGTCGGCGGCCAAGTCGTACAAGGATTCGTGGAACTCGTCGGCCGACCCGCTGACGAAGGTGTTCAGCGACGTCGGCGAAGCGGTTTCCAGCACGGCGGGCAAGGTCTGGAACAAGTTCGGCAACGGAAACGGCAACGGGAACGGCGACTGAGTCAGTTCAAGCTGGCCGGCTTGCCGAGGTCGGTCAGCTCTCCCGGCGGCAGCGGCACCGCGCCCAGCGTGTCCAGGAACCCCGCCTCCCGCGTCAGCAGCCGGCACGCGATGCGGAGCCGGCGCAGGGGGTGGCGTTCCTCCAGCAGCCGCTGGCGGTCCTCCAGGGGCAGCAGGCAGTCCGCGGCCAGCTGGTAGGCCAGCTCGGCGAGCTCGGTGTCCGCGTCCGGGGTGTTCCAGTCGTCGCTGCGCCACGCCGTTTCGCAGTAGCGCCGGTGCGCTGTGCGGGCGACGACCGCGAGGCGTTCGGCCATGTCGCCCGATGGCGCCACCGGGTCGTCGTCGACCCACTCCACCGACGCGATCAGGTACGGCGCCGACACGCAGTCGAGGTCGGTCAGGCGGAAGCGGCGCTGGGCCTGCGTCACGACGTCGAACCGGCCGTCCGGCAGGCGCTTCGCCTCGCGCAGCACCGTGCTGCAGCCGATTTCGTACAGCTGGTCCAGACCACGGACCTCGCGGGTCAAGGACGACCGCAGGGCCACCACGCCGAACTCGCGCCCCGGCACCGTGCCGCTGACGAGGTCCGCCGTCAGCTGCCGGTACCGCGGTTCGAAGATGTGCAGCGGCAGCTTGGTCCCCGGGAGCAGGACCGTCTGCAACGGGAACAACGGCAGCAAGGTCGTCGTCGCGTCACTATCCGATTCCGGCTCGGTCACGCGTCAACCGTAAGGGCAGCGCACCCAAACCGCAGCACGGTCACCGGTTCGGCGGCTTGAACACCGCGAACGGATCCGTGATCTGCATGCCCTTGCCGGCGAAGGAGAACAACGCCGCCGGACGCCCGCCCGCGCGGCCCGGCGCCGCCGTGTGGCCGGTGGGGACCAGCAGGCCCCGGCGCGAGAGGACCCGCTGCAGGTTGGTCGCCGAGACGCGGTAGCCCAGCGCCGCCGAATACAGCCCGCGCAGCGCGGAGATCGTGAACTCGTCGGGCGCGAGCGCGAACCCGACGTTGGTGTAGGAGAGCTTCGAACGCAGCCGGTCGCGGGCGCGCAGCACGATCGCCTCGTGGTCGAACGCCGTGCGCGGCAGCTTCGCGACGTCGTGCCACTCCGTGTCCTCGGGTACCTCGGGGTCGGCGTCGGAGGGGACCAGAGCGAGGAACGCCGTCGCCACCACGCGCGGGCCGGGGACCCGGTGCGGGTCGCTGAACACCGCGAGCTGCTCGACGTGCTCGATCCGGCGGATGTCGACCTTCTCCTTGAGCTGGCGCCGGACCGACGTCTCGACGTCCTCGTCGGGCCGCAGCCGCCCGCCCGGCAGCGACCAGCGGCCGAGGTGCGGATCGAGCGCGCGGCGCCACAGCAGGACCCGCAGTGTGTCCGAGCGCACTTGAAGGACCGCGCCCAAAACCTCGTGGGCCAGGGGGGCCTGGGTGTTAAGATGACTTCGCACGGTTTTCGATTATAAGGCGAAAACCGGAGACAGGTCCAGGAGGGCCAGATGACCAGCACGTTGGTTCCGGAAGGCCTCACCCCGTTCGGCGGGGTCGAGGCGAACGCGGCCTGGGCCGAGGAGGTCCGGCGCCTGGCGAAGCAGCGCGACGCGGTCCTGCTCGCGCACAACTACCAGGTCCCGGAGATCCAGGACATCGCCGACCACACCGGCGACTCGCTCGCGCTCAGCCGCATCGCGGCGAGCAGCGACGCCTCCACCATCGTCTTCTGCGGCGTGCACTTCATGGCCGAGACCGCGAAGATCCTCGCCCCGGAGAAGACCGTTCTGATCCCCGACGCGCGGGCCGGCTGCTCGCTCGCCGACTCCATCACCGGCGCCGAGCTGCGCGCCTGGAAGGCCGAGCACCCGGGCGCGGTGGTCGTCTCCTACGTCAACACCACGGCCGAGGTGAAGGCCGAAACGGACATCTGCTGCACGTCCTCGAACGCGGTCGACGTCGTCGCTTCGATCCCCGCTGACCAGGAGGTTCTCTTCCTGCCGGACCAGTTCCTCGGCGCGCACGTCAAGCGCGTGACCGGCCGGGAGAACATCCACATCTGGGCGGGGGAGTGCCACGTCCACGCCGGGATCAACGGTGCCGAACTGGCCGAGCGCGCGGCTTCCAACCCGGACGCGGACCTGTTCATCCACCCCGAATGCGGGTGCGCGACGTCGGCGCTCTACCTGGCCGGCGAGGGCGCGGTGGCGCCGGAGCGGGTCAAGATCCTCTCGACCGGCGACATGGTCCACGAGGCTCGCGACACCAAGGCCAAGACGGTGCTGGTGGCCACCGAGATCGGCATGATTCACCAGCTCCGCAAGGCCGCGCCGGGCATCGACTTCCGCGCGGTGAACGACCGCGCGTCCTGCCAGTACATGAAGATGATCACGCCCGCGGCCCTGCTGCGGTGCTTGCGTGACGGTCTCGACGAGGTCCATGTCGACCTGGAAACCGCTGCGAAAGCACGTGCTTCGGTGCGGCGGATGATCGAGATCGGGCAGCCTGGTGGCGGAGAATGAGCACGCCGGTTAATGACCCACGGGCGAAAACCCCGGTTTGGGAAGCTCGTGCCGATCTGGTCGTGATCGGCAGCGGCGTCGCCGGGCTGACCGCGGCGCTGCGGGCCCAGTCGCTCGGGCTGCACGTCCTGGTGATCACCAAGGCGGCGGTCGAGGACGGCAACACGCGCTGGGCCCAGGGCGGCGTCGCCGTCGTCCTGGAAGACCAGCACGACCTCGACGACTCGGTCGCCAAGCACGCGGAGGACACGTTCACCGCGGGCGCCGGGCTGGTCGACGAGGCCGCCGCCCGCTCGATCCTCGACGGCGGCCCGGCCGCGGTCGCGCGCCTGCGTGAAGACGGCGCGAAGTTCGACGCGGCCGGGGACGGCCTGCTGGCCCGGACCCGCGAGGGCGGGCACAGCGCGTTCCGCGTCATCCACGCGGGCGGCGACGCCACCGGCGCCGAGGTCGAACGCGCCCTGGTCGCGCAGGCCGGGCAGGCCCGGGTGCCGGTGCTGGAGCACCACATCGCCGTCGACGCGCTGCGCACGCCGGGCGGGCGGGTCGCGGGCGTCACCGTGCTCGACCGGAACGGGGTGCCCGGCGTCGTCCGGGCGCCGGCGGTGCTGCTGGCCAGCGGCGGGATCGGGCAGCTCTACCAGGTGACGTCGAACCCGGAGATCGCCACCGGCGACGGCCTCGCGCTCGCGCTGCGGGCGGGGGCGACCGTGGCGGACATCGAGTTCGTCCAGTTCCACCCGACCGTCCTGTTCACCCCGGGCGCGCGGGGACGCTGCCCGCTGGTCACCGAGGCCGTCCGCGGCGAGGGCGCCACGCTGGTCGACGGCGCCGGGCAGGCGGTCATGGCGGGCGTGCACCCGCTCGGCGACCTGGCTCCCCGTGACGTCGTCTCGGCGGCGATCACGCGCCGGATGGCCTCGGCGCCCGGCGGGGTCGACGACCACGTCTTCCTGGACGCGACGTCGATCTCGGGGTTCGGCCGGCGGTTCCCGACGGTGTCCGCGGCGTGCGCGGTGCTGGGGCTCGACCCGGCGTCCGACCCGATCCCGGTGGCGCCCGCGGCGCACTTCTCGTGCGGCGGCGTGGTGACCACTGTGGACGGACGTTCGTCGGTTCCCGGGCTGTACGCCGCGGGTGAAGTGGCGCGGACGGGGTTGCACGGCGCAAACCGGCTGGCGTCCAACAGTTTGCTCGAAGGGCTGGTCGTCGGGCAGCGCGTCGCGGAGGCTGTCGCGGCGGATCTCGCGGCCGGGCTGCTGGCCGATCCTTCGCGCGGCCGGCTGCCGTCGTGGACTGTTGCGCCCGCCGCCGGGCGGGACGCGCTGCAGCGCGTGATGAGCCGGTACGCGGCGATCGGCCGGGACGCCGACGGCCTGGCGGCGGCGGGTTCCGTGCTCGACTTGTCGACACAGGACAGTCCGTTGTGGACGCACGCGGCGGTGGAGGACGCGGCGCTGACCGTGGTGGCGCAGGCGTTGCTCGCCGCGGCCGTCCGGCGCACCGAGTCGCGTGGCTGCCACGTGCGGACCGACTTCCCGACGCGCGACGACGGCTGGCGCCGCAGCCAGCTCATCCGGCTCAGCCCGTCCGGCCAGCCGGTGCTGGCCGACCCGATCCCCTTGGAGGGCGTGGCATGACTTTCCCGATCTCCGAACCGGTCCTTCGCCTGATCGCCGCTTCCGGCCTCGACGTCGAGGACGTGACGCGGGTGGTTTCCACGGCGCTCGGCGAGGACCTGCGGTACGGGCCGGACGCGACGACCGCGTCAACGGTGCCTCTTGAAGCGACCGCGGTGGCCGAACTGACCCCGCGGGTGGACGGCGTGGTTGCCGGGCTGCCGGTCGCGCTGGCCGTGTTCGACCTGGTGCTGGGCTCTTCGTACGAGGTGCTGGCCGGGCGTGCCGACGGCGACCGGCTGGTGGCGGGGGAGCCCGCGCTGGTGCTGCGCGGTCCGGTGCGCGGGCTGCTCATCGCCGAGCGCACGGCGCTGAACCTGCTGTGCCACCTCTCCGGCGTCGCGACCGCGACCGCCGCGTGGGTGTCCGAAGTGGACGGTACCGGCTGCGCGATCCGGGACTCCCGCAAGACGTTGCCGGGCCTGCGGCTGCTGCAGAAGTACGCCGTCCGGTGCGGCGGCGGGGTGAACCACCGGCTCGGGCTGGGCGACGCGGTGCTGATCAAGGACAACCACGTCGTCGCCGCGGGTTCGGTGACCGCGGCGCTGGCCGCGGCCCGGGCGCACGCGCCGGAACTGGCCTGCGAGGTGGAGGTCGACACGCTTGCGCAGCTGGAGGAAGCGTTGGCCGCGGCCGCGGATGAGGTGCTGCTGGACAACTTCACGCCGGAGCAGTGCCGGCAGGCGGTGGCGCGCCGCGACGAGGTTTCCCCGAAGACGCGGCTGGAATCCTCTGGTGGGCTCACCCTCGACCGTGGTAGGGCCTACGCGGAGTCCGGTGTGGACTATCTTTCGGTGGGCGGGCTGACCCACTCTTCACCCGCGTTGGATCTGGGCATGGACCTTCGCTGAACGGCGTTTCCCGGGTAAACTGGCGGTGGCGGAAGTCCTTTTCCGCCACCGTCTTTCGTTCGGGGGTTCGGGTGCGGTTACCGGCGCTGCTCGCGGTCGCGGGCCTCGTCGCGGGCGCGGCCGTGTCCGGCGCGCCGGCGGCCTTCGCGCAGGGGCAGTGCGCCAACCCGTCCGGCACCTACACCGGCGAAGTCCCATGGGGGCAGCGCCTGGTCGACCCGGCGCGGCTCTGGCCGCTGACCCGGGGTGAGGGCCAGCTGGTGGCCGTGATCGGCACCGGCGTCGACGGGCAGAACACGCAGTTCGCGCCCGGACAGCTCGAAGGCGGAGCCGGCACCGAACGGTCGGATTGCGATGGCCGCGGCACGATCGCGGCCGGGATCGTCGGCGCGCAGCCGGACGCGTCGACGACGTTCGCCGGCGTCGCACCCGGCGCCCACCTGCTGCCGATCCGGTACACCGAAGGCTCGGGCTCGTCGGCGGCCGACGGCGGCGGGGGCGACCCGGGCGCGCTGGCCGACGCGATCGACACGGCGGCGGACCGGCGGGCGAGCGTGATCCTGATCGCGGTGCCCGCGGCGTTCGACAGCCCGGCGTTGTCCGGCGCGGTCGCGCGGGCCCGTTCCCAAGGCGCGGTGGTGGTTTCGGCGGCGTCGGCGACCCAGCAGGGCGCGCGGTCGTACCCGACGGCGACGCCCGGAGTGCTGTCCGTCGGGTCGGTGAACCCCGCGGGCGAGCCGGTGCAGACGGAGGCGGGGGACTACGTCGGCGTCGCGGCACCGGGAGCGGAGCTGGTCAGCACGTCGGCGGGAGCGGGCGGCGCGGTCGCGCACCGGTTTCCGGTGACCGACCCGGGACTGGCGGCGGCGTACGTCGCCGGCGTCGCGGCGCTGGTCCGGGCGTACCACCCGGACCTGACCGGCGACCAGGTCGTCACGCGGCTCGAGCTCACGGCGCACCGCCCGGGTTCCGGTGGCCACGACCCGCGTCTCGGCTGGGGAGTCTTGGACGCGTACGCGGCGGTGTCCTCGACGTTGCCGGCCGACGTTTCCCCGCCGGGCGCGGTCACCGCACCGGCTTCGGCTCCGGCGGTGGTCCCGGCGGCGGCTCCGGCCCCGGCGCCGTCCGACATCGCGGCAGGCACGATCGCGCTGGCCGGCGTGGCTCTCGCGGCGGCGGCCGGAGTGGCGGTGGCGGCGGTCCGCCGAGCCCGGCGCCGTGGCTGGCGCCCCTCCCGCTTCACCCCGTAACCGACCATTCAGGTACGCGAGATGCCTCTCCAGACACGCGAGATGCCTCTCCAGACACGCGAGATGCCCCTCCAGACACGCGAGATGCCCCTCCAGACACGCGAGATGCCCCTCTGATCACGCGAGTTACGCGCTCAATCACGCGAGTTACGCGCTCAATCACGCGAGTCACGTCTCTGATCACGTGAGTTCGGCGTACCGGAACGGCGAACTCACGTACTTGGAGGGTCGGTTCGCGTACCTGGACGGTCGGTTCGCCGGAACTCGCGTGATTGGCGACGGAACTCGCGTGATCAGACGGCGATCTCGCGTGATTGGGAGGGCATCTCGTGTGATTGGAGGGGCATCACTCGTGATTGGGGGGTCGACACGGTCAGGCGGGGACGGGGCGGGTTGAGCCGATGATCGCCACCGCGTGGCTGGCTCTGGCCACGTGGACCGTGAAGTCCGCGCCCTCGCGGCTGAACCTCGCGATCAGCTCGCGTGGGGTGCTGCGGTCGTGGGCTTGCCAGCCCCGCTGTTCCAAGGTGGGGATCACTTCGGTGAGACTGGTTTCCGGGTCTCCCGGGTGCTCCAGGCGGACGCCGTACTGCCAGCAGAGCAGGTGCCCGGGGCGGGTGGGGTCGCAGTCCAGTTCGCCGTTCACCGTCGGGTCCGGCGAATCGCCGAACACCGCCGCCACGCCGTCGATCACCTCGGTCAGCTCGACCGCCAAGCGGTCCAGGTCCGAAGACGAAGAAGTCATCGCAGCACACCCCCGTCGTTCAGGAACTCGACGCCGTTCTCGAGGATGCCATGCGGGTCGAAGGTCCCGTTCGCCGTGGTGGGCCCGGACGTGATCACGCGGTACATGTTCGTCCACGACTCCGACCCCGGCTTCAGCACGTCACTGTGCGAGGACAGGCCCCACAGCTGCGACCCGTCGGCGGCCCGGCCCGTCTCCAGCTCCGTGACGCCCGGGAACGTGTCCGGGTCCGCGCCGTGCCCGATGCCGGTCCACTCCAGGCCCCACGCGTTGCCCTGGGCGATCTCGATCGGGTCGAGCGGCGCCGTCATCGAGAACCGCTGGACGCCCGCCTGGCTCGCCGGCAGGTCCGCGGGCGACCAGACGCCGTGGCCCATGCCCGCCGACTCGACGTGCAGGACGCGGTCGACGTCGAGGCCCTGCGTCTCGGCCAGCCCGACCGTCGCGCCGCCGTAGCTGTGCCCGATCGCCGTCAGCGTGACGTCGGAGCCCGCGTGGCTCGCGATCTCGCCGCGCAGGTCGTCGGTGAAGTGCTTGAGGTCCGGCGCCATCGCCTCCGCGTAACTCGCGGACGGCCCCTGCACCACCGGGTTCTGCGGGAACACGCCGTCGGCCCAGACGACCATCGCCGTGCGTCCGGTCGGGTCCGCGGCCACCAGGCTGCGCCCGAGGCCGGCGTACGCGTCGAAGTTCGACATCTGCGTGTTGACGCCCGGCACGAACAGCCCGACATTGCGCGTCCCCGGCTCGATGTGCCCGACGAGCTCGGCGATCCGGCCGTTGCCCGACGGGTCGAACTTCAGGATCTGCCGGTTGTTCGCGAGGATGTCCTCGTACAGCTTGATCCGCGACTGCGACCGCGCGATCTCGTCGGCGTCGGTCAGCGAAGCCAGCCGGGAGCGCTCGGCCGTCAGAGCGTCGGTGACCTTCGCGCGGTTCTGCTCGATCGCCTGCCCCCACGCGCCGGTGTCGGCCGCACCGCCGATCCCGGCCGGGTTCCCGGCGGACGGCAGGGGATCCTCGGGCAGGAGCGCCCGGTACATCGCGGCGACCTGCGCGTCGGCCCGCCGGTACCCGGCCGCCGACTCGGTCAGTCCACTTTGGAGCTTCTTGGCGCGGGAGACGCCGTCGGCGAGCTTCTGGCCCAGCTCCGTCATCGTCTTCTCGAACGTCTTGGCCGCGGCGGCGGACGCGTCGACCCGGCCGAACGCGGTGGCCGGGACCTTCTCGGCCGCGACCGCGGACTGCGCGGTGGACAAAGTGTCCGCTCTGGTACCGAACTCGGCCGCCGCCGAGTCGAGGCGGGCCGGGGCGACGCGATAGCCGGCAGCCGTCACGGCCCGCCTCCGTTCTCAGAGTGATTCAGTACGCTTCCGGCTCTTCGCCGATCACCGGGGGCGCGACCGGGGCCGACTGGCCCCAGACGTTCTCCGTCTCCACCAGCCACGCCGGGATCCGGCGCCCGGACCCCATGTCGCCGCCACCGCCCATGCCCATCGGCATCATGGGCATCATCGGCATCGCGCCCTTGGCCGCCGCCGCACCCGCGGCCCCGGCCGCGCCGCCGGCGAGCCCGCTCAGCGCGTTGCCCGCGCCGCCGTCGCCGGCCAGGCCGGAGTGCGCCGCCGGACCGTCGGCACCGCCGCCGATCCCGGCCCCGCCGGGGACCCCGCCGCCGATCGACGGCGCGTCACCCCCGCCGATCGGGATGCCGCCGCCGGCCCCGCCCTCGACGCCGGCCCCGCCGCCGCCGAGCTTCGTGCCGGGCGCTTCTTCCTTGCCGTCCTTGGGGTCCTTGCCGGTCGCCCACGGCGGCACCTTCGGCATGATCGAGCCGAACCGGCCGAACGCGGCGGCCGAAGCCGCGGCGAGCCCGGCGGTGAACATGTCGCCGAACAGCGGGTTCGACGTCGGCACGGTGCCCGGCTGCGGAGTGCCGGTCGAGGGCAGCGGGTGCCCGTCGGTCGGGGTGACCACGACGCCGGGATCGGTGCCGCCGTTGCCGACGAGACCGGGCGAGCCCGCGCTGCCGGCGCCGCCACCGGCGGGCGGGGCGGGGGGCGTCTGCACGGCGTTCGGCGACGCCGGGATCGACTCCTCGGCGGTGCTGTACTCGCCGGCCAGCTCGGTCATCACGACGATCGCCTTGCCGTGCGCCGACCCGGCCGCGTTCGCCGCGGACTGCTGGGCCTCGACGTTCGAGATGGCCTGCTGGCGCTGCTGCGCCGCGGCCTGGACGACGGCGGGCGAGGAGTCCGGCGGCAGCAGCGGCGGGTTCACCGCGAGCGCGACGTCGGAGGGGGAGACGTCCGGCACCGAAACCGGCGGCGGCATCTCCTTCTTGGCCTTCACCAGCGCGTCGGCGGCGTCGTCGAGCATCACGTTCATCGCCTCGGCGGTCTGCGCCACCTTGGAGATGCCGTTCGCGAGGTCGACGATCATGTGCTGGTACTGGTCGGCGGCGCCACCGGTCCACTGGTCCTTGAACTCGGTGAGCTCCGAGTTGAGGTTGTGGGCCTGCTCGTGCAGGTGCAGCGCGGCGGACTTCCACTTGTCGGCGGCGTGCCGCGCGCTGTTCGGGTCGCCCGCCTGAAGCATCGCGTACAGCTGCTGGTGGCTGTACGCGGCGAAGTTCGTGTGCGCGGTGTTCGTCATCCCTTGCGGCTCCCGTCCGAGTCGCCCAGGCCGAGCAGGCCGAGCACGGGGTCGAGCAGGCCGGTGACGGCGCCCGAGGTGTGGAGGTCCCCGGCGACCGCCTCGTCGGCGTTCTGGTAGCCGTCGGCGACCGTGGTGGTGACGTCCTGCGCGAACCCGATCGCGCTGCGGACCTGGTCGAGCAGGCCCTGCATCTCCGAGACCGCCGCGCGGTGGGCGTCGGCCAGCGACCCGGCCTCGCCGAACTCGCCGAACAACAGCGGCTCCTCGCCGAGGGTGAGCAGGAAGTCGTTCGGTTTGGCCATCGCGTGGATCTGGGTCTCCAGTTCCCGCACGAAGTCCTTCAGCGATTCCAGGTGGACGTAGTACGACTGGTCGTGCATCGGGTCCCGGCTCTCTCGTCGCACGTAAGGAGGGAAAGCCGGTCGGCCGGTGCGAGCGGGGGGTTTCCCGCACCGGCCGACCGACGTCTGGGCGCGGTTCAGCCCGCGAACAGCCCCTGGTTGCGGTTCTCCAGCGACTGCTGGAGGTCGTGGGCCTCGCCGACCTTGCCGCCGAACTGCGCGATGATGGCGACGATGTCCGCGGTGGCCTGGCGCAGCCGGGTCTCCGACTGGCGAGCGGCGTCACCGGCGGAGCTGCCGGAGGCGTACCAGGTCGCGGTGATCGGCTGGAGGTTCTGGTGCAGCTGCTCCAGCTGCGAGGTGAGCGCCTTGGCCTTGGCAGCCAGGGACGCCGAGCTGTGCTGCAGCGCGGCGAAATTGATTTCGACGACGTCGGCCATCGATCTGTCCTCTCAGGTCAGGGGTTGAGGCGGGGGATCACGCCCGAGCCCTCGAGGGAGTTGCCGACCCCCTGGAAGCTCTGGTGGACGTCGGCGTCGCCGCGGCCGTAGTTCTGGTGGCTGGTGTGCACGAGCTGCGACATGGTGTCGAGCTCCTTCACCGCCACCGTCATCTTCTCCTGGAGCCGGCGCTGCAGGTCCCAGAACGCCACGGCCTGGTCACCCTTGTAGTTGCGGAGCGCCTCGGTCAGCTCGGACTCCAAGCTGGCCATCGTGGACTTGGCGTTCGTCGCGGTTTCCTCGAAACCCTGGACGGCGCGCGTCATGGCAGCGGAATCTGCCTGGAATCCCGGACTGGACATGGACGGGCCACCTCCTTCCTGAAGCGAATACCCCTGGCGCGGTGGTCCGCGCGTTGTGAAAGTCACGCTAGAAAAGAGCCAGGTCCGGTCAAACGGCACAACTGCCGGTCGTACTGACGGCACTTATACCCACAGGGGGCGCCCTGTCCGTCCGTCTGCCGTGGCAGACGGACAAAACCGCTGTTCAACGCGGTTCTGCCGAAATTCTGAGATCCGCCCGGTAGACCCGGACGCCCCGGGCGAGAGGCGGTCGAAATGGTCCACCCGCAGGCACTGCTGGACGAGCTGGGGCGTGCCCCGGAAGTTCCCGCGTTCGAACACGGCTCGCGCGTGACGTCGCGCCGCGAGCTGCGGGAGCTGGTCGGCCGGTTCACCGCGGGACTGCGGGCGGCCGGGCTGGGGCCGGGGGACGGCGTCGGCATCGCCACCGCCGTCACCCCGGAGGGGTTCGCCGCGATCGTCGCCGCGCAGGTGCTCGGCTGCCGCGTCGTCGGGGTGCGGCCCGGCCTGCCCGTGCCGCAGCTGCGCCACGTCGTGAGCGACGTCGGCGCGCTGGTCGTCGACGCGGCGTCCGAGACGCCGGAGCTGCTCGGCACCGTCGCCGGCCTGCCGATCCTGCGGGTCGGGCCCGAGCTGCTCGCGAGCCACGAGGAGCCGGTACCGCAAGGACGCCCGGACGACATCGCGACGGTCGTCTACACCAGCGGCAGCACCGGCGTGCCCAAGGGCGTCGCCTACAGCTACCGCGCCCTGACCGAAGGCCGGGTGTGGCGGGCGCCGGTGCCCGGCTCGGCTCACGAGCGGCTCGGCGCCGGGTTCGGGCGGTTCCTGCTGTTCGGCACGCTCACCAGCGCGGTGATGCTCGAGCAGCTGGGTGTGTGCCTGCTCGCCGGCGGGACCGCGGTGGTCCCGGAGGAGCTGCCGGACTTCCCCTGGGTGCTGCCGCGGCTGCGGATCACCGCGGCGCTGATGACCGTGCCGCGGCTGCACCAGGTCCTCGACGTGCTGCGTGCCGAGGACGTCGACCTGAGCGACCTGCGGACGCTGGTCGTGGCCGGCTCGCCCGTGCCGCCGCACAAGCTGGCCGAGGCCCTCGAGCTGATCGGGCCCGCGATGCACCACGCGTACGGGCAGACCGAGACCGGGATGCTGACGATCTGCGGTGCCGGCGAGGGAGCCGGATCCGTCGGGAAGGCCTGCGACACCGTCGAAATCGAGGTCCGCGACACCGCGGGGACGCCGCTGCCGGCCGGTTCGGAGGGCGAGGTCTGGGTACGGACGCCGTCGGCGCTGGCCGGGTATTGGCGCGACGAGACCACGACGGCGGACGTGCTGCGCGCCGGCTGGGTGCGCACGCAGGACCTCGGTTCGCTGGACGCCGCGGGGTACCTGCACCTGTCCGGGCGGGCGCGGGACGTCGTGATCGTCAACGCGGTCATCCACTACACCGGCCCCATCGAGCGGGCGATCGCGGCGCACCCGGACGTCGATCAGGCGTACGTGGTTTCGGTGCCGGACGAGCAGACGGGCGAGGCGGCGCACGCGTTCGTGGTCCCGGTCCCGGGGCGCGAGCCGAACCTCGACGCGGTGTGCAAGGCCGTGGCGGCCGAGCTGGGGGAGGCGGCGGTGCCGGCGCGGTTCAGCTTCGTGGGCGCGGTCCCGATCGCGCCGTCGGGGAAGCCGGACAAGGCGGCGCTGCGGGCGTCCGTCGTCGACTAGAAGTGGGTGCGGACCCCGAAGGCCTCGCGGAGGTGGCGCATGTCCGCGAGGTCGCGGTCCGCGGGCGCGTACCCCTGGTGGAAGAAGACCTGCTGGGCCACCGAAACGCACGGCACCTCGACGCCGTCGACCCGCCCGGTGACGAAGCAGTCCGCGGGGTAGGGGAAGGTCGCGCCTTCGTCGTCGGCCTGCTGGGTGGCCGAGCCGTCCGCGGCGAAGACGAGCGGGTGCAGGTCGAGTTCCGTGGCGCCGTCGGAGAGCACGAACCGGACCGGGCGCAGGTCGAGTGTCTCGCGGTAGCCGAGGTGGCTCAGCGCCGCGAGGACGGCGGGTTCTTCCTCGAGACGGTGCAGCAGGTCGAGGTCGCGGTGTTCGCGGGTCTGGCGGCCCAGGAGGGCGTCGATGCCCCAGCCGCCGGCGAGCCGGACTTCGGCGGGCTTCACGGCGTCGAGCACGCGCAGGACCGTGCCCGCGTCCATCACTTCCCGGCGCGCAGGTCGGTGATCACCTTGGCGACGCGCCGCTGCCGGGTCTCCTCGGTCTTCGCCTGGCCGATCGGCAGCACGAACCGCTGTTTCGCGCTGTAGGACAGGCTTTCGAACCGGGTCCGGGCCGCGTCGTCGGCCGCGAGCGCTTCCGCCAGGTCCGGCGGGATCTCCAGTTCGCGCGGGGCCGTGTCGAGGGTGACCTCGACGTCGACCTCGTCGCCCGCCTCGACGCCCGCCTGCTCGCGGTTCTCGCCGCTGAGCGGCAGCAGGTACTGCCCGCCGCGGCTCGCGATCGTCGAGCGGTAGGTGTGCCCGCCGAGCGTCACGGTGACCGCGGGCTTCTTGCCGGCGCCGAGTGCCTCGACGACGTCGTCCGGGACCGGCAGCCCGGTCGCGGTCTTGCCGCCGAGCAGGACCGTGGTGCGGAACTTCATGGCGCGAGTATGCCCGGAAACCGCCGTGCGAGCCGCCCGGGCGGGGCGGCGCCCCCCGCGTCCGCCCCCGACCCCCGCGGGCGGGGGGGGGCCGGGTGGGCGCGGCGCGCTGGTGGCGGAGGTGTGGGTGGCCGGCGGGGTCGC
>NZ_JAPZLD010000098.1:0-17590 GCF_030182635.1 Amycolatopsis ponsaeliensis
GGGGGCGGCGGGGGCCGGGGGCCCGCCCCCCGCCGGGGGGGGCGCGCGCGGGGCTCTGCTCCCCCCCGCTCGCTCCCCCCACACGACCACCCCCCCCCCCCCCGGCCGCGGTAGACCACTCAGCCTTCGTCGACCACCTGGGCCAGGTACCGCTTCGCCGACCGCTGCACGACTTCGAAGCCGTCCTTGCGCACGATCGCGTCCCACCAAGCGCCGTAGATCGCCTCGAAGCGGTACCCTGCCAGCAGCTCGGCCGCGCGGCGGACGATGTGCGGGCGCTCCGGGACCAGATTCGGGTAGCTGTACATGAAGCCCACGTGCGTGCGGTCGGGGATCACCTGCACGATGTCGCCGGACAGCAGGGCGCCGTGGCCCTCTTCGCCGTCCGGCCAGTGCAGGACCGTGCCGCCGGTGAAGTGCACGCCGAGGTTGATCAGGCGCAGGTCGTCCGCGACGTCGAGGGTCGTGCCGGACCACAGCTTCACCGCCGGGTCGGGGCGGCCGATCCACTGCTGGTCGCCTTCGTGCAGGTAGATCGGCACGTCGAACGCGTGCGCCCACTCCACCATCGTCGTGTAGTAATGCGGGTGGCTGATCGCGATGCCGGTGATCCCGCCCAGGTCGCGGACCTGCTGGACGAGCGCGTCGTCGAGGTATGCCGCGCAGTCCCAGAGGAAGTTGCCGGACCGCGCCTGCACCAGCAGC
Organism: Amycolatopsis ponsaeliensis; assembly: GCF_030182635.1. Taxonomy (NCBI): domain Bacteria; kingdom Bacillati; phylum Actinomycetota; class Actinomycetes; order Pseudonocardiales; family Pseudonocardiaceae; genus Amycolatopsis; species Amycolatopsis ponsaeliensis. The sequence continues at coordinate 706 of NZ_JAPZLD010000098.1, forward strand.
GCGCGTTCGCCGATCGCGAAGCCGGGGTTCGAGCCGACGCCGATGATGCCGCGGCCCTGCTCTTCGATCCGCGGCGTGTACGTGCCGCTCTCGCGAAGCGAAGAAAGGTTCGTCCACCGCTGCCCGGACTGCGGGACGTATTGGCGTTCGTCCTCGCAGACCGGGCAGTCGTCACGGGCCACGGCGTATTGCATGCCGCAGGCCTGGCAAATCGGTTCGGTGCTCACGGCTGTTCCCTCCCAGAATGTGGATCCTGGGAGGACACGCTAGCCGCGTTTACTTGGTGTCGGCGTACGGAACCGCTTTCACGAGAGTGACCTTCTGGAGCTTGCCGTTGGGCAGCTCGTACTCGCGCGACTCGCCCTCCTTGGCGCCGAGCAGGGCCTTGCCCAGCGGCGACTCCGGGGAATACACGTCGAGCTCGCCTTCGGCGCCCTCTTCGCGGGTGGCGAGCAGGAACTTCTCGTCCTCGTCGTCGCCCTCGTAGCGGACGGTGAGGACCTTGCCGGGGCCGGCGGTGCCGTCGTTCGCGGGCGCTTCGCCGACCTTGGCCGAGCGCAGCAGCTCCTGCAGGTGCCGGATGCGCGCCTCGGCCTGGCCCTGTTCTTCACGGGCGGCGTGGTAGCCGCCGTTCTCCTTGAGGTCGCCCTCTTCGCGGCTGTCGTTGATGCGCGCGGCGATGACCGGACGATTCTCGATCATTTCGTCGAGCTCGTGCTTGAGCCGGTCGTAGGCATCCTGGGTCAGCCAGGTCACCTTGGTGTCGCTCACGGTCACCATCTCCTCGTCGGGCCTGCCAGGCTTGCGTGTTCAAGCCGGCCCACACGGGCCTAGGTGCCCGCGTGGCTGAGATAAAGGAAAAACACGGCCCGTCGCGGGCCGTGCTGAGGGGTCAGACTATCACGGCGCGACAGGTCAACGCCCGTTAATTCCGCGCGCCGTGGGCGTTGGGCGCGCGGTTCACCCCGTTGGCCGCTATGGGGTTGACAGGTAGTCTGGTATGTCGTACGAGCAGCCGTACACGTCGGCCGTCACCGGTTGCCCGATGCTCTTGATCGTCGTGGTCATCCTGCTGTACTTCGCGCCGGCGGGGATCAAGAGCTCTTTGCGGCCGCTCTCGGCGCCGGTCTTGTCGCGGACGCGCACGATGCAGACGCCCGCCCGGTCGTTGTCGTCCCGCGTCACGTTGATGGTGATTTCCATCGCGTTGCCCGGTTTGCCGCTGAAGGCGACGCGCTCGGCGTCGATCGGCGCGGACCCGAGGTTGACGTACGCGACCCACGCGATCACGCCGCTGACCAGCAGGGCGATGGCCAGGAATAGCCACCGGCGCCAGCGCCGGGGCGCCTTCGCCCGCGCGGTGCCGTACCGGCCTTCGGGCAGCACGGGCGCTGCCGTTTCCGCCGGTCCGCCTGCCAACGCGGGGCCTCCTGCTCGTTCTTGTCGTACCCGTGGGGACAATGGTGGGGCGGGTACGGCTTCGAGTATCCGCCCGCTGGGTGGGCGGCCCGCAGGTGGGTCGCGGAATACGGGTAGAGAAGGAGTCGTTCGCAGCATGGTGGACCAGCTGACGAAGACCGCCAAGCCGCGCCTGCGGATGATGGCCGTGCACGCACATCCGGACGACGAGTCGAGCAAGGGCGCCGCCACTATGGCGCGCTACGCCGCCGAAGGTCACGAGGTGCTCGTCGTCACGTGCACCGGTGGCGAGGCAGGCAGCATCCTCAACCCGGCCATGGACCGGCCCGAGGTGCTGGCGAACATGAGCGAGGTCCGCCGCGAGGAGATGGCCCGCGCGGCCAAGATCCTCGGGGTCAGCCAGCGCTGGCTGGGCTTCGTCGACTCCGGCCTGCCGGAGGGCGACCCGCTGCCGCCGGTGCCCGAGGGCTCGTTCGCGGTGGTGCCGCTCGAGGAGTCGACCGAGGCGCTGGTGCGCGTGATCCGCGAGTTCCGCCCGCACGTCATCACGACGTACGACGAGAACGGCGGCTACCCGCACCCCGACCACATCCGCACGCACGAGGTGTCGATGGCGGCGTGGGACGCGGCGCCGGACCCGAGCCGCTTCCCCGACGCGGGCGAGCCGTGGCAGCCGCTGAAGCTGTACTACATGCACGGCTTCTCGAAGGCCCGGATGGTGGCGTTCGACGCCGCGCTGAAGGAGGCCGGGCTCGAGTCGCCGTACACCGAGTGGCTCGAGAAGTGGGACCCCGACCGGGCCGATGTGATGGAGCGGGTGACGACCCGCGTCGAGTGCGGTGAATACTTCGAGGCGCGGGACGAGGCGCTGAAGGCGCACGCGACGCAGATCGACCCGAACAGCCGCTGGTTCTTCGTCCCGTTGGAGATCCAGCGCGAGACTTGGCCGACCGAGGAGTACGAGCTGGTCAAGTCGCAGGTCGACAGCACGTTGCCGGAGGACGACCTGTTCGCCGGCATCGGCATCGAGGAGAAGGTGAACACATGAGTCTGACGCTGCCGGCCGGCGTGGCGCTTCCGGTGACCGCGTCGGCCCTGGTCCTGACGCAGCAGCCGGGCAACGGCGACAACGGCGGGCAGGGGGAGGACTTCGGCAAGTCCTCCCCGGTCGGCTTCCTGGTGCTGATCCTGTTCCTCATCGCGGTGGCGTTCCTGGTCCGCTCGATGACGAAGCACCTGAAGCGCGTCCCGGCCAGCTTCGACGACCCGCCCGCCGAGGAACCCGCTGAGCAGGAGAAGGCGAAGGCCGCGGAGCCGGAGGTGGCCGAGAAGCCCGCTTCCTCGGACTCTTCGGCCGGCAAGACCGACAGCTAGAGCCGCGGGTCCACGGGGTCCGACTCCAGCGCGAGCACCGCGAACACGCACTCGTGCACCCGCCACAGCGGCTCGCCCCGCGCGACGCGCTCCAGGGCCTCCAGCCCCAGCGCGTACTCGCGTAGCGCCAGCATGCGCTTGCGGTTCAGCCCGCGCTTGCGCAGGCGCTCGAGGTTCTCCGGCAGCGTGTAGTCCGGCCCGTAGATGATCCGCAGGTACTCGCGCCCGCGGACCTTCACGCCCGGCTGGACCAGGCCGCGCGTGCCGCGGGTCAGGTTCGCCGACGGCTTGACGACCATGCCCTCGCCGCCCGACGCCGTCAGCTCCTCCCACCACGTGACCCCCTGGGCCACCGACGCGGCGTCCAGCAGGTCCACCGCGAGCGTCCGCGTCCGCTGGAAGCGCGGGCCCGCGAGCCCGTCCAGCACCGACAGGTGCCACGCGTGCGGCCGGTCGTGGTAGGTCGCCCCCTCCGACGCCAGCAGCTGGAACGGCGCCAGCCGCACGCCTTCCAGCCCCGACGTCGGCCAGCAGTAGCGCCGGTACGCCGAGCGGTAGGAATCCACTGTGGACGAGCGAATTGCCGTGCGCCGCAACAGGTCCGAGACGTCGATACCGCGCGCCGAAGCCGTCGTCAGGGCCGAGACCGCCGCCGGCAGCACCGCCTGGGCCGCCGCGCCGACCGACGCGTACTGGTCCGCGATCAGCCCGCCCGCCTTCGCGCTCCACGGCAGCAGCTCGGCGTCGAGCAGCAGCCAGTCCGACTTCAGCTCCTCGAACAACCCCGCGGCCGCCGACCGCACGTCGTCCAGGAGCAAGGCGTTCTGCCCGGCCGAGAAGAACGGCCGCCCGGTCCGCGTGTACACCGCGCCACCGCCGTCGAGGCCGAACCGCCGGGACCCCGCGCCGGCCCGGCACACGAGCACCACGGCCCGCGAGCCCATGTGCTTCTCCTCGCACAACACCGACTCGACGCCCGCCGCGCGGTACTCGGCGAACGCCTCCTCCGGGTGCTCCAGGTAGTCCTCCCGCGACGACGTCGAGCACGGCGCCATCGTCGGCGGCAGGTAGGCCAGCCATCGCGGGTCGACCGCGAACCGGCTCATCACCTCCAGCGCCGCCGCCGACTGCTCCGCCGAGACGCCGACGCGGCCGTGGTGCGCGGTCTGCACGATCCGCTTCCCGGTGACGTCGGTCAGCTCCAGCACCGCGGGCTCCCGCCCGGCCGGCGGCCGCGACGCGTCGAGCGGGCGCACAGGCTCGTACCAGACCTGGTGGGCCTTCACCGAGACGACTTCCCGCTCCGGGTAGCGCAGCGCTGTCAGCTTCCCGCCGAACACGCACCCCGTGTCGAGGCACATCGTGTTGTTGACCCACTCCGGCTCGAGCGTCGGCGTGTGCCCGTAGAGCACCATCGCCGACCCGCGGTAGTCGCGCGCCCACGGCAGCCGCACCGGCAGGCCGTACTCGTCGGTCTCGCCGGTCGTGTCGCCGTAGAGCGCCATGCTCCGCACCCGCCCGGACGCGCGCCCGTGGTAGCGCTCGGGCAGCCCCGCGTGCGCGACGACGAGGTTGCCGCCGTCGAGGACGTAGTGCGCGATCAGGCCGTCGCAGAACTCGTGCGCGCGCCGGCGGAACTCCTCCGTCTCGGCGTCGAGCTGCTCGAGCGACTCGGCGAGCCCGTGCGCGACGTTGACCTTCCGCCCGTGCAACGCGCGCACCAGCTTCTGCTCGTGGTTGCCGCACACGACCAGCGCGTCGCCGGCCGCGGCCATCCCCATCACGCGCCGCAGCACGCCCGGGGTGTCCGGGCCGCGGTCGACGAGGTCGCCGACGAACACCGCGGTCCGCCCGGCCGGGTGGACGCCGTCGACGTAGCCCAGTTCGGCCAGCAGTTCCTCGAGCTCGGCCGCGCAGCCGTGGACGTCGCCGATCACGTCGAACGGCCCGGTCAGCTCGCGCTTGTCGTTGCGCAGCGGCTCGAACACGATCTCCGCCTCGGCGACCTCGGCCTCGGACCGCAGGACGTGCACGCGCCGGAACCCCTCGCGCTCCAGCGACTTCAGCGACCGCTGCAGCTCGCCGCGCTGCCGCCGGACGACGTGGTCGCCGAAGTCGCGCTCGGGCCGCGAAGCGTTGCGCGCCACGCAGACGCCGAGCGGCAGGTCGAGCACGATCGCCGTCGGCAGCACGTCGTGTTCCTTCGCGAGCTTCACCAGGCTCGCCCGCGAAGCGCGCTGGACGTTCGTCGCGTCGATGACGGTCGTCCGCCCGGCCGCGAGCCGCTTCGCCGCGACGTAGTGCAGCGCGTCGAACGCCTCGGCCGACGCCGACTGGTCGTTTTCGTCGTCGGCGACGAGCCCGCGGAAGAAGTCGCCGGAGAGCACCTGCGTCGGTGCGAAGTGCGTGCGCGCGAACGTCGACTTGCCGGAGCCGGAAGCGCCGACGAGCACGACGAGCGACATGTCGGGAACGGTCAGCTTCACACGGCCACCTCCTTGCCACTCGTGAAGACCGCCAGCTGGGTCGGCGGTCCCGATACCTGGTCCACCGGTCCGATCGGCAGATACCGGACGTCGTAGCCGCGCCGGGTCGCGACGCCGTCCGCCCAGGCGCGGAACTCGGCTCGCGTCCATTCGAACCGGTGGTCGGCGTGCCGGAAATGCCCCATCGGCAGGAACTCGAACAGCCGGTTGTACTCCGCGTTGGGCGTCGTGACGAGCACCGTACGCGGCGCCGCGACCCCGAACACCGCGTGTTCCAGGGCCGGGAGCCGCTCCTCGTCGACGTGTTCGACGACCTCCATGAGCACGGCGGCGTCGTACCCGGCCAGCGCCGGATCGGCGTAGGTGAGCGCGGACTGCCGCAGCGTGACGCGGGAGCCGTCCTTGAGCCGCTTCTCCGCGATGTCGAGGGCGCCCGCGGAGACGTCGACGCCGACGATCTCGGTGAACGACGGCTCCTTTTCGAGGACGCGCAGCAGCGCGCCGCTCCCGCAGCCGAGGTCGAGCACGCGCCGCGCGCCCGCGGCCCGCAACGCGGCGAGCACGCTGCCGTGGCGCTGCGACGCGAGGCTCTCCGGCTTGTCCGGCAACTCGGTCACCAGCGCTTCGGCCTCCGCCGGGACGTCGTCCGCCTCGGCCAGCCGCGAAAGCGCGTAGTGCACGACCGGGCGGCGCCGGTCGAGGTAGCGGTTCGTGATGAGCGTCCGCTCGGGGTGCCCGGCGAGCCAGCCGTCCCCGGCGCGCAGCAGCTTGTCGGCCTCGTCCTGCCCGACCCAGTAGTGCTTGCCGCCGTCGAGCGCGGGCAGCAGGACGTAGAGGTGGCGCAGCGCGTCGGCGACGCGGTGCGTGCCGGTGAGCGTCAAGTCGACATAGCGGCTCTCGCCCCACTGCGGGAACTGCGGGTCGAGCGGGATCGGCGTGGTCGCGACGCGCCAGCCGAGCGGCTCGAACAGCTTGTGCACCACTTCGGCGCCACCTCGCGCGGACAGCGACGGCACGTGGATCTCCAGCTCGAAAAGCTCGTCGACGAGTTCCGGGCGCGTGGCGCAGCGGCCCGCGAGCGCCGTCGTGAACGCGCCCCGCAGCGCGACCGCGAGGTACGAGCCACCGGCGTACGGCCGGTCGTTGACGTACTGCGTCAGCGAAGTCCCGCCGCCGCGCACGAGCCCGATCGGGTCGATTTCGACGAACAACGCGACCGTGCAGCGATCTTCCGACGCCTCCGGGTAGAAAACGTGTGCCGTGCCGGCGGACAACGCGACCGACTGGGCTTTCTCCGGGTGCTTGTGCAGGAGAAAACCCAAGTCGGTAGCGGGGTTCCGGGTCGTCGAGATCGTCAGCAGCACCTGCCCAGTGTGGCCGAGAACCGTGGCCCGCGCCGGTGAATTTTGGCAAAAACGGACAGTTGACGATCCTTCGGACCTCGGGCACGATGACGACAGCACTGGGGGAGAAGGCCGGGGGGCCGATGTGACATTTCTCGAAGAAGTCGCTGCGCTGCTTGAGGAATTGGGGCTGGGGAACTACGAATCGAGCGGCGCCGGTGGCGACATCTTCCTGCTGGCCATGCCCGCCACCCCGGACGCCGCCCTCGTCCTGAGCCGGCTTCCCGGCGCGGAGTCCGACGCGCGGCTTCCCTACGACGAACCCGTGGTCCAGATCCGCGTGCGCGGCACCCCGAAGAACGCCGTCACGGCCGAGGCGAAGGCCCAGGCCGTCTACGACGCCGTGCACGGACTGGGAAACCGGCGGCTGCCCGGCAACACCTGGCTCGTCTCCAGCGTCGGCACGCAGGCCGGCCCGGTCTATGTAGGACGCGACGCCGGCGACCGCGACGAATGGTCCGTCGCGCTGCGGATGGAGCTGCACCGCCCCGTCGGCAACCGCGCCTGAACCTGCTTTTCCGCACCGCACAAGCAGTATCGAGGAGGGGAGCGTCGATGCCCACTGTCAAGATCAACGCCCGGGACATCATCATCCAGGTCGCCGAGACGAACGGCACCACCTGGACACCGATCGGGGGCCTCAACTCCGCCGTGCCCAACGCCGGCGAGAACGAAGAAGTCGTCGACACCACGACGTTCGACTCGGCCGGGAACTACGAGCAGGAGGTCATCCAGCGCGGCGCGACGCTCGCCCTGGAGGGCTTCCTGCTGAAGGACCCGGCCAACGGCGCGCAGGACCCGGGCCAGTCGCGCGTGGAAGCGCTGGCCACGCAGGTCGGGTTCGCCAGCGTCGGCAAGATCCGCTTCCGGCACCCGGTGGACACGCAGTGGAAGGTCTGGAACGCGACCTTCAGCCTCGGCGAGCACGGCGGCGGCAACAACGACAAGTACGCCTGGGTCGCCACGATCACCCGGTCCGGCCCGTCGACCACCGCGGCCGTCAGCGCGAGCCTCGCGGAGGACGGCGAATGACCGAGCCGACCGGTGTCTCCGACGACCAGCTCTCCGTCGACTACGACTTCGACGAGGCCTGGCGCGAACGCAAGGCGGCCCGCGTGGCGCCGCGCATCCGCATCCTCGGCAAGGTCTACACGCTGCCGCATTCCTTGCCCGCCAAGCTGATCCTGTTCGCGGTGTCCGCGAAGAAGAACGGCCGGGCGGCCACGGAGGAGGTCAACGCCGAAGAGGCGTTCGACATGCTTTCCGCGTTGCTCGGCGAGCAGAACCTGGTCGACATCCTCAACCGCGGCCTGGAGATCGACGACCTGCCCGACGTGCTCGGCACCTGCCAGCAGCTCTACCAGAACCGGCAGCAGAACCCGGGAAACGGTCAGGCCCCCGCGCCGAGCGTGACGGGGGCGACGGCGAACACGCCATCCGCCTGATCCTGCGCCACTGGCGGCTGCTCTACGCGGACTGGCGGCGCGAGTACGGCCGCGACCTGATGGCCGACCTCGACGACGGCCTGTCCTGGTGGGAGTTCGCCGCGCTCGTTTCCGGGCTGTCCCCGGAAAGCGTGTGGCGCCAGGTGACCAAGGACGAGCCGGTCGAGGTCGACGGGGAGACGGCCCGCTCGGTGATCGGCAACCTGTAGGGAGGGGGGTGTGCGATGGCGTTGACGATCGGTGACTTCACCGCGAACCTGAGCATCAACGACGAGCAGTTCAAGGCCGTGCTCGGCGAGATGCAGAAGAAGTTCGACGAAGCCAAGGCCACGATGCTCAAGGCCGCCGACGAATGGGGCGCGGGGGTTTCGCAGCGGCTGGGCGCGTCGCACGGCCCGATCGTCGGCACGGCCGCGAGCATCGGGCTGCAGGCCGCGACGGCGCTGGGCGGCGGGCTGCTGTCCATCCTCAGCGGACCTGTCATCGCGTTGCTCGGCCAAGGGATCCAAGCCGGTCTCAACGTGGCGCTGGGCTTCATCTCCGACAACTTCCAGCCGGCGCTGGCCGCGGTGTCCGGCTTCATCACCGGCACGGTGGTCCCGGCGTTCCAGAGCCTCGGCAACTGGATAGCCGCGAACAAGACACCCATCATGATCGTCGGCGGCACGCTCCTGACGTTCTTCTTGCCCGCGCTCATCCAAGTCGGGATCCAGGCCGCGATCGCCGCGGCCGGGATGGTCGTCTCGTTCGCCACGATGGCGGCCGGGGCGGTGGCCTCGGGGGCCACCGCCGTGGGGGCGTGGATAGCCATGTCCGCGCAGGCGACGTGGAGCGCCGCGAAGTCCGTGGCCGCGGGAGTCGCCGCGGCCTTCCAATGGGGCGTGATGGGCTGGGCCGCGCTCGCGTCCGCCGCCCAGACGGTTGCCGCCTGGGTGATGATGACCGTCGCGGGCGAGACGCAGACCGCGCAGTTCCTCGTGCAGGTGGCGACGAAGATCGCGGGCTGGGTGTCGATGGGCGTGGCCGCGCTGGCCGCCGCGGCGCAGGTCGTCGCGGGCTGGCTGATGATGGGTGTCCAGGCGGCCGTCGCGGTCGCCGAGTTCGTCGCGCAGGTCGCGGTGACGGTCGCCCAGTGGGTGCTGATGGGGTTGACCGCGCTGGCCACCGCCGCGCAGGTGGTCGGGGCCTGGATCATGATGGGCGTCGAATCGCTGATCGCCGGGGCCAAGATGGCCGCCGCGTGGCTGCTGGCGATGGGCCCGATCCCGATCATCATCGCCGCGGTCGTCGCGCTCGTGGCGTTGATCATCGCCAACTGGGACACGATCGTCGCGTGGACGAAGGCCGCGTTCCAGGCCATCTGGGACTTCCTCGTGATGGTGTGGAACGCGATCGTCGCGGCGATCCAGGTCGCGATCAACGGCGTCATCGCCGCGATCGGCTGGCTGGGCCGGCTGCCCGGGATGGTGATCGGCTGGTTCGGCTCGATCGTCAGCGGGGCCGTCGGGAAGCTCGGCGAGCTGCTGTCGTGGCTCGGCGGCCTGCCCGGGATGATCCTCGGCGCGCTCGGGAACCTGGGGAACCTCCTGCTCGACGTCGGCCGGTCGATCCTCGAGGGCCTGTGGAACGGCATCAAGAACGCGGCCACGTGGATCAAGGACAAGATCATCGGGCTGATCAAGGACATCATCCCCGGCCCGATCAAGTCGATCCTCGGCATCAACTCCCCGTCGAAGGTGGCCGCCGAGCTCGGCCGCTGGGTGCCGCTGGGGCTCGCGCAGGGCATCGAGCAGACCAGCACGGCGGTGTCCAGGGCGTCGACCGAGCTGGCCGGCCTGGTGACGAACCGGCTCGCCGACCTCGCGACCGTCCAGCCGCGGGCACTGGCCTTCGCCGGCGCCGGGTTCGCCGCGGACTCGCCGCGGCAGGACCGGGCCGTGGTGCACATCGAGAACTTCTACGCCACACCCAGCCAGACCCCGGCCGACATCGCGGGCGACCTGGACTGGATGTCCCGAGGGGGTGGCTGAGTGAGCGCGGGGGACCTGATCACCGACGACGGCCAGCTGGAGTGGCGGGGCACGCTGCTCGGCTCGGGCAGCCCGTTCCGGATGACCAAGCTCGACGGCTGGCTCGACCTGCCGGAGATGCGCGCCGACAACCCCGACCGGCCCGGCCGCCACGGCGGGTTCCAGGGCAACCAGCTGGCCGGTCAGCGCACGGTCACGTTGTCCTACCTGGTCAAGGGCGTGCCGGCGGCGGACTTCGGCGCGGTCGTCACGACCCTGCGGACGATCACCGCGCCGGCGGAGCGGCCGCTGGAAGAACCGCTCGTCGTGCGGCTCGACGGCGAGAGCTGGCTGGCGAACGCCCGGTGCGTCCGGCGGACGATCAACGTCGAGAAGTACTACGCGCTCGGGTACACCACCGGCGCGATCCAGTGGCAGGCCACGGATCCGCGGCTGTACTCGGTCGCGGAGCAGCGTGACGTCACCGCGCTGCCCTCGCCCCCGGCCGACGGCCTGGGGTTCCCGCTCGCCTTCCCGCTGGTGTTCGGCACGGGCAAGCAGGGCGGGCGGCTGCGTGCGGTCAACGCGGGCGGCGCGGCCAGCTGGCCGGTGTGGGAGATCCGCGGCCCGGTCACCGGCCCGGTGATCGCCAACCGGGACACCGGTGAACGGCTGGTGTTCGACGGCACCTTCACCATCCAAAACGGACAGACACTGACCATCGACACCGATGCCCGGACGGTGCTGCTCAACGGCGTCAACCAGAGCGACAAGCTGCTCACCCGCGGCTGGTTCCCGATCCCGGCGAACGGCGCGGTCCAGGTCGACTTCACCGCCGCGTCCTACGACCCGAACGCGTCGCTCACCGGCCGCTGGCGACACGCCATCATCTGATCCGAGGGGGAAACACCATGGCCGAGCGCAACTCGTGGGCCGTGTCCGACTCGCCGAACGGCGTCATCACTACCGAAGACGCGCGGCTGGCGTTGAGCGCGGCCCTGCAGTCCGGCCCGGGCCCGGTGCTGTCCCGCAACGGCATCCGGCCCACCGCCGGAAACCCCGGCCTGGTGGCCGCGGCGTCGCCGACACCGGACGGAACGGTGACCGTCCAGCCGTTCCAGATGTTCATGCGCGCGAGCCGCGGGGTCGGCAGCTACGTGCAGACCCTGGACGCGGTCAAGACGCTCGACCTGCTCAAGGACAACCCGGCGCACTCGTCCAACGGGCGGATCGACCTGATCGTCGCCCAGCAGACGGACAAGTTCTACGGCGACACGTCCAACGGCTTCGTGGTCAAGCAGATCGTCGGCGAACCGTCGTCGACGCCGGGAGAGCCGACCCCCGGCGGCGACTACATGCAGCTGGCACGGGTGCGCGTCCCGGCGGGGACCCGGACCATCACGACGGACCTGATCGAAGACCGCCGGCCCGGCTGGGTGGTCGGGCTCGGCGGGATCATGCCGAGCCGGGGGGTCGGCGAGCGCGACGCCGTCCACAGCTACAACGGGATCACCACCTACCGGCAGGACAAGCGCTGGCTGGAGATCAACGACGGCGAGAAGTGGCGCGTGCCGAGCATGCCGGTGTGCACCTCGCTCGCCGACGTCCGCGCGATGATCACCGACCCGCTGCCCGGCCAGCTGGTCTTCAGCACGCAGGACAACCTGGTCTACCGCTGGAACGGCGCGGACTGGATCGGCTCGGTCGCGACGGGCGGCGGCGCGGTCGGCACCACCCCGACGGCCACCCGGCACGAGGCCCGCTACGAAGTCCGCGGCAACGTGCAGACGTTCCCGGCGCAGGCGAACACCCGGAGCCGGTTCCCGACCATGGTCTACGGCTCGCCGGACGTCACGACCTCGGCGAGCAACGACGTGTTCACCCTCAACCGGGCCGGGATCTGGGCCATCACCGCCAGCTTCCGGACGACCGCTCCGCTGGGCTCCGGCGATTACCACACCTACATGGCGATCACCGACGGCGCCAACGTCGACATCCGGTACGCGAACACGATGTCGCGCTGGTTGCTCACCTCACCCGGCACGATGAGCTGCGCCACGACGAACTTCTTCAACGCCGGGGCCACGGTGAGCGTGATCTTCTGGACCGACAACGCGGGCCGGGTCCACGACGCGGGCTGGGCCAACGTCAACCACGTCTCGCTGACCTGGCTGAGGGCGTGAGATGGCGCAGGACCCGGTCCACACCTACCTGATCTCGGACCTGATGACGAACCGGACGCTGGCCGAGGTCCCGCTCACCGGCGTCAAGTACTCGAAGAAGCTCGGCGCTTCCGGTTCGCTGTCCGCGACGCTCAGCCTGGGTGACCAGCGGATCCGCGCGATCGACCCGTACGACCTGAGCACGCCGGGCCGCCGGGTCGTCTACGTGCTGCGCGACAGCCGCCCGGTGTGGGGCGGGCTGGTGTGGACGCGGAAGTTCGACTCCGGCTCCCAGCAGATCTCCCTGGGGTGCGGGGACTTCTGGTCGTACTTCGAACACCGCAAGGTGCTGCCGGTGCTCCCCGCGGCCGCGTTCACCGACCCGCACTTCGTGGCGAAGCAGAAGGTCGAGTGGAAGAACACCGACCAGAACGCGATCGCCCGCAACCTGGTCGAGCTGGCGCAGTCGCACCCCGGCGGGAACATCGGCGTCACGTTCCCCGACCGGGACCTCTCCGGCATCCGGCTCGACCGGACGTACTTCGGCTACCAGAACGTCAGCGTCGGCGACGCGCTGCGCAAGCTTTCCCAGCTCTACGACGGCCCGGACGTGCTGTTCGACGTCGGCCCGCCCGATCGCAACGGCCGCCCGACGCGGCTCATGCGGCTCGGCACGCCGAGGCTCGGGCAGCAGGGCTCCGCGCACGTCTGGGAGTACGGCGGGAACCTGCTCGGCTACGGCTGGCCGTCGGACGGCACCCGGATGGCCACCCGGACGTTCGCGTCCGGCGACGGGATCGAGAGCGGCATGCTCGTCGCCGTCGCCGAGGATCGCGGCCGGTACCCCGACGGCTGGCCGATGCTGGAGACCGAGTACGGCTACAGTTCGGTCACCGACCCGGGGCAGCTGGCCTCGCACGCGCTGTCGGACCAGGCGGTGAGCAGGCTGCCCGTCGTGCTGCCGACGCTGACCGTCCACGGTGGACTCCCGCCGACCGTCGCCGAGATCGGGATGGGCGACGACGCGCGCGTGATCATCAAGGACGACTTCCACGCGAGCGGGATCGACACGCTGATGCGGATCGTCGCGCTCGACGTCACGGTCGGCGACGACGGGCGCGAGGGCGTGGCGCTGACCATGAACCCCCTGTTGGAGGACGCGGCCTGATGGCACAGATCAACCAGCCGTCCAACATCGTCGACCAGGTGGTCGCCTTGCGCCGGGAGGTCGACGAGCTGCGCAAGCGCGTCGGCATCGGGAACGCGACGATCTCCGGCGGCACGTTCACGGTGCAGGACAACGGCGTGATCCGGATGGTCGACCCGGACGGGCACCTCATCCTCTACTTCGGGCCGGGCAGCGACGGCAAGCAGATCATCCGGATCCGCCGTGACGGCGGCTCGGACGTGATGTACACGTACACGACCGACAGCGGGCGGCAGTTCTGGGCGCTGACCGACGGCAGCAGCGACATCGTCGCCTCCGACGACGCCGCGTCCGGCACCGGCCTGGCGCGGCCGTGGATCCCGGTGTCGTTCGAGAAGGTGCGGTTCGCCGACTGGCCGAAGATCACCAACGCCTCCTTCGAAACGGTGTGGGAGGCCAACTTCCAGAAGACGCACCCGTTCGTCCAGCTGTTCACCGTCGAAGGGTGCGAAGGCGGGACCAACGGCGAGGGCCAGATCGTGATCACCGACGCCGCCGGGCAGGCCACCGTCGCCGAGTCGTGGTCGATGGGGCCCGGCCTCGGCCGCAACCGGCGGGGCCCGTACGCCCTGCCCGGGCGGCCCTACGCCGGTGAGGTGCGGGTCGCGGTGAACTACCGCCGGACGTCCGGCACCGGCAGCGTCGTGGGCGTCGCGATGGACGCCACCCAGCGCCAGACGTGAGCCCGGACCTACGCTGGGAGGCATGAACCGTCTCGCCAGTGCGACCAGCCCGTACCTGCTCCAGCACGCGGACAACCCGGTCGAGTGGTGGCAGTGGGGGGCCGACGCGCTCGCCGAGGCGCGGCGGCGGAACGTGCCGATCCTGCTTTCCGTGGGCTATGCGGCGTGCCACTGGTGTCACGTCATGGCGCACGAGTCGTTCGAAGACACCGAGACCGCGGCGGTGATGAACGAGCACTTCGTCAACATCAAGGTGGACCGCGAGGAGCGGCCCGACATCGACGCCGTGTACATGGCCGCCACACAGGCGATGACCGGGCAGGGCGGCTGGCCGATGACGTGCTTCCTGACCCCGGACGGCGAGCCGTTCCACTGCGGCACCTACTACCCGCCGTCGCCGCGGCCGGGGATGCCGTCGTTCCGGCAGCTGCTCGCGGCGGTCGCCGAGGCGTGGCAGGAGCGGCCGGACGAACTGCTCGACGGCGCGAAGCAGATCGTCGCGCACATCGCCGAGCAGACCGGACCGCTGCAGGAGTCCGTTGTGGACGAAGCCGTGCTCGCCGGAGCGGTCGGGAAACTGCTGCAGGAGGCGGATCACGTCAACGGCGGGTTCGGCCGCGCACCGAAGTTCCCGCCGTCGATGGTGCTGGAGTTCCTGCTGCGCCACCACGAGCGGACGGGCTCGGCCGACGCACTGTCCCTGGTGGAGTCGACCGCCGAGGCGATGGCCCGGGGCGGTCTGTACGACCAGCTCGCCGGCGGCTTCGCGCGGTACTCCGTGGACGCTTCGTGGATCGTGCCCCACTTCGAGAAGATGTTGTACGACAACGCTTTGCTCCTGCGTTTCTACGCCCACCTGTGGCGGCGCACCGGCTCGGCGACGGCGTTGCGCGTCGCTTCCGGGACCGCGGAGTTCCTTTTCGAGTATCTGCGGACGGCTGAGGGTGGTTTTGCCTCGTCGCTGGACGCGGACACCGACGGCGTCGAAGGTCTGACGTACGTCTGGACGCCGTCGCAGCTGCGTGAGGTCGTCGGTGACGATTCCGCGGCTGCGCTGTTCGGCGTGACCGAGGAGGGGACGTTCGAAGAGGGCGCGTCGACGTTGCGCTTGTTCGGTGACCTGCCGGAATCTCTCCGCGTCCAGCTGCTCGAAGCGCGCGCGAAGCGGCCGCAGCCGGGGCGGGACGACAAGGTGATCGCGTCCTGGAACGGCCTGGCGATCACGGCGCTGGCCGAGGCGGGCGTTGCCTTGGATCGTCCACAGTGGATCGAATGGGCGGTGGGTGCGGCCGAGTTGCTGCTTCGCGTGCACGTCGTCGACGGCCGGTTGCGGCGCAGTTCGCGCGACGGCGTCGTCGGGGAGTCGGCCGGGGTGCTGGAGGACTACGCCTGCGTCGCCGACGGGTTCCTGGCCCTGCACCAGGCGACCGGCTCGGCGAAGTGGCTCACCGAAGCGACCCGGCTGCTCGACCTGGCGCTGGCGCACTTCGCGTCCCCGGACGTCCCGGGCGCGTACTTCGACACCGCCGACGACGCGGAGACGCTGGTCCAGCGTCCGGCCGACCCGGGCGACAACGCGAGCCCGGCGGGGGCGTCCGCGCTGGCCGGGGCGCTGCTGACGGCGTCGGCGCTGGCCGGGCACGCGGATTCGGCGCGCTACCGCGAGGCCGCCGAGCAGGCGCTGCGGCGCGTCGGGGTGCTGGCCGGGCGGGTGCCGCGGTTCGCCGGGCACTGGCTGTCGGTGGCGGAGGCGCTGCAGGCCGGCCCGGTGCAGGTGGCGGTGGTCGGCGCGGACCCGGCGTTGCGCCTGGCGGCGGCGCGGGGCGTGCACGGCGGCGGCATCGTGCTGGCCGGCGAGCCGGACGCGCCGGGCGTCCCGCTGCTGGCGGACCGGCCGCTGGTGGAAGGGTCGCCGGCGGCTTACGTCTGCCGGGGGTACGTCTGCGACCGGCCGGTGACGACTCCCGAGGCGTTGACCGCCCAGCTCTGATCGCCCTGGGTGAACGCGGTGCTCTTCCGGGTGTATTCGGCGTAGCGTCAGTAGCGTTGTAATCATGTAATCGCGGAGGTGGAGTCATGGCGCGAGGCTGGAAGGGCAGCGGGGGCTGGAAGGGCGGCGGGGGCTGGCAGCAGGCGGAAGTGCCCCCGGCGGGCGACGCGGCGGCCTGGTTCGGCGGGCGCCTGCCCGAGGGCTGGTTCACCGGAGCCCCGGAACTGACGGTCGACCGCGAAGAGATCATCGTGGTGGGCGAGCTGCCGGCATTGACGGAGGAGTACGCGGACGACGCGGCCCGCGCGGCGGCCGAGGAGGGCCGCATCAGCCGCTACCGCGAGGAGACGCGCGACGAGCGCATCGAGATCGCGCGCCAGGCAGAGCACCGCTACCAGCGCAAAGTGGCGTGGGGCGCGCGCCTGGGCGGAACGACGGCGCTGTTCACGACGCATTCGGCCCCGGTGATGACCCGGCTGCGCCAGCCGGAGCGGCTGGTGCTGGACACGCTGGTGGACGCGGGAGTGGCCCGGTCCCGCTCGGACGCGCTGGCGTGGGCGGTCCGGCTGGTGGGCGAGCACGCGGACAGCTGGCTGGGAGAGCTGCGCGAAGCGATGACCAAGGTCGACGACCTGCGCTCGAAGGGCCCCGACCTGGCCTGAACGTCGTGAGTGGGAAACAGGGTTAGAACCCTGTTTCCCACTCAC
>NZ_JAPZLD010000099.1:0-16837 GCF_030182635.1 Amycolatopsis ponsaeliensis
GGCCAAACACAGCCGACGTCGACCGGCGACACGCCCACCGATTCTCATCCCACCCGCGAGCGCACGCCAGCGCCCATCGACAGTTCTAACCCTGTTTCTCACTCACGACCGTTCAGGCGCGGGTGCCCTCGACCTGGCGGCCGTCCTCGGTCGAGCAGGCCGTCACCGGGTCGTTCGCGCCGCTGCCGCACGTCCACTCGTCGAGGACGACCGGGCCCGGGCCGTCGGCGGAGGCCGCCTCGGCCGGGGTCAGCTTGGCGAAGTAGTCCTTCAGCAGCTTCGTCGCCGCGGCGCAGTCGACCTGGCCGTGTGCGACGACCGCCGTCTTCGCGCCGCCCGAGCCGGTGACGTCGCCGCAGGGCACGCCCGGCGCCGTCGATTCGGCCGCCGCGGCCGCGGCCGGCACGGGAGCGGAACCGGACGGCGCGGCGGGCGCCGGGTCGCCGCCGCAGCCGGCCAGCACGGCGGAGGCGGCGACGAGCAGCAGGGGGTAGGCGAGTGTCTTCATGGGCCCTTCAGGAACGGAAACGGATCGGGAGAGGTCACTCGGACGGCACGACGGCGGCGAACACCGTCTGCTCGCCCTTCGTGCAGGTCGTGCCGCCTTGCGCGGCGGGCGGCCCGGACGTGCACAGCCAGCCGTCGACGGTCTCGTTCACCGCGTCGTTCGAGCCGGCGCCCTGGCGCCCGGCGATCTTGCGGTGGAAGTCGCCGACGAGCTTCGTCGCCGCGACGCAGCTGACGCCGGCCGAGCCGCTGTCGAAGACGTAGAGCGTCAGCCCGCTGGCGGCGGTCACGGTGCCGCACGACCCGGGTACCGACGGCGGCGCGCCGGACGGCTTCGTCACCGGCGCGGGCGCCGGCGAGCTGCCGTCGGCGGGCGGCGGGGGAGGCGTGCCGGTGGTCGACGGCGCGGACGACGTGGTCGCCGGGGGAGCGGAAGACGGCGGTGCCGGGGCGGCCTGCTCGGCGGAGCAGGCCGCGAGCGCGGGCACGGCGAGGCAGGCGGCGAGCAACGGCCGCCACATCCCCGTGGTGGTCGGGTGGTGCACCGCGATCGTTCCTCCCCGGTCAGGCTGGTCCGGTCATTCTGGCCCATCCGGGCCGGGGCCCCGTGAACCGACTCGCCCACAGGTGTGCGGCAGATTACTCCAGCCGGGTGGCGGCCCGATCCGGTGGCCGTCACCAGACCGTCCACAATGGACAATTAACATTTTGTTCACGCTCCGAAACCTCACGCTGCCATCAAGAATCGATCGGTCTAATTCCGGCCGCGCCGGTTAACATCCCGGCCCCGGGAGCCGAAGATCTTGGTGGAGGCCGAAGAGCTTCCCGTCCCCGACACCCTCCCGAGCCCGTGAGAGCGATGAACGCCGACGCTGTGACCAGCCCCGAAACCAGCACCGACGAAACCACCGGCCCGGCCGGCCCGCCGACCGTCCCCAGCAGCGTCGTCTGGTGCTGCGGACGCCCCTACGTCCTCGAGGCGCGCCCCGGCCGCGCCCGCTGGATGGGCACCGACCTCCGCGGCCGCCCCGAGGCGCTGAGCAGCGCCGAACTGCAGCGGCGCGGCTGGAGCAGCCGTCGCGCGAGCTGACTACGCTGGGCGGGTGAGCACCGCCGCACCCGAACCCGCCGCTCCGGCGAGCGCCGCCGAGCCGTCCCTGCTGAGGCAGGCCTTCAACGTCCCCAACATGCTGTCGCTGCTGCGGCTCGCCGGCGTGCCGGTGTTCCTGTGGCTGCTGCTGGGTCCGGAAGAGGACGGCTGGGCGCTCGCGCTGCTGGTCTTCAGCGCGCTGACCGACTGGCTCGACGGCAAGCTGGCCCGCTGGCTCAACCAGATGTCCCGGCTGGGCCAGCTGCTCGACCCGGCGGCCGACCGGCTCTACATCCTCGCGACGCTCATCGCGTTCCTGGTCCGCGACATCATCCCGTGGTGGGTCGTGGTGCCGCTGATCCTGCGCGAGGCCGTCCTCGGCGTCTGCGTGCTGACCCTGCGCCGCCGCGGCTTCGCCCCGCCGGAGGTGACCTACATCGGCAAGGGCGCGACCTTCGTCCTCATGTACGCCTTCCCGTTCCTGCTGCTCGCGCAGGGTGGCTCGGACGTCGCCGCGGTCGCCCGGCCGATCGGCTACGCCTTCACGATCTGGGGCGGGGTCCTCTACGTCTGGTCCGGCGTCCTCTACGTCGTGCAGGCGCGTAACGCGCTGCGCGGCGCGGGCGACGACTGAGCGCGACATTTTCCCCGGGCCGGGCCCGGCGCTGGGCCGTGTGGGTGTAAGACTTCGCCCAGCACGTTTTCGCCAGTGAGGGCATGAAAGGGGACCGGCGGTGTCCGCTCCTGAAGAGCTTCGCTACACCGAGGAACACGAGTGGGTGGCCACCCGCGGCGAGGACACCCTCGTCCGCATCGGCATCACCGAGTACGCGCAGGACCAGCTCGGCGACGTCGTGTTCGTCGACCTGCCGGAGGTCGGCCGCCAGGTGAGCGCGGGCGACGTCTTCGGCGAGGTCGAGTCGACGAAGAGCGTGTCCGAGCTGTTCGCGCCGGTCGACGGCGAGGTCGTCTCGATCAACGACGCCGTCGCCGAATCGCCGGAGCTGATCAACAGCGACCCCTACGGCGAGGGCTGGCTGATCGAGATCCGGCTCGACGACCCGGCGGGGCTCGAAGCCCTGCTGGAAGCCGAGGCGTACGACGCCCTGACCAAGGGCTGAGCTCCGCCGGCGGCGGCCCGGACCGGCACTGCGCCGGTTCGGGGAGCCGGGGCTCGGAGAATCGATCAGGCACGGTACGTTGGCAGCTACACGTTCTTGAGTACTAGGCAACACAGCATGTGTGGAGGAGAGCTCAGGTGAGCACGAACGACGGGCCCGGCGGCGTTCCCCCGGAGCAGTCTCCGGAGCGGACCTCTGTCTTCCGGGCCGACTTCCTGGCCGAAGCCGAAGGCCACGAGTCCGCCCCGGCCGCGGAGGCGCCGGTCCAGGGCGTCGACGCCCTGCCCGCGGGTTCGGCGCTGCTGGTCGTGAAGCGCGGCCCGAACGCGGGTTCGCGATTCCTGCTCGACCGCGACACGACCAGCGCCGGGCGCCACCCGGACAGCGACATCTTCCTGGACGACGTCACGGTCTCCCGCCGGCACGCCGAGTTCCGGCGTGAGGGCGGCGAGTTCGTCGTCATCGACGTCGGCAGCCTCAACGGCACCTACGTCAACCGCGAGCCGGTCGACCAGGCCGTCCTCGCGGGGGGCGACGAGGTGCAGATCGGGAAGTTCCGCCTGGTCTTCCTGACCGGCCCGGGTCACGGGGGCCAGGGGGCGCAGTGACGGCGGCCGGGCGGCCACAGAGTCACGGACTGAGCATCGGGGCCGTCCTGGCGCAGCTGCGCCAGGACTTTCCCGATGTCACCATCTCCAAGATCCGGTTCCTGGAAGCGGAAGGCCTGGTCCAACCGGGCCGGACGGCTTCGGGGTACCGGCAGTTCGCCGCGGCGGACGTGGAGCGACTGCGGTTCGTCCTGGCCGCCCAGCGGGACCACTACCTCCCGTTGAAGGTCATCAAGGAGCAGCTGGACGCGGCGGACTCGGGTGCCGGGCCCATCGCGGCCCTGCCCCGCCCGCCGCGCCGGCTGGTGCCGATCGACGCCCCGGCGGAGAACGTCGGCCTGCCGGTGGCGGCCGACTTCACCACCGGCAAGGAGCTGCGCCTGACCCAGGAGGAGCTCCTGGAGCAGGCCGGCATCGACGCGGCGGCGCTCGTCGAGCTCCAGCAGTACGGCCTGGTCCGCCCCGGTCCCGCGGGGTTCTTCGACCCGGACGCGGTGCTGGTCGCGCGGACGGTGAAGGCGATGACCGAATTCGGTATCGAGCCGAGACATCTGCGCGCCTTCCGCGCCGCGGCCGACCGCGAGGTCGGGTTGCTGGAGCAGATCGTGACGCCGGTGTATCGGCACCGTGACCCGGAGGCCAAGTCGAGGGCCGACGAAGTGGTGCGGGAGCTCGCGGCACTGTCCGTGACCCTGCACACGCTCCTCGTGAAGGCGGGAATCCGTGGCGCGACGGGTTGTTGAGGCGTAACGGGTCGGTGAGATCCTCTTTGCGGTCCCATGTCAATGACTGAATGTTCGGCACCTCATGCCGTACCGTGAGAACAACGGTTTGCGGTAGGCGAGCCGAGAGTGTCCGACAGCGAGCACAGCGCACGGATGACGGGTAGCGTCGGGAGTGAACGGCGCGAGGCGGTTCCAGCGCTGAAGCCCGTGTGCACGAGAGGGAGGCGAAGCCCGATGAGCGAAATGCGCGTCGTCGGTGTGCGGGTCGAGCTGCCCGCGAATCAGCCGATCTTGTTGCTGCGGGAGACCGAGGGCGAACGGTACCTGCCGATCTGGATCGGCTCGGTCGAAGCGACCGCCATCGCGTTGGAGCAGCAGGGGGTCCGCCCAGCTCGCCCGCTCACCCATGACCTGCTGAAAGAGGTCATCGGAGCGTTGGGCCGCGAGCTCGAGCAGGTCGTCATCACCGACCTGAAGGAAGGCACGTTCTTCGCCGAGCTCGTCTTCGACGGCGACATCCGGGTCTCCGCCCGGCCGAGCGACTCGGTCGCGCTGGCCCTGCGGATCGGCGTCCCCATCCACGCCGTGGACGCGGTGCTGGAAGAGGCGGGCCTGATCATCCCGGACGAGCAGGAGGACGAGGTCGAGAAGTTCCGCGAGTTCCTCGACTCCGTGTCGCCCGAGGATTTCCGGGGAGCGGATACCTGAAGACCTTGCCTTGACGCGGACGTCAACGTCTAGCGTCTTCAGGCATGCGGATCGGAGAGCTTGCGCAGCGCACGGGTGTCACCACCCGTGCGCTGCGTTTTTATGAGGCCCAGGGCCTGCTGTCGGCCCGTCGCTCGGCGAACGGCTACCGCGAATACGACGAGGACGACCTGCAGCTGGTCCGGGAGATCCAGACCCTGCAAACGGTCGGCCTGACCCTCGACGAGACCCGCCCGTTCGTCGACTGCCTGCGCAGCGGCCACGAGACCGGCGACTCCTGCTCGAGCTCGATCGAGGTCTACCGCCGCAAGCTCGAAGAAGCCGACGCGTTGCTGGCCCGCCTCGGCGGCATCCGGGCCGAGCTGGCGTCCAAGCTCGCCGGCGCGCTGGCCCGGCAGGCACCCGATCCCTGTGTCGTCCCCGACGCCCCGCGCCCGTGAAGGAGCCCGTCATGACCGCTGTCGCCGTTTCCGACGTCACCGACGCCACGTTCGCCGCCGAGGTCCTCGGCAGTGACGTCCCGGTGCTGGTCGAGTTCTGGGCCACCTGGTGCGGGCCCTGCCGGATGGTCGGCCCGGTGCTGGCGCAGCTGGCCACCGAGCGGGCCGGGAAGCTCGCCGTGCGGAAGGTCAACGCCGACGAGAACCCGGAGACGACCCGGTCGTACCAGGTCATGTCGCTGCCCACGATGATGCTCTTCTCGGGCGGCGAGCCGGTGACGACGATCGTCGGCGCCTACCCGAAGGCGCGGATCGAGGAGCGCCTCGACCAGGCCCTCTAGGGAGCGGTCGCCTTGACGAAGGTGTCGGCGACTTCCCGTCCGTACTGCTCGAGATCCAGCGCCGGGTCGGCCGCGTAGGCCGCGGCCACCCCGTCGATGGCCTGCGCGATGGACATCGCCATCACCTCCGGCGTGAAGGCGCCGAACAACCCCTCTGCCTGACCTTGCTTGAGCTGGCGGGCCAGTCCGTGCACCCGCATGTCGTCGACGAGGATCTTCGTCATCACCCAGCCCTCGGCGTCGTCGGCGTTGGCCGCCATCTCCGTCAGCACCCGGACGCACTCCGGGTACGCGCGCAGGAACGCGATCGACGTCTCGATGTGGGCCCGCAGGTAGCCGGGCCGGTCCGCCGGGTCGACCCCGCCGCCGGTGCGTTCCTTCAGGAACTCGTTCTTCGTCTCGACGACCGTGCTCAGCACGGACTGCATCAGGCCGGCCTTGTTCGTGAAGTGGTACGAGATCATCCGCGTGCTGCTGAGCCCCGCGCGGTCCTTGATCTTGGCGAACGTGGCTTTCCGGTAGCCGAGGTCGGCGATGACGCCGATGGTCGCGCCGATGATCTGGGCGCGGCGGGCCGCCTCGGCGGCGCTGAGCCCCATCTCGGCCAGGAGGTCGGTGTTTACTTGCATGAATAAAAGTTACTTGGCTGAGTAAAAGACGTCAAGAGGTTTGAACCACCGCGTCCGGGGTACGGCGAACGGCTCAAAGGCTCATCCGACCGTTGAGGCTTGCCGCGCGTCGCGTTGACCGGGGTACCCCGGGCGCTTACCGTCGAAGGAGGTAAATCGCCACGATGTGATTCACGGTCTGGGGCCGGATCGTGGCGATTGATCTCCGGCGGGTCCCGCTCCTGGGACCGTCCGGCTGTCATTCGCCGGCCGTCAGGTCGGGCGAGGGGAGGCTTGCGTGGTCGAGGCTGGTTCCGAGAAGCAGCCTGTTCAGGTCGCGGCCGGCGAACAGGGTGAACTGTTCCCCGACGATTCGCTGCCGGACGAGCTGGTGGGCTACCGCGGCCCGGCCGCGTGCCAGATCGCCGGGATCACCTACCGCCAGCTCGACTACTGGGCCCGGACGAAGCTGGTCGCACCCAGCATCCGCACGGCGCACGGCTCCGGCTCGCAGCGGCTGTACTCGTTCAAGGACATCCTGGTCCTCAAGGTCGTCAAGCGGCTGCTGGACACCGGGGTCTCCCTCCAGAACATCCGGGTCGCCGTCGACCACCTGCGCGTCCGAGGAGTCCGCGACCTCGCGCGCGTGACGCTCTTCTCCGACGGCACCACGGTCTACGAGTGCACCTCGCCGGAGGAGATCGTCGATCTGCTCCAGGGCGGCCAAGGTGTCTTCGGCATCGCGGTCAGCGGCGCCATGCAGGAGATCAGCGGCACCATCCACGAGTTCCAGGCCGAACGCGCCGACGGCGGCATCGTCGAGACGCACCAGCCGGACGAGCTGACCCAGCGCCGCAACGCACGCAAGACCGGGTGATCATCGCTGCGGGGATGCGAGTAAGGTTCCCCGTGCGGTCGACGAATCCGCGCGGGAGAGTCCGAGCCACACCTTGAGCTCGGCGCCGAAGGAGCAAGTCCTCCCCGGAACCTCTCAGGCACCCCGGACCGCGCGGACGAGACGCCTCTGGAAAGCGGGTCGTCAGGACACAGCCTGATGGCCCCGCCGACGGTGCAAGCCCGGCTCAACCTCGGGCGAAACTCTCAGGCGCCCTCGGGCACAGACAGAGTGGGGAGGCTCGGACAGCGTTTTTCGAGGATGCTGTCCGAGTCCGGCACCGCCCGTCCGCAGGAGGCCATCGTGGAGCCGTCACTCGCCTGCCTGGAGCAGGGCATCCCTTTCGCTGACCGGCACATCGGGCCCGGGCCGGACGAACTCCGCCGCATCCTCGACGTCATCGGCGTCGCTTCTCTCGACGAGCTCTCCGAGCGTGCTGTTCCCGAGTCTCTGCGCGCCTCCGCCGGGCCGCTCGAACTGCCCCCGGCTGCCACCGAAGCCCAGGCCCTCGCCGAACTCCGGGCGCTCGCCGCCCGCAACCGGCCCATGGCGCAGATGATCGGGCTCGGCTACCACGACACCGTCACGCCGCCCGTGATCCGGCGCAACGTCCTCGAGAACCCCGCCTGGTACACCGCCTACACGCCTTACCAGCCTGAGATCTCGCAAGGCCGGCTCGAAGCGCTGCTCAACTTCCAGACCATGGTCGCCGACCTCACCGGGCTGCCCGTCGCCAACGCGTCGATGCTCGACGAAGCCACCGCGGCCGCCGAAGCCATGACGCTCGTGCGGCGCGCCGGGAAGGCCGCGTCCAATCGGTTCGTCGTCGACCGGGACACCCTGCCGCAGACCCTCGCCGTCCTCCGGACCCGCGCCGAACCCCTCGGCATCGAACTCGTCGTCGAAGACCTCTCCCAGGGCCTGACCGGCCTCGGCCTCGGCGGGGACTTCTTCGGGGTCCTGCTGTCCTACCCGGGCGCGTCGGGCGCGGTGCACGAGCTCGACCTGACGATCTCCGAGGCCAAGAAGCACGGCGCCGCCGTGATCGTCGCCGCGGACCCGCTCGCCCTGACCCTGCTGCGGCCGCCGGGAGAGCTCGGTGCCGACGTCGCCGTCGGGTCCACGCAGCGGTTCGGCGTCCCGCTCGGCTTCGGCGGCCCGCACGCGGCCTACCTCGCGGTCCGGAAGGGCCTGGAGCGGCAGCTGCCGGGACGCCTGGTCGGCGTCTCGAAGGACGCGGACGGCGCACCCGCGTACCGGCTCGCCCTCCAGACGCGGGAACAGCACATCCGCCGCGAGAAGGCGACCTCGAACATCTGCACCGCGCAGGTCCTGCTCGCGGTGATGGCCTCGATGTACGCGGTGTACCACGGGCCCGAGGGCCTGCGTGGGATCGCGCTGCGCGCCCACCGGATGGCCACCGTGCTCGCCGCCGGCCTCGCCGAAGGCGGCGTCGACGTCGGGCACGGCGAGTTCTTCGACACCGTCACCGCGGCGGTGCCCGGCCGGGCGGCGGCCGTCGTCGCGGCGGCTCGCGACCTCGGCGTGAACCTGCGGCTCGTCGACGACGACCACGTCGGCGTCGCCTGCGACGAGACGACCACCCGGGAGCGGCTTTCCCTGGTGTGGAAGGCGTTCGGCGTCTCGGTGTCCGATGTGGATGGTCTCGACGCGGACACGGCGGACGCGCTCCCGGCGCCGCTGCGGCGCACCAGCGCGTTCCTCACCCACCCGGTGTTCCACGCCCACCGCTCGGAAACCGCGCTGCTGCGCTACCTGCGGCAGCTGGCGGACAAGGACGTCGCGCTCGACCGCAGCATGATCCCGCTCGGCTCGTGCACCATGAAGCTCAACGCCACCGCCGAAATGGAGCCGGTCACCTGGCCGGAGTTCGCCGGGCTGCACCCGTTCGCGCCCGCCGAGGACGCCGCCGGACTGCTGGAAGTGGTCGCCGACCTCGGCGCGTGGCTCGCGCGGATCACCGGCTACGACACGGTTTCCCTGCAACCCAACGCGGGCAGCCAGGGCGAGTTCGCCGGGCTGCTGGCCATCCGCGCCTACCACCGTTCACGCGGCGAAGGCGAGCGCGACGTCTGCCTGATCCCGGCGAGCGCCCACGGCACGAACGCGGCGAGCGCCGTGATGGCCGGCATGCGGGTGGTCGTCGTCCGCTGCGACGGCGACGGCAACATCGACCTCGCGCACTTGCGGTCCACTGTGGACGACCATCGCGCCGACCTGGCCGCGATCATGATCACCTACCCGTCCACGCACGGGGTGTACGAGGACACCGTCGGCGAGGTGTGCGCGCTGGTGCACGACGCGGGCGGGCAGGTGTACGTCGACGGCGCCAACCTGAACGCGCTCATCGGCGTGGCGCAGTACGGCCGGTTCGGCGCCGACGTCTCGCACCTCAACCTGCACAAGACGTTCTGCATCCCGCACGGCGGCGGCGGACCCGGCGTCGGCCCGATCGGCGTCCGCGCGCACCTGGCGCCGTTCCTGCCGAACCACCCGCTGCAGCCGGCGGCCGGTCCGGCGACCGGCGTCGGGCCGGTCAGCGCGGCGCCGTGGGGGAGCGCGTCGATCCTGCCGATTTCGTGGGCCTACGTCCGGATGATGGGCGCGGACGGCCTGCGCCGGGCGACGCTCGTGGCGGTGGCCAACGCCAACTACGTCGCTCGCCGCCTCGGGGAGCACTTCCCGGTGCTGTACGCGGGCCGTTCGGGCTTCGTGGCGCACGAATGCATCCTGGACCTGCGGCCCCTGACGAAGGCGACCGGCGTGACGGTCGACGACGTGGCGAAGCGGCTGGCGGACTACGGCCTCCACGCGCCGACGATGTCGTTCCCGGTGGCGGGCACGCTGATGGTGGAGCCGACGGAGAGCGAGGACCTGGCCGAGCTGGACCGTTTCTGCGCGGCGATGATCGCGATCCGCACGGAGATCGACCGCGTGGCGGCGGGGGAGTGGGAGCTGGCGGAGTCCCCGCTGCGGCAGGCCCCGCACACGGCTCGGTGCGTCGCGGGCGAGTGGGACCGGCGGTACAGCCGCGAGACGGCGGTGTTCCCGGCGGGCCCGGCCGCGGCGAAGATCTGGCCCCCGGTCCGCCGCATCGACGGCGCGGCGGGGGACCGCAACCTGGTGTGTTCGTGCCCGCCCCCGGAGGCTTTCGCCGAGCGGTCGTGAGTGCGCAACAGCGTTCTAACACTGTTACGCACTCACGACCCTGCCGGCCAGATGCACCATCAGCTCGGTCCGGCTCGCCACGCCGAGCTTGCGGTAGATCTGCTGGAGGTGCTTCTGCACGGTCCGCGGGCTGACCCCCAGCCGCCGGGCGATCTCGCGGTCCGTCGCCGCCCGGGTGACCAGGTGGGCCACCTCCTGCTCGCGAGCCGTCAGCTCGGGCACCGTCACCGTGGCCGGCCGGACCGCCGGTCGCTCTTCCCGGGCGAACGCCTGGGCCAGGTGCGGCGCCAGCAGGTCGACCAGCTCGCGGTCACGGGCGGAGAACCCGGGCCGCGAGCGGCTGAGCGTCAGGATGCGCCCTGCGCGGTCATCGGCCTCCACCACGCACAGCAGCTGGTCGATCGTGCCGCGCGGGCGGTAGAAGTCCGTGTACAGCGGCAGCCCCCGCAGTGTCCGGAGATCGGCCAGATCGGTCAGCGCGGCCGACGTCCCCAGCGGCAGCCGGCCGCTCCGGTGCGCCGCGAACGCCGGGTGCCTGCTCACCTGGGCCCGGAACTCCGGGTGGCGCATGAGGTTGTCCTCCGGCCGCTCGGTGACGGCGCCGGTCAGCCGTCGCGTCGTGTGCTCGGCACTCGTGCACGAAACGAAGTCGCAGCCGACGAGCCGGCCCAGCCCGGCCAGCCCCGCCGCCGGTCCCGCCGACCGGAACTCCCGCACGACTTCGAGGGCGCGGTGCAGGCACCGCGCCGTCAGTTCACTGCTCACCCGTGATCCCCCTCGGCTCGTCCGGTGAAGAAAGACCCGGGTGAGCCGAGGGAGATACGAACCGGACGTTACCGGGCGATCCGGACGTTCAGCGTGGTGTTCGAGCCGGCACTCACCATCGACTGCGCGATGCTGCTGATCCCGGCCGGCGCGCTGTAGGAGTTGTTGTTGCCGTCGTCCTCGTCATCGGTGTGGAAGAAGCCCGACGAGTCGACCCCGGAGAACACCAGGTAGCTGAAGCCGACGTTCGGGAACGCCGTCGTCGTGGCCACCCCGGGCGCGAAGAGGCAGAACCGCAGCAGCGTGTTGCTGTCGCTCACGTTCGGGAAGATATTGCCCGAGAACGAGTTGTTGTTGCTGTCGTCTTCGTTGTCGAACCGGCGAGAGAACTCCTGCGAGCCGTTCGGGCAGTTCGCGCCGAGCTTCAGCACGGCGTACGGCCGGAACGACCCGGACTGCGTGACCCCGCGGAACGCGGCGCCGTTGACCCGGCAGAAGAACATCTCCGTGTTGCCCGTGCTGCTGACCGCCCCGATGAACCCGCCGCGCGAGTTGGCGTTGCCCGAGTCCTCGTCGTCCATCCGGATGACGATCGCCTCGGTCCCGACCGGGCACGACCGGCCCGACGGGATGACGCCGACGTCGGTCGTCGCCGCCTGGGCGGGCGCGGCCGACACGGTGAGGACCCCGGCGAGCGAGGCCAGCAGCAGTGCCGGAACGGTGAAGAGTCTTTTCATGGTGAGCCTTCCTCCCCAGTGCTTCATGACTCCTCAAGAACACCAAGCCGGCCCCGGACACGGCCATACGCAGTTGTGCGTACGGCGGGCCGAGCCCGCACAGGAACGGGAGGTAGGTTGACGCCATGGCGAGTGCGCACGGTCCTGATCGGACGTCCGTGGTCGTGACCGGCGGCGGCGGCTTCATCGGCCGGGCCGTCGTGCGCGCCCTCCGCGACCGGGGTGTCCCGGTCACCGTCGTGGACCGGGTGCCGTTCCCGGACGACGACGGCGACGGCGTCCGCGTGGTGACCGGCGACCTGCGCGAGGCCGCTGTCCGCGAAGAAGCCGTGACGCCCGAGACCGCCGGGATCGTGCACCTCGCCGCGCTGACGTCGGTGCTGAAGTCGGTCGAGCTGCCCGAGGACACCTTCGCCGACAACGTCCTGGTGACCCAGGAACTCCTGGAGCTCGCGCGCCGCCGTGAAGTCCCGAAGTTCCTGCTCGCCTCGACCAACGCGGTGATCGGCAACGTCGGCACCGCGACGATCACCCCCGACCTGCCGCTGCGGCCGCTGACGCCCTACGGCGCCACCAAGGCCGCGTGCGAAATGCTGCTCTCGGGCTACGCCGGCGCGTACGGCATGACGACGTGTGCGTTGCGGTTCACCAACGTCTACGGCCCGGGAATGTCCCACAAGGACAGTTTCGTGCCCCGCATGATGCGTGCCGCGCTCACCGGCACCGGGGTCAAGATCTACGGCGACGGCCGCCAGCGCCGCGACCTCGTGCACGTCGACGACGTCGTCCGCGCCCTGCTGCTCGCGCTCGACAGCGGCCACACCGGCCGCGCGATCGTCGGCGCCGGGCGCTCGGTCTCCGTGCTGGAGATGGTCGAGGCCGTGCGCGAGGTGACCGGCGCCGAGCTGCCGGTCGAGCACGTCGAGGCGCCGGCGGGGGAGATGCCCGCGGTCGTCGTCGACGTCTCGGCCAGCGCGGAGACGATCGGGTACGAGCCGTCCGTCTCGCTGACCGACGGCCTCGCGACGGCGTGGAAGTACTTCTCCGGCCTCGACCGTCCAAACGCGACACCGTGAGAGGGTTCTTCCGGCGGCACTGGCTGCTGCTCCTGCTCCTCGTCCCGGCGATCGTCCTCCGGGTGCTGACCTGGCTGGCCTACCGGCCGGCGCTGCTGTACATCGATTCGTTCCGCTACATCGACAACCTGCACGCGCTGCGCGCCGACCAGCTCGACCCGATCGGCTACGACCTCGTGCTGCGGCCGCTGCTGGCCGTCGGCGGACTCGCCTGGGTCGCGGCGGTGCAGCACGTCGGCGGGATCCTCATCGCGATCGGCGTCTACGCGCTGCTGCTGCGCCTCGGCGGCCGTCCGTGGGTCGCCGCGCTCGCCGCGGTGCCGGTCCTGCTCGACGCGTACCAGCTGCAGATCGAGCAGAACATCATGTCCGAGGTCGTCTTCGAGGCGGTGCTGCTCGGGCTCCTCTGGCTGCTGCTCGGCTGGGGCAAACCGGGCTGGAAGCGCGCGGGCGCCGCCGGCCTGCTGGTCGGGTTCGCCGTGCTGACGCGGCTGATCGGCATCTCGCTGGCCCTGCCGGTCCTGGTCCACCTGGTCGTCGCCGGGGGAGCGTGGCGGCACTGGGCGGGCTGGCGGCGCGCCGGTGCCGGGGTGCTGGGCCTGCTCGTCGTGCTGGTGCCCTACTCGGCGCGGGTGCACTCGGAGACCGGCAAGTGGGGGCTGACCGGGCCGTCCGGGAACATGCTCTACGGCCGCACCGCCGCCGTCGCCGACTGCGCGAACCTCCACCTCGACCCGACGCTGCAGGTCTTCTGCCCCACCGAGCCGCGCGAGACCCGGCTGGTGGACAACTACACCCACGCCGACCTCGACCCGAACTGGCCCGGGCCGCTGCCGCCGGGCGCCGACAAGGCCGCGCTGGCGCACGAGTTCGCCATCGACGTGCTCAAGGAACAGCCCGGCGACGTCGCGGAAGCGATCCTGGACGACTTCGCCAAGAGCTTCGCCTGGACCCGCGAGCAGGACCCGACCGACGTCCCCCTGGACCGGTGGCAGTTCCAGCTCACCTACCCGCAGTGGGCCGACCAGTCCCTGATCGACCTCGTCACCCAGCAGAACGACGGCGTCAACGCGAGCGTCGAGGGGCCGTTGGCCAAGATCCTCCGCGACTACCAGCTCGGCGGCGGTTACGTCTCCGGCGGGGTGCTCGGCATCGGCGCGATCCTGGGGCTGCTCACGGTGTTCCGCCGCAAGGAGCCCCGGGACCGGGCCCGGGCGGGCGCGCTGCTGGCGGCGTCGAGCGGGCTGATCCTGCTCTTCGCCTCGGCGGTGTTCCAGTTCTCCTGGCGCTACCAGATCCCCGCCCTCGTGCTGCTGCCGGTGGCCGGGGCGCTGGGCTTCACCACGCTGACGTCGGCGAGCCGGAAACGCCTCACCGCGTTCCCCGACGAAGTCGACCAGGGCGCCCTCGACGACTTCCGCGGCCGCCACCCGGACCTGCGGCCGGCTCCGCTGACCGTCGTCATCGCGGCCTACAACGAAGCCGGCGGCATCGGCGAAGTCCTGGAGAAGATGCCCGACGAGTGCCTCGGCATGCGGGTCGACGTGCTCGTCGTGGTCGACGGCGGCACCGACGACACGGCCGCCATCGCCGAAGCGCACGGCGCGTACGTCTGCGTCGCACCCCGCAACCGCGGCCAGGGGGCGGCGCTGCGCCTGGGCTACCACCTGGCGGCCGAAGCCGGCGCGGAGTACGTCGTGACGACCGACGCCGACGGCCAATACGACAACAGCGAGCTCGAAGCCCTGGTCAGCCCGGTCGTCGACGGCACCGCGGACTTCGTCACCGGCTCACGGCGGCTGGGTCACGAAGAGGCCGACAGCCGCGTCCGGTGGCTGGGCGTGCGCGTGTTCGCCGTGCTGGCGTCGGTGCTGACCACCCGGCGGATCACCGACACGTCCTTCGGCTTCCGCGCGATGCGGGCGGACCTGGCCTGCTCGGTGCCGCTCAACGAGCCGCAGTACCAGTCGTCGGAGCTGATGCTCGGGGTCACCGCGCGCGGCGCCCGCGTCGTCGAGCTGCCGATGAGCATGCGGCTGCGCAAGGCGGGCAAGAGCAAGAAGGGCGGCAGCCTCGTCTACGGCGCCAACTACGCCCGGGTCATGACGGGGACGTGGTGGCGGGGGTACGTGCTGCGCCGCGGCCGAACACGAGCCGGTCGAGCAGGGTGAACTTGACGACGAACACCAGCGCGTAGCTGGCCACGTACGCGCCGTCGACGAGCACGACCCACCAGAAGTGCGGCAGGTTCAGCGGCGTCAGCAGCGAGCCGGCCAGCGTCGTCAGGCCGATGGACGCGAGACCGCCCAGACCGATCACGACCAGGTAGGGCAGCAGCTCGCGGCGCACGCGCGGGCGCCCGGTCCGGCCCCACACCCAGCGGCGGGTGACCACGAAGTTCAGCACCGCGCCGGCCGCCCAGGCCAGCGTGCTCGCCAGGGCCGCGGCGCCGCCGGTCGCGAGCACCGCCAGCAGCACCACCTGGCTGACGACCGTGGCCGCGACGGACGTCGCCGCGGCGCGCGCCAGCCGGGCCCAGCCGCGGCGGCGGGTCTTCTCCGTCGTGCGGGGCCGCACGCCGTTGGTTACGGTCGTCATGCCCCCATCCTCCCCGCGGGCCGGTCGCGCCGCCGTCCGGGTCCCTTACGCATAGGAGATTCACAGCTCATTGCCAGGTGCTCATCAGTAGGTGATCGATAACGTCGGGTTCTCGCAAGCCGCTGCACGTTCGTGGGATCGGCATGCTTGTGGCGTAAACGAACAGGAAAGGCGGCACAATGCGAGTGCTGGTTCTCGGCGGTGACGGATATCTGGGCTGGCCGACCGCGTTGCACTTATCGGACAAAGGTCACGAGGTGGCCGTTCTCGACAATTTCGCCCGCCGCGGTTATGACGCCGAACTGGGTGTCGAGAGCCTCGTCCCGATCGAGTCCCTTGCCGACCGGATCGCCGCCTGGCACGAGGTCTCCGGGCGCACGATCACCAGCTACGAAGGCGACCTGCTGGACGCGGAGTTCCTGGTCGGGGCGGTGCGCGACTTCGGGCCGGACGCGGTGGTGCACTACGCCGAGCAGCGGTCCGCGCCGTACTCGATGATCGACCGCGAGCACGCGGTGTACACCCAGCACAACAACGTGATCGGGAACCTGAATCTGCTGTACGCGATCGCCGAGATCGATCCGGCGATCCACCTGGTCAAACTGGGCACGATGGGCGAATACGGCACGCCGAACGTCGACATCGAAGAAGGCTGGCTGGACCTCGAACACAAGGGGCGCAAGGATCGGGTGCTGTTCCCGAAGCGGCCCGGGTCTTTCTACCACCTGACCAAGGTGCACGATTCGCACAACATCGAATTCACGTGCCGCGCGTGGGGGCTGCGCGCGACGGATCTCAATCAGGGCATCGTGTACGGCCAGCAGACGCCGCAGACGGCACTCGACCCGCGGCTCGCGACCCGTTTCGACTACGACGCCGTGTTCGGCACGGTGCTGAACCGGTTCGTCATCCAGGCGGTGCTGGGCCAGCCGCTGACCGTGTACGGCCAGGGCACCCAGACGCGCGGCCTGATCGACATCCGCGACACCGTGGAGTGCATCCGGCTCGCCGTGGAGAACCCGGCCGAGGCGGGGGAGTTCCGCGTCTTCAACCAGATGACCGAGAGCATGTCCGTGGCCGCGATCGCCGACCTCGTCGCCGAGCGGTTCCCCGGGCCGGTGCAGATCGAGCAGCTGGAGAACCCGCGCACCGAGGCGCCGGAGCACTACTACAACGTGCAGCACACCGGGCTGGTCGGGCTGGGGCTCGAGCCGCACCTGCTCTCGGACACGCTGATCGAGTCGATGTTCGACATCGTGGGCGCCAACAAGCACCGGGTGAACCCGGACAAGCTGCGCCCGACGGTGCGCTGGCGGGGCGCGCTGAAGGGCTAGCGGTGCGGATGGCGTGCCGGGGCCCCCGTCCCGGCGCCCGCCCGCCCCGCAGTTGAGCCCCGGGTCTTGTGCCGGCAACCGTGCCCCGAGGGGCT
>NZ_JAPZLD010000100.1:0-16142 GCF_030182635.1 Amycolatopsis ponsaeliensis
TTAGCGTCAGGGAAACGCCCGGTCCCATTCCGAACCCGGAAGCTAAGCCTGATAGCGCCGATGGTACTGCAACCGAAGGGTTGTGGGAGAGTAGGACACCGCCGAACTTACCTTCCGTACGGCCCGTTAGGATAGCCAGTTGGCTGCCCTAGCGGGCCGTACGCGTATGTCCAGAACAAGATTTTTTCCACGGCAGGAGGCCAGGTGTCCGAGTTCGGTCGACGAGACTCAGCGGATGATGGGTCAGGCCGGTCGGCACGCCGGGACGAAGGCTCCCGGGGCCGGTCGGATGCACCCGGGGGAGACCGGCGCGGTGCGCGGCAGGACCGCGGCGGCCGCGACAGCGCCCACACGGGCCGGCCACGCCGGGACGATCAAGGAGTCCGCGGCGGCGGCAAGCCCTTCCGCGGCGGCGACGGTCCCCGTGACCGCGACCAGCGCGGAGGATACGCAGGTCAGAGCCGTGACGGCGGCCGCACTGGCGACCGTGACGACCGCCGCGGCGGCTACCGCGACTCCGGTGACCGGGCCGGCCGGCCCGGCGGCGGCAGCAAGTTCTCCGGCGGCGCGGGCCGCTCGGGTGGCGGCCGGTTCGACGACCGCGGCGGCAAGACCGGCGGCTTCCGCTCGGACGACCGTGGCGGCGAGCGCTCGAGCCGCGGTTCCGACGATCGCGGCGGGCGTCCCGGCGGCAGCCGGCCCCAGGGCAAGGCGTCGTTCGGCGACCGCAAGCCCCGCTGGGAGGACCGCGGCGGGTCCTCGCGCCGCGACGACGACCGCGGCCCCCGTTCGGGTGGTTTCCGCTCGAACGACCGCGGCGGCAAGGACGACTCCCGCGGCAGCTACCAGCGCCGCGACGACGACCGCGGCAGCCGCACCGGCGGCTTCCGGTCCGACGACCGCGGTGGCAAGAGCGGCGGCTTCCGTTCGGATGACCGCGGTGGCAAGAGCGGTGGCTTCCGCTCGGACGACCGTGGCGCGCGGACGGGCGGCTTCCGCTCCGACGACCGCAACCGCGGTGGCAGTGACCGTCGCGACGACTCGCGTGGCAGCTACCAGCGTCGCGACGACGACCGTGGTGGCCGCACCGGCGGGTACGGCTCGAGCGACCGCAGCCGGGGAAGCGACGACCGTGGTGGCCGTACCGGCGGGCACGGCTCGAGCGACCGCAGCCGCGGAAGCGACGATCGCGGCGGCCGTACCGGCGGTTTCCGCTCCGACGACCGCCGGGACGATTCCCGTGGCGGTAGCGGTGGTTACCAGCGCCGGGACAATGACCGTGGCAGTGACCGTCGGGACGATTCCCGCGGTGGCAGCGGCGGTTACCAGCGCCGTGATAACGATCGGGGCAGCGATTCCCGCGGTAGCAGCGGTGGTTACCAGCGTCGCGACAATGACCAGGGCAGCGACTCTCGTGGTGGCAGCGGTAGCTATCAGCGCCGCGATAATGACCGTCGGGACGATTCCCGTGGTGGCAGCGGTAGTTACCAGCGTCGCGATAATGACCGTGGCAGCGATCGCAGCAGTGATTCCCGCGGTGGTAGCGGTGGTTACCAGCGCCGGGACAATGACCGTGGCAGCAGCAGCAGCGGTGGTTACCAGCGCCGTGACGACGATCGCGGTGGCAAGACCGGCGGCGGCTTCCGGGGTACGGACAAGCGGAGCTCGGACAAGCGCGGCAGCGACCGTCCCGCGGGATACCGGGAACGGCCCAAGGTCGGGTCCGCGCTCGACGACGAGGCCCTCGCCAAGGAGCTCCTCGAAGCGCCGGAACTGCCCGAAGACGTCGAGTTCTCCGACCTCGACGAGGAGGCCCGCCGCGAGC
This sequence comes from Amycolatopsis ponsaeliensis, assembly GCF_030182635.1. Classification (NCBI taxonomy): domain Bacteria; kingdom Bacillati; phylum Actinomycetota; class Actinomycetes; order Pseudonocardiales; family Pseudonocardiaceae; genus Amycolatopsis; species Amycolatopsis ponsaeliensis. The sequence goes on from NZ_JAPZLD010000100.1 coordinate 1,826, forward strand.
TGAGGACCCTTCCCAAGGGCCTGGCCGAGACCGTCGGGAAGCACCTCGTCGCCGCCGGGAGCCTCATCGACAGCGATCCCGAGGCCGCCCTCGAGCACGCCAAGTACGCCAAGGCCAAGGCCTCGCGCGTGCCGATCGTGCGGGAGGCGCTCGGCCTGGTCGCCTACCACGCCGGGAACTGGTCGGAAGCCCTCTCGGAACTGCGGGCCGTCCGGCGGATGACCCGTACCGACGACCACATCGCCATCATCGCCGACGCCGAGCGTGCGCTGGGCCGGCCCGAACGCGCCCTCGATCTCGCGAAGGAGGCCGACACCGCGAAGCTGGCGAAGGCCGTCCAGGTCGAGCTCGCCATTGTCGCGGCCGGGGCGCGGCGGGACCTCGGGCAGCTCGACGCCGCCGTCGTCTCGCTGCAGGGCGACGACCTCAAGGCCGAGAAGCGCGATCCGTGGAGCGCGCGGCTCTTCTACGCCTACGCCGACAACCTCGAGGCCGCCGGGCGCAAGGAGGAGGCCGTCCGCTGGTTCCTCAACGCCGCCGAGGCCGACGCGGAGGACGAGACCGACGCCTCCGAGCGCGCCGCGGACCTGGCCAACGAAAACAGCGAGAACGCCGAGAAGGCCGAGAAGAAGGACACCGAAGAATCGGATGAGTGACGCTCTGCTCGCGGCCTACGACGCGGTCCTGTTCGACCTCGACGGCACCGTCTACCACGGCTCCCGGGTGATCCCGGGCGCTCCGGAGACGGTGCGGGCCGCGCGCGAGCACGGCACTCCGGTCCGGTTCGTGACGAACAACGCGTCCAAGGCACCGGACGAAGTTGTCGCGCACCTCACCGGTCTCGGCATGCCCGCCGGGACCGATGAGGTGCACACCAGCGCCCAGGCCGGGGTGCAGCTGCTGAAGGAACGGCTCGACGCCGGCGCCGAGGTCCTCGTCGTCGGCACGGAGTCGCTCGCCGCCGAGGTCGCCGGCGCCGGGTTGAAGCCGGTGCGGGAGAACGGCGACGACGTCCGGGCGGTCGTCCAGGGGCACTCGCCCGACAACACGTGGGCCGCGCTGGCCGAAGCCTGCCTGGCCATCCGCGCGGGCGCGCTCTGGGTGGCCTGCAACGTCGACGCCACCCTGCCCAGCGAGCGCGGGCTGCTGCCCGGCAACGGCTCGATGGTGGCCGCTCTGCGCACCGCCACCGACGTCGAGCCGCTCGTCGCCGGGAAGCCGCAGCCGCTGCTGTTCGAGACCGCGGCGAAGTCCGCCGGTGCGGAGCATCCACTCGTCGTCGGTGACCGGCTGGACACCGACATCGCCGGCGCGGTTGCCGCCGGCATCGACTCGCTCGTCGTCCTCACGGGCGTCGCGACGCCGAAGCAGCTGATCGAGGCCATTCCGGCCGAACGCGCCACCTACCTCGCGAAGGACCTCACGGCGCTCGAGGACAAAGCCGAGGACCTCAAGATCGGCCCGCGCCCGGGCTGGACCGTGACCGTGGAGAACAAGACCCTGGAAGCGACCGGCGACGGCGACGCCCTGGACCTGCTCCGCGCGCTCTGCCACACGGCCTGGGAGACCGGCGTCACCGAACTCGGCGAGCGCGCCAAGGCGAAGCTCGCCTGACTGATACCGTTTGTGCCGTGCAGGACCACCCGTACCCCGTTCCGGGCCCGCCGCCCGGTTCGTTCTCGCAGCAGACCGATCCGCGAGCCGGCATCGACGAAGCCGTCGCCGGCCTGGACGACCTCGACGCGCTGCCGCTCGCGGAGCACGTCGAGCGCTTCGACGCCGTGCACACCGAGCTGACGGTCGCCCTCTCCAGCATCGACAAGGTCTGACCACGGTGCCCAAGCGGGCGCGCCTCGACGCGGAACTGGTTCGGCGCGGCCTCGCCCGGTCGCGCGAGCAGGCCTCGGCCCTCATCGCCGGCGGCAAGGTCACCGTGCGTGGCATGGTCGCGAGCAAGCCCGCCACCGGTGTGGAGTCCGACGCGCCCATCGTCGTCAAGGACGAGGACGACCCCGGCTGGGCCTCCCGCGGCGCGCACAAGCTGCTCGGCGCCCTGGAGGCGTTCACGGGCCTGAGCGTCGAGGGCAAGCGCTGCCTGGACGCCGGCGCGTCCACCGGCGGCTTCACCGACGTCCTGCTCCGGAACGGCGCCGCCACCGTGATCGCCGCAGACGTGGGCCGTGGCCTGCTCGACTGGCGGATCCGCACCGACGAACGTGTAGTGGTCATGGACCGCACCAATGTTCGCAACCTCTCTCCCGACGACCTCGGCGGCCAGGTCGACCTCGTCGTCGGTGATCTCTCCTTCATCTCGCTGAAGCTCGTGCTGCCCGCGCTCGCCGCTTGCGCACGCGAAGGCGCCGACCTGGTGCCGATGGTGAAACCGCAGTTCGAAGTGGGCAAGGACCGGCTCGGCAGCGGCGGTGTCGTCCGCGACCCGGAGCTGCGCGCCGAGTCGGTGCTCACCGTCATCGACGAGGCCGCGAAGCTGGGGCTCGCGCTGCGCGGCGTCACCGCGAGCCCGCTGCCCGGGCCGTCCGGGAACGTCGAGTACTTCGTGTGGCTGGGCAAAGTCTGTGTCACTGAAGAACGTGTGGCCGAGTCCACTGTGGACGCGGTAGACAGGTCTGAGGCCGAGCGGCTCGTCCGAACCGCCGTCGAGGAAGGGCCCGCATGACCACCGACCGTGAAGTTCTCCTCATGGTGCACCCCGATCGCGAAGCGACGGGCGAGGCCGCGCGCGAGGTTTCGGCGCGTTTCGCCAAGGCCGGCATCCGGATCCGGGTGATCGAAGAAGACGTCTGCGCGCTCATCAACCCGGACCGCCACGGCGTCGGGTCGACCTGCACCGTCGTGGACCCCGACGACAACCCCGCCGAGGGCGTCGAGCTGGTGTTCGTCCTCGGCGGCGACGGCACGCTGCTGCGCGCGGCCGAGCTGGCCCGTCCGGCCGGCGTGCCGGTGCTCGGCGTGAACCTCGGGCGCGTCGGCTTCCTCGCCGAGGCCGACTCCGACGCGCTGGCCGACACCGTGCAGCGCGTCGTCGACGGCGACTACCAGGTCGAAGAGCGGATGACCATCGACGTCACGGTCACCCACGACGGCGCCGAGGTCGCCCGCACCTGGGCGCTCAACGAGGCGAGCGTCGAGAAGAGCACGCGCGAGCGGGTCCTCGACGCGCTCATCGAGGTCGACGGCCGGCCGGTGTCCGCCTTCGGCTGCGACGGTGTGCTGTGCGCCACACCGACCGGGTCGACCGCGTACGCGTTCTCGGCGGGCGGCCCGATCATCTGGCCGGACGTCCAGGCGCTGCTGGTGGTGCCGAGCAACGCGCACGCGATGTTCGCGCGGCCGCTGGTCGTCTCGCGGAACTCGGTGATCACCGTCGGGATCGACCCCGACGGCTCGTCCGCCGTCCTGACCTGCGACGGCGGCCGGCTCATCGACCTGCCGCCGGGGGCCCGCGTGCGGGTGACGTGCGGCACGACGCCCGTGCGGCTGGTCCGGCTGTGGGACGGCCCGTTCACCGATCGCCTGGTGCAGAAGTTCTCGCTGCCGGTGAAGAGCTGGCGCGAGCGCCACGCGCGCCCCTGTGAGTAAGGACCGTTCGGCGATCCATTCGAACATATCGGCGACTCGCCGGGGTCCCGCGCGCGCAGAGTGTCGGTGGGGGCCGCTACGGTAGGCGGCGTGCTGGCCGAGATGCGCATCCAGGGCCTCGGAGTCATCGAGGACGCCCTGCTGGAACTGCACGCGGGCTTCACCGTCGTGACTGGTGAGACGGGTGCCGGAAAGACCATGGTCGTCACCGGGCTGCACCTGCTGTCCGGGGGCCGCGCCGAGGTGTCCAAGGTCCGGACCGGGATGCTCAAGGCGTTCGTGGAGGGACGGTTCACCTATGCCGGCGTCGAAGGCGCCGAACGGATCGTCACCGAGTCGGGTGCCGACGTCGACGAGGACGGCAGCGTCATCGCGCTGCGGGCCGTCGCGGTCGACGGGCGCTCGCGCGCGCACCTGGGCGGCCGGTCGGTGCCGGTCGGCGTGCTCGCGGAGCTGTCCGAACAGCTGATCGCGGTCCACGGGCAGAACGACCAGCTGCGGCTGCTGCGCCCGAGCGAGCAGCGCGACGTGATCGACCGGTTCGCCGGCGACGCGGTGGGGAAGCCGCTGAGCGCGTACCGCGAGGTCCGGTCCGAGTGGCTGGCGGTGATCGCCGAGCTGACCGAGCGGTCGACGCGCTCGCGGGAGATGGCCCAGCAGGCCGACCTGCTCAAGCACGGGCTCACCGAGATCGACGCCGTCGCGCCGGAGCCGGGCGAGGACGTCGAGCTCACCACCCAGATCAAGCGGCTCGCGGCGGCCGACGAGCTGCGCGCGGCCGCGACCGAGGCGCACGTCGCGTTGTCGGGCTCGCCGGACGGCGACCCGGACGTCCCGAGCGCGATGGTTCTGGTCTCCGAAGCGCTCCGGCGGCTTGCGACGTCCGAAGACGGCGTGCTGCGCGAGCTGGCACCGCGGCTCGAGGAGGCGTCGGTGCTGCTGACCGACGTCGGGGCCGAACTGGGCAACTACGTCGAGACGCTGGATGCCGACCCGGCGCTGCTCGAGAAGGTGCTGGCGCGCCAGGGCGACCTCAAGCGGCTGACCCGCAAGTACGCGGCGGACGTCGACGGCGTGCTCGCCTGGGCCGACGACGCCCGGCGCCGCCTGGGATCCATGGACACCTCGGAGGAGGCGCTCGCCGAGCTGGGGCTGCGCCGCGACCAGCTCGCGGTTCAGCTGGCCGCGCACGCCGTCGAGGTGTCGGCGGCACGCGAAAAGGCGGCGGCCGAGCTGGCGGCGGAGATCACGCGCGAGCTGTCCGGGCTGGCGATGGGCCAGGCCGCGATCGAGGTGACGGTCGAGCAGCGCCCGGCCGAGCACGGCGACACGCACGCGCTGGCCATCGACGGCCACGCGGTGCACGCCGGCGCGGACGGCATCGACGACGTCGAGCTGCTGCTGCGGGCCCACGACGGCGCGCCGCCGCTGCCGGTGCACAAGGCCGCGTCCGGTGGTGAGCTGTCGCGGGTGATGCTGGCGATCGAGGTGGTCCTCGCGCACGCGGACACCGTGCAGACCCTGGTGTTCGACGAGGTCGACGCGGGGGTCGGTGGCCGCGCGGCGGTCGAGATCGGCCGTCGGCTGGCGCGGCTGGCGCGGACCCACCAGGTCCTGGTGGTGACGCACCTGCCGCAGGTCGCGGCGTTCGCGGACCAGCACCTGGTGGTGGACAAGGGCCACAAGGGCGGGGTGACGCGCAGCGGCGTCAAGAACCTGAGCCAGGGCGAGCGGGTCAACGAGCTGGCGCGGATGCTCGCCGGGATGGACGACACGGAGACGGGCCGCGCGCACGCCGAGGAGCTGCTGGCCACGGCGGAGAAGGCCAAGGCCGAACCCGCCCCGAAACCCAAGCGGGCCAGCAAGAAGAAGTAGCTACGAGGGCGGGCCGTCTTCGAGGTTCGTGGTGATGCCGCGGAAGACCTCTGCCAGCACCTGCGCCTGCTCGGGGCTCACCTGGTCCGCGAAGTGCCGCTGCACCCCGCGGACGTGCGTCGGCCAGGCGTTCTCCAGCGCGGCCAGGCCCGCCGGCGTCAGCACCACCAGCGTGGACCGGCGGTTCGCCGGGTCCGGTTCGCGTCGCGCGTAGCCCGATTTCTCCAGGCCGTCGACGATGCGCGTCAACCCGCTCGCGCTGTGGACCAGCGCCGCCGCCAGGTCCTTCATGTGCAGCCGGCGATCCGGGGCCTCCGAGAGCTGGACCAGCGCGTCGTAGGTCCGGTGCGTCATCCCGTGCTCGGCCCGCAGCTCGGCGTCGAGCACGCGCAGCAGCAGCGCCGACGAGCGCAGGAATCCCCGCCACGCGGCGTCGTGCTCTCGGGACAGGCTCACTCCGGGAATACTACTCGCGCGGACAGTTGTTGTGCGGACTGTTCGCATGCGAAGAAAGGACCTGTGATGCGCGCGGTCGTACTCCGAGAACCCGGTCCCGTCGAGAACCTCGAACTGACGGACCTCCCGTTGCCCGAGCCGAAACCGGGGTGGGTGCGGATCGCCGTCCGGGCGTTCGGCCTGAACCGGTCCGAGCTGCACACCCGGCTGGGCCTGGCCGAGGGCGTCACGTTCCCGCGCGTGCCCGGCATCGAGGCCGTCGGCGTGGTCGACGCCGACCCCAGCGGCGAACTCGAGCCCGGGCAGCAGGTCGCCACCATGATGGGTGGGATGGGCCGCACCTTCGACGGCGGCTACGCCGAATACACGGTGGTGCCGAAGAAGCAGGTCATCCCGTTCCGCTCCGAGCTGCCCTGGGAGGTCCTCGGACAGGTCCCCGAAACGCTGCAGACCGCGTACGGCTCGCTCACCACCGGCCTCGACCTGCGTGCAGGACAGACCTTGCTGATCCGCGGCGGGACGTCCGCGCTCGGGTTCGCCACCGCGGCACTGGCGAAAGACCTCGGCGCCGCCGTCTTCGCCACCACCCGGCAGCCGGAAAGGCTCGAAACCCTGCGCGAGCACGGCGTCGACCACGCCCTGCTCGACGACGGTGACGTCGCGGCGCAGGTCCGCACGATCGCGCCGGAAGGCGTCGACGCGGCCCTCGAACTCGTCGGTACCCCGACCCTGCCGGACACCCTGAAGGCCACCCGGGTGCACGGCACCGTCTGCTTCACGGGCATGTTGTCCAACCAGTGGACGATCTCGAACTTCTATCCGATCGGCTACCTTCCCGCCGGGGTGCGGTTGACCGCTTATGGTGGTGAGGCGGACGACCTGCCCGCCTCCGTCCTCCAGCGTCACCTCGACCGGATCGCCGCCGGCGAAGCAAGCCTCGGCCCGGCCAAGGTGTATCCGATGACGGAGATCCGGCAGGCGCACGACGACTTGGAACACAACCGGACGGCGGGCAAGCTCGTCGTGCTGACCGGCCGAGCGGAGGGAGCCGCCCCGTGATCCTGCCGCCGCCCGCCGACGTCGAAGCCCAGCTGGCCGCCGCCCGCCGCGACGGCGACCTCGACCGCTACCTCGGCCTGCTGGCCGGGGAAGAGCTCTTCGTCCCGATCCGGCGGGTGGACGCCCGCAGCATCCTCGACGAGCGGGCCGAGACCTTCCCCAACGTCTACTTCGAGACGGGCGGCGACGAGTTCCTGCAGGTCTTCACCCGCGGCGCGCTGCCCGACCTCGGCTCGGACGTCGTCGCCATGAGCGGCGCGCTGGACTGGGCGGTCGACGGCGTCGGGCGGCACGAGCGGGTCGTGTTCAATCGCGGCACCCGCGGCGAGTGGCGGCTGCCGGGCGCGACCCTGCAGCCGTGGCTCGACGCGCACAAGGACGACGTCACGCCGCTGGAAGAGCAGGTCGAGCGGCTGATCACCGCGCCGTACGGGCACCTCGAGGGGCCGATCGCGCACGCGCTGGCCTGCGGCGCGCACCTGGCGGTGCTCAACGCGGCGCCGTGGAACGTGCTCGACGCGCGCCGCCACGACTACGTCGCCGAGGTGCGGGGCCTGCGCGACTGGTGGGGCGTGCCGGACCCGCCCGGCTGGCGCGCGACGATGGCCGACCTGATCGGCGACGGCTACGCGCTGACGCCCGGCAACCTCGTGCTCATGCTGCGCCTGCGGTTCGCGGCCGAGTACGGCCTGCGCAACGGCGAGTTCGACCCGCTGACCTGGGCGGAGCTGGTGGACCGGTGGTGCGCGGAGAACGACGCCGAGGACCAGGCCGACGAGCTGCGCGACACCGTCCGCCGCGTGTCGCGGTGCGAACAGCGCCTGCGCGCCGACGGCCTGGTGGACGCGGACGGGTTCGTCACGACGGCGCTGTCGTGGGACGTCGGCCGCGCGGTCAACATCGCCCGGTGGGGTCTCGCGGCCGGTTATTGTGACGCGCTGACAGCGGAGCTGATGGTCCTCGAAGCCGGTTCGCTCGCTCGCCGCTACCACCAGTCATGGGCCGACCTGTCGGCCGGGTACGTCATGGGCCGCGTCCTGCACGCCGAGGACGACGAGTTCGGCGAGTGGTACCCGGCGGCCGTGCGGGTCCACCACCAGCTCCTTCAGGACCCGGCGAGCCCCTGGCTGAACCTCGATTTCGGCTCCCTTTCGGAGGAGTCGGAGGCCTGACCCGCACGGGGGACCTCACCACAACGAGTCACCCCGGCTACGGCGTGGCGTCCGTTGTCCCACGAGCAAATTTGTCACCATCGGCCACATGAAGCTCACCGGCCTGCTCACGCGGAACCAAGAACCCCTCCCGGGGATCACCGGGGTCGCGCGGGTCGACCGCCGCACCCGGGAGCTGCTGCGCCGGATCAGTCCCGGCGACATCGTCGTGCTCGACCAGCTGGACCTCGACCGCGCGACGGCCGACGCCCTGGTCGAAGCCGAGGTCGCCGGCGTGGTCAACGCGTCGCCGTCGATCTCCGGCCGGTTCCCGAACATGGGCCCCGAGATCCTCGTCGCGGCCGGCGTCCCGCTGGTCGACTCGGTCGGCGGCGAACTGCTGCGCACGATCAAGGACGGCACGAAGCTGCGGCTGCACGACGGCGTCGTCTACGTCGGCGAGCGCCAGGTCGCCTCCGGCATCGAGCAGACCGCCGACAGCGTCGCGGACCAGATGATCGAGGCCAAGGCCGGGATGTCGACGCAGCTGGAGGCGTTCTCCGCCAACACCATCGAGTTCCTGCGCCGCGAGCGCACGCTGATCCTCGACGGCGTCGGCGTGCCGGAGCTGAAGGTCGCGATCCGCGACCGGCACGTGCTGGTCGTCGCGGGCGGCAACGGGCACGCCGAGGACCTCAAGAAGCTCAAGAAGTACGTCGCCGAGCACCGGCCGGTGCTGGTCGGCGTCGACGCGGGCGCCGACACCCTGCGCGTGCAGGGCTACACGCCGGACATCATCGTCGGCGACCCCACCGGCATCGGCACCACGACGTTGCGCGGCGGCGCCGAGGTCGTGGTGCCCGCGCAGCCCGATGGGCACGCGCCCGGTGTCGAGCGGATCCAGGACCTCGGCATCGGCGCGGTGACGTTCCCCGCGTCCGGCAACGCCGAGGACCTCGCGCTGCTGCTGGCCGACGCGCACGGCGCGAGCCTGGTCGTCACGGTCGGCTTCCAGGCCACCCTGCGCGAGTTCCTCGACCACGGCCGGTCCGGCTCCAACCCGTCGACGTTCCTGACCCGGCTGAAGCTCGGTACGAAGCTCGTGGACGGGAAGGCGGTGGCGACGCTGCACCGCAGCCGGGTGTCGATCGGCGCGGTCGTGCTGCTCGTGCTCGCCGCGGTCGTGGTCGTCGCCGCGGCCCTGCTGGTGTCCGACGTCGGCTCGGTCTACCTGGACTGGCTCCGGCACACCTGGAATACGTTCACTGTCTGGGTCAAGGGATTGTTCACGTGATTTCGCTGCGCTACCACGTCGTTTCCATCGCCGCCTGCTTCCTGGCACTGGCCGTCGGGGTCGTCCTCGGCTCGACCGCGCTGAACGGCACGCTGCTTTCCGGCCTGGCGGGGGAGAAGAAGGATCTCGGCAGCCAGGTCTCCGACCTCGAAGCCCAGCGCAACGCGCTCAACGCCCGGCTGGCCGACGCGGATGCGTTCGCCGGCGCGATGGGGCCGAAGGTCGTCGCCGGGGCGCTGGACAAGCGCTCGGTGGTGCTCGTGACCACCGAGGACGCGCGCCCGGCCGACCGGGACGCGCTCAAGCAGCTGATCGGCCAGTCCGGCGCTTCGGTGACCGGCGAGGTACAGCTGACGGCCGCGTTCGCCGACCCGGAGAAGGCCGACCAGCTCCGCGACGTCGTCACGCGCCTGCAGCCGGCGGGCTCGAAGTTCCCGACCGCGGGCGACTCCGGCACGCTGGCCGGCGCGCTGCTCGGTTCGGTGCTGCTGCTGGACAAGACCACGGCGAAGCCGCAGTCCTCGGGCGAGGAGCTGGCGGCGGCGATCAGCGGTCTCACCGACGGCGGGTTCGTCAAGGCGAGCCAGGAGGTCAAGCCGGCGCAGCTGGCGATCGTGCTGACCGGAGGCCAGGCGACCGGCGACAGCGCGGGTGACCGCGCGGCGACGATCGCCCGGTTCGCCACGCAGCTCGACCGCGGAGGCGCGGGCACAGTCCTGGCCGGCGACGCCGGTTCCGCGGAGGGCACGGGCGCGCTGGGCGTGGTCCGCGCGGACACGTCGGCGACGTCGATCCTGTCCACTGTGGACAACGTGGACTCGTCGGCCGGCCGGGTGAGCACGGTGCTGGCGTTGAAGGAACAGCTCGACGGCGCCGCGGGCCGCTACGGCATCGCGGGCAACGCGACCGCCCCCGCGCCGGGCGTCGGCGCCCCCACCGGCAACTGATGTCTTGAATGACTCATTCAGGACCTCCGAGGTCCTGAATGAGTCATTCAAGACGGTTCAGCCGGCCAGCCAGAGGGCCGGGACGTTCGGCGGCTCCCAGCCCACCAATGAGGTGTGGGCTTGGCGGCACGTGTACGTGACGCCGTTGTAGGTCACCTTCGCACCCGTCGCGTACGCCGTGTTCGGGGCCCACGCGGGGACCGAAGGCGGCGTCGTGGGCGTGGTCGTCGGCGGAGTGGTCGGAGTGGTGGGCGTGGTCGGGGTCGTCGGAGTGGTGGGGGTGGTCGTCGGCGGGGTCGTGGTCGGCGGGGCCGAGCAGTTCGGCGTCGAGGCCGCGAGCCCGTTGACCACCGCGTGGAACAACGTCGAACCCGGGTCCAGGTCGTAGAGCGAGAACATCATCGCGCCGCCGAGGCCCGTGCAGTGGATGTAGTCCGTGCGGGCCTTGATCGACTGGGCCGACGAGCCGCCGTAGAAGTTCGTCCCGTCGTAGAACCAGGCTGACTGCGTGACCGGGTCCCAGTACGTGTCCGCCGGGTTGTCGACGATCCCGGACAGTTCCTTGTACATCGCGACGCCGGGGACGTTGCCGCTCAAGGCGTGCCCGGGCGACGGACCCGAGGCGGACTGGTACAGCCCGTGGTTCGACCCGGCCGGCACGCCGGTCCAGCCGCGGTAGTAGAACGGGATGCCCAGCGTCAGCTTGGCTGCCGGGAAGCCGCCCGCGATGCCGTACGCGCTGTTGCCGTGCAGGTAGTCCTTGATCACCGAGTCGGTCGTGTACTTCTCGGTGCCCGGCGGGATCGTGCCCGATGGGTCACCCGGCGACGAGTACAGCGGGTCCTGGAAGTTCGTCGGCCCGGTCGCGTCCCACGCGCCGTGCATGTCGTAGGTCATCGCGTTGCCGAAGTCCAGGTACTGCCCGATCCGGTCGGTCTGGATCTTCGCGATCTTGTCCTGGCCGCCGGGCAACGCGGCCGAGAGCGCGTAGTGCTTGCCGCCCAACGCGTCCAGCTCACTGCGGAACTCCGCCATCAGCGCGGTGTAGTTCGCGGTGTCGGCGGCGCTGTAGTGGTTGCCGACGTGCCCGGTGGGCGAACCCGGGTACTCCCAGTCGATGTCGATGCCGTCGAAGATCCCGGCCGCGGTGCCCGGGCCGCCGTAGCCGCCGGACGCCGGGATGTTGCCCTTGATGAACATGTCGAGGCACGAGCTGACGAACTTCTTGCGCGACGCGTCGGTCGCGGCGGCGTCGGAGAAGTACTTCGAGTACGTCCAGCCGCCGATCGACAGCAGCACCTTGAGGTTCGGGTGCCGCGCCTTGAGCTCCTGCAGCTGGTGGAAGTTGCCGGCGACCGGCTGGTTCCAGACGTCGGCGGTGCCGTCGACGCTGATGTCGCTGCCGAAGGACTTCTGGTAGTCGGCGAACTGGTCGCCGCCGCCGTCCCCGGCGTTCGGGTCGGTTTCGCCGCCAGGGTCCGGGGTCGTCGCCTTCGTGGCTTCGAAGCAGGTGAGGTTGCCCGGGTCGATGTTCTCGAAGTCGTAGAGCAGGTAGTCGAGGTTGCCGGCGATCGCGTCGACGTTCTTGAGGTAGTAGGCGTTCTGGTAGATGGACCACTGGTCGAAGTAGGCGATCCGGACCCCGCCGGAGGTCGCGGCGGCGGCGTTCGGGGCCGCCGGGCCGGCGACGGTCAGCGCGCCGATCACGACGGCGGCGGCCGCGGCGGCGACCAGGGCGAATCTTCGCTGCATGGGCGTCTCCTCGCGCAGGCGGACGGCCCTCTCCCGGCCGCGACGGCGCGGGAGAGGGCGTACGCGACGGTTCTTCACGAAGCGGGTCCGGCCCCGGTCATGAATGTGCGCGCGGGGGCACCGAGTGTCAATACTTTGGACTAGACCAATCTGTCAGGTCGTGCGCTATGGGACGCGGTGTCCGGTTTTCGTTGGGGCAGCCCTACTTAAGTGGGGGGTCGAGCGGGAAGCACGACACGCGCACCGGCCACGTGTCGCCGCCGGCCGGCAGCGGCATCTTCTTCAACGCCGCCGCCGCGTCCGAGTCGTGTGCCTCCTCGGCCGCGGCGTGGAAGATGTCCGCCGCGATCGACTGGTCGAACACGCCGATCTGCTGGTGCGGCCAGCCAGCGGCACCCTGCAGCGCACCCGGGATCAGCTGGTCGACGACCTTCCGGAGCGTCACCCCGTTGGCGGCCTTGTACTTCCAGACGTCGATGCCGAGGTTCTTCCCGAGCTGCGCCATCCGGCCCCACGCGGTGAGGTTGAAGTTGACGTAGTGCCACGACATCGTGCGCGACAGCTCGAGCGGCTGGCTGCCGTCGGCGGCGAACTGCACCGGGAACCGGTTCTTCTCGGCGTCGAGGACGATCTTGCGCGCGGTGTCCCGCTTGCCCAGGTACGCCGCGATCGTCGCGTTCTGCATGTCGAGGAAGGTGCCGTGGTTGTTGGTGGCGGCCAGTTCCAGCTTCGCCTGCGGGCTCGTCTGCATCCAGTCCAGGTACTGCGTCAGCCAGGCCTTGATCCCGGAGCGGTCCTTGCCGGACCAGCCCGGCGCGCCGCCGTCGAGCAGCGCGAACGTGTCGAGGAGCTGGCTGAACGACTGCGTCGAGTCGATGATCCCGGTGCCGCTGATCGTGGTCCGGCACGGGACGATCTGCGAGTACGTCATGTTCGGGTTCATCTTGGTGGCCGGGTCGAGGAACCACGTCCGGATGTCCAGTGCCGCCCGCTTCGCGTACTTCGCGTCGCCGGTGTAGTACCAGGCGAGCGAGAGGTAGTACATCGCGTCCCAGGCCCACATCCGGTAGGTGTGGTCGGTGATCGCGTCGGCTTCCGGGTTGCGCTGGCCGTCGCGGTTGACGTACGGGCAGCCCTGCGGGTTCTCCGGGGTCTTCTCGCTCGCCCACCAGTAGGGCGCCTGGCTCATGTAGTCGTGCTTGTCGCCGCTCGGCGGCGCGGACGGCTTGTCCATCACCGACCACGGCCCGGCGGTCAGCGCCGTGTTCGCCTTGTCCAGCACGGCTTTCAGCGCGTCGCGCTGGGCCTTGGACGCGTGGCCGCTGCGCAGCGCCTGCTTGATCCCCGCCAGCTTCGCCCCGTCGGTGATGACGGTGTGCGGTGGCGACGCGGCCACCGCCGTCCCGCTCACCGGGACCAGGAGCATGCTCGCGGACAACGCCAGCGCGCCCAGTACGCGTAGCCTTCGCACTTCCGACCGCCCTTCACGGGGACGTCGAAGTCCCCACTCGTCACCGGGCGGCGGTACGGCAGTGGCGATTCTGTCCGGGCGGTGCCGGGGATGTCAATCGGGCCAGGTGCGTCGCTTGTCCAACGGACGCGCGTACGAGCCCGCGCGGCTCGTCTTCAGTCCCAGCGCCACCAGCGACTCCGCGAGCCGGATTCCCGCCGCGACGCCGTCGATCACCGGGATGTCCAGCATCGTCGAGATCTTCCGGTCGAGGCCCGTCATCCCGGCGCAGCCGAGCACCAGCACCTCCGCGCCGGCGTCCCGCGCGCGCCGGCCGGCCGTCAGCAAAGCCGACTCCGTGCGGCGTTCGTCGGTCAGCTCCAGCACCCCGAGCCCGGCGCCGGTGACCGTGACGCAGTTCTGCGCGACGCCGGCCGAGTGGAGGCTGTCCTCGATCAGCCCGCACGTGCGGTCCAAAGTGGTCACGACGCCGTAGCGGCGGCCGAGCAGACAGGCCAGGTGCGCGGCCGCTTCGGTGATGTCGACGACCGGGACGTCCAGCAGCTCGCGCGCGCCTTCGCGGCCGTGGGGGCCCGCCCCCCCCCCCCCCCCCGCGCCGCCCGCGGGGGGCCCGCCCCCCCCCGCGCCGTGGTTACTGTCGTTGTGCGAAACCGCCTTTCCGTACTGTGAAATCGGCGGTGGTTCAATCCTCCCGGAGAAGGGTTTTCGGATG
>NZ_JAPZLD010000101.1:0-14749 GCF_030182635.1 Amycolatopsis ponsaeliensis
AGCTGCGGCGGTCGCATTGTGTTCGTACCCAGACCTGGCGGCGGGTCGCACGAGATCCGCCGCCGGGGAACGCCGAAGCGGCGGCGTTCCGCCGGTCGTCGCCACCACCGGATCACTCCAGGGTGGCTGGCGGCGACCGGTCCTGCCGATGCGGTCTCCGCGCCCCACGGCTCTGTGACAAGAGACGGTCGGACCGGCTCGCTCAGGATGCCGCGCAACACCATCGGCGAGGAAAGACATCCGCGACGAAGAGCGGGGGCACCGGAATCCGGTGCCCCCGCTCGTGTTCTCCCGCCGACCGTCAGACGGTGTGCGGGCTGTGCGCGACGGTGTTCCAGCCCGAGGCGATCACCGCGGCATCGCCGCCGTGGCCCGCCGAGCCGGAGTTCCCGCCGGTGGTGGTGCTGGTGTTGCCCGCGTCACCGGTCCAGCCGGTGGCGCCGGTGTCACCCGAGTTGCCCGAAGTCACCGAGGTGGCCGACTTCGAACCCTCGTGCTGCCGTCCACCGTGGTGACGGCCCTGCTGCTCGTGCCCACGAGCCGACGTGACGGCGGTGTTGCCGCCGGTCGAGCCCGAGTCACCCGAGTTGCCGGACGTGCCGCTCACGGCGTTGTTCTTGCTGGTGGCGTTCCCGGCGTCGCCGGAGCTGCCACCCTTGCCGCCGGTCGCGGTGCCGGTGACCGAACCCAGGACGCCCGTGGTGCCGCCCTGGTGGTGCCAGCCGTGTCCACCCTTGTTCTTGGCGGAGTTCTGGCCGGTGCCGACGGCGGTGGCGTCGCCACCGTTGCCCGCCCAGCCGGAGTTCCCGCCGGTGGTCGTGCTGGTGTTGGTCGCGTCCCCGGTCGAACCGGTGGCGCCGGTGTTCCCGGAGTCACCCGAGGTCACCGACGTGGTGCACTTCGCCAGCAGGCACAAGCCGTAGGCGCTGTTGCCGCCGGTCGAACCGGAGTTCCCGGAGTTGCCCGAGTTCCCCGACACCGCCGAGTTGCCGCTGGTGGCGTTCCCGGCGTCGCCGGAGTTGCCACCGTTGCCGCCCTTGGCGGTGCCGGTCACCGAGCCGAGGACGCCGCGGGCGCCCCGCGAGTCCGCGGCGTTCTTGCCCGACGCCGCCGACGTCCCGGAGCCGCCGTGGCCGGCGTTCCCCGAGTTGCCACCGGTGGTGGTGCTGGTGTTCGAGGCGTTCCCGGTCGAGCCGGTCGCGCCCGTGTTCCCGGAGTTGCCCGAGGACACCGAGGTGCTGCACTCGGCCAGGACACAGACGCCGTAGGCGCTGTTGCCGCCGGTGGACCCGGAGTTGCCCGAGTTGCCGGAGTTCCCGCTGACAGCGTTGTTGCTGCTGCTCGCGTTCCCGCCGTTACCCGAGGTCCCGCCGTTGCCGCCGGTGGCGGTTCCGGTCACGACTGAGTGCAGCGTGTTGCCGAGCCCGCCCAGCGGGCCCGAGTTCCCGGTGTCCGCACTGGCCACCGCTCCGCCCAGCAGGACGAACCCGCCGGAGATGAATGCGGCGGTCAGGCCGCGTCGCACGTATTTGTGCATGACTTCCCTTTCCTGCTCTCTGTCCATTGTGGATTTTGAGGATGGAAAGGGAACGTCAGCTCGGATGGTCGTTGCCGTAGTACTCGAGCCAGTGCAACGACCACGAGCCCGCGGGTGGTGCCCGCCAGGACCGGTCCGTGCCCGCGATCCGCGGACCCGACGCGGACACGGCGTACTCACCACCGTGTCCGGAGGAACCGGCCGACACCGATCCGCCCGAGTTCACCGCGCCCGGCGCACCCGGCGACGCGGGTACTCCGCCGCCACCCGAACCGGGGTGGTCACCGGCGAACGTCCCGCCGGAACCGTGGTTCCGGCCGAGTTCCGTCCGGACCGTCACCGCGGGTCGCGGCACCTGCGGCGGCTCGGGAGTCACCGCGGTCGCATCCCCGTGCACCGGAGTGACTCCGATGTCGTCGCGAGGTGTCCCCGGCGATGTCCGCACCGGATGTCCGGAAACGGTCTCGATCACCGGATCCGCCCCCACCGCGTGGGTCACGGGGTCGACGACCGGGGCCAGCGCGTGCAGCACCGGCCGCGTGACCGGCGCGGTGACCGGCTCGACGACCGACAGGACCGGCTCGACCGTCTTCGCGATCGGCCGCACCACCGACGAAACCACCGGCTCCAACGGCTTGGCCACCTGCTGGACGACCGGCTCGGCCACCGCCGAAACGGCGTGCACGGTGCCGGTCATCGGCCGCAGCACGCGGTCGGCGGGTCCGGTAACGTGCTCCACGGTGTGCCCGATCGAGCCGAGCACCCCGGACTGATCCGGTGCGGCCGGGACATCACGCTCGGCCGCGTCCGCTCTCCCGGACAGCACCAGCGCCAGCACCGCGAAGCCGACAACAGCTCCGGCGACTATCAGCCACCGGGCAATCACGGACTTGTGCACGGCTGCAGCGTCAGACTGGGAAGTATCCATCCATCTCACCCCCTTCCGAGTCGGAACTTCACCCGTCAGTGGGCTTTCGGGGCGCAGACCTTCACCGGATTGGGTGCAAGACAGAACTTTTTTGTTTGACAGAAAGGGTTTCTACTCCTGGGTAACGGGTAGTCCTCCAGCTTTTCGAGGAAAGTGACCGATGTGGACACGCGCGGTGATCGACGCGCGACAGCCATCTCCCGGACCGGCACCCGGATCCCGGCCGAAATCACGGTATCGCCCGAATTGCCGCTGATGTACCCGGTCTTCCCACTCCGACACCTCCGCGAGCCGTGATCACCTGATCCGGCGATCCACACCAATCCGCGGCCGGCGCGGCCCCGAAAGCGGAAGGTCCACGAAGGATCCGCCCGGCGCCGGGAATCCGGCGGTGGGTTACGCCCGCCGCGCGCGGGCGGGGAGGAGTTCGTCCGTGTTTGGCAAGCGCTACGCCGCTTCGATGATCAACCGGAGCGCCGAGAACGACCAAGACCGTCGCCGATTCCTGAAGGCGGCCGGGATGACCGGCCTCGGCGTCGTCGGCGCCGGTGCGCTCGGCGGACTCGCCGCCGGCACCGCGTCCGCCACCACCGCCCGGCCCGCCGCCGCGGCCGCGCCGAGCGGGGTGAGCGACGGCGCGGTGCTCAACTTCGCGCTGAACCTCGAATACCTCGAAGCCGAGTTCTACCTGCACGCCGTTACCGGCAAGGGCCTCGCCGACTCGATGACGACCGGCACGGGCACCCGCGGCGGCGTCACCGGCGGGCGCGCGGTGAAGTTCAAGACCAAGGCCGCGAAGCAGTACGCGCAGGAGATCGCGGGCGACGAAAAGGCCCACGTCCAGTTCCTGCGCTCCGCCCTGGGTTCCGCCGCGGTCAGCCGGCCCGCGATCGACCTGCAGTCCAGCTTCACCGCCGCCGCCCAGGCCGCCGGCCTGGTCAAGCCCGGCCGCAGCTTCGACGCGTTCGCGTGCGAGGAGAACTTCCTGCTCGCCGCGTTCCTCTTCGAAGACGTCGGCGTCACCGCTTACAAGGGCGCCGCGCCGCTGATCACCAACAAGACCTACCTCGAAGCGGCGGCCGGCATCCTCGCCGTCGAGGCCTACCACGCCGCCAACATCCGCAGCGCGCTCTACCAGCACACCGAAGGCATCCTCGGCCTCGGGCTGCTCGGTCGCGACCTGCGGGAGGCCAGCGTCAAGCTCTCCAACGCGCGCGACAGCCTCGACGGCCCCACCGACGACGACCAGGGCGTCATCGACAGCCACGGCAACG
The DNA here is from genome assembly GCF_030182635.1 of Amycolatopsis ponsaeliensis. NCBI lineage: Bacteria > Bacillati > Actinomycetota > Actinomycetes > Pseudonocardiales > Pseudonocardiaceae > Amycolatopsis > Amycolatopsis ponsaeliensis. The sequence continues at coordinate 3,740 of NZ_JAPZLD010000101.1, forward strand.
CCAACATCGTGCCCACCGACGCCAACGGAATCGCCTACAGCCGCTCCCCCGGCCAGGTCCTCAACATCGTGTACCTGACGAACAAGGCCGCCACCTCAGGCGGATTCTTCCCCAAGGGCGTCAACGGAGACGTGAACACCAGCGCCGCCAACTGATCCAGGGTGCGGTGGGTGCCGGGTTCCGTCGGGGGATCCGGCACCCACCGCGTTCTGCCCGGAACACAGCGGAAAAGGGACTACCGATGTTCGGACTGAGCGTGGAGTACCTGCTCATCCTGCTCGTGGCCGCGCTGTTCGTCATCGGCCCCGACCGATTGCCCGGCACGATCAACCTCTTCGGCACCTACAGCGTGACGAGTGCGTTCCTGCCGGCGCTGACCCGTTCGCGGGGAGCCGTGGTCAACATCCTGTCGATCACGGCGTGGGCGCCGATCCCCGTGATCCCGGCCTACTCGATCTCCAAGGCGGCGGCGTTCTCCCTAAGGCGTCCCCCGGAGTCCGTGGCGCACGCCATCTTCGACGGCGTGGAGCAGGGCAAAGACGAGATTTTCCCCGACCCGGTGTCGGCGGCCATGGCCGAGAGCTGGCGCAGTGGCGCGGCCAAGGCACTCGAGCGCCAGTACGCGGCTCTGGCGCGGCCCAGCTGAGGGTGATCAGCCGGTCTCACCGAGGAAGCGATAGCCGACCCCGGCGGAGCCGCAAGGCACCGGTCGCCCAGCTCCGCGTGAAGTGCGGTACCCGGCCGGCCGGGTCAGGAACCGGGCAGTGGCTGGTTGAACCGGATGCTGTTGCCGAACGGGTCACGGAAGCTGCAGTCGATCCCGTACGGGCGTTCGGTCGGCTCGTCGGTGAACTCCACACCCTTGGCCAGCAGTGTCTCGTAGGTCTTGCGGCAGTCTTCACTGCTGAAGAACAGCGAACCACCCATCGCACCCTTGGTCAGCAGGTCCCGGACCTGGCCGGCCGTCGCCTCGTCCAGCCTGGGCGGCCCGGGCTTCTCCAGGAGGATCTCGCGGTCGGGCCGGCCGGGCAGGTGGATCGTCAACCACCGCATGACGCCGAGGTCGGCGTCGGTGCCGACTTCCAAGCCGAGCTTGCCGACGTAGAAGTCGAGCGCCTCGTCCTGGTCGAGCACGAAGATCTGGGAAATCGTGATGGCGTTGAGCATGCCGGCGACGGTAGTTCACCTGCGTGCCGAGACGCTTATCCGAAATGATCGTCCCGGTCAGCTCCTCGGCCGCATCCAGGCCATGGCGAAACAGGTCGGCACGTCCACCACCGGTCCATACCGCCGGTACGCCGTCGGCGACTCGCCGACGATGTCGCGGAACGTCCTGCTGAAGGTCCCGAGGCTGATGAAGCCGACCTCCAGGCAGATGTCGGTGACGCTCCGATCACCCGAGCGCAGCAAGAACATGGCCCGCTCCACCCGCCGGCGTTGCAGGTATCGATGCGGGGTTTCCCCGAAGGTCGCGCGGAAGGTCCGGATGAAATGCACCGGCGAAACGTGCGCGACCCTGGCCAAGGCGGCCACGTCCAGCGGCTTCGCGTAATCGCGGTCCATGGTGTCGCGTGCGCGCAGCATGCGACGGTTGCTCTCCTCCACGGCCCGGCTCACCTCCGGATCACACCACATTCTCCGGCCCGGAGGCAGGAGATCGTGGCCTGCAGCGTGTCGGGCAACCGCTTCGCGGTGTCCAGCGGCGACTCGGCCGCGGTGTTGTGCAGTTCCTGCGGATCCGTGCCCGCGGTAGTAGTCCTTCCCGGCGGGCCGAACAGAAGATCGAAGCCGCCAACCGGCAACTCACTGTCCAACGTGGACCTACGCAACGTCTGCGCCTGGAAGTGCTGTCAAGCCGGCTGACGACGTTTCGAGCCTGCGCGAAACTTCCTCGGTCACCAGGATCGGGAAGCCGGCGACGTCGCACCATTCCTGGCCCCGGGAACGTCCGCACCTCGTCCACTTCCGCGGGCTGGCGGAAGTCCGGAGCGAAGCCGGATGGAAGCCGGACCGAAGCCTGGGGGTCCTATCGTCCGCGTATGCCAGAGCATTCTCGGTCCTCAGTGGGCAGTGCCGTTCACGCCGGGCGTCGACGAGCCGAAGTCCGGGGTGCATCTCCGTAGCACACGGCCTGAAACGTTTCCGCGTCACGTTTCTTGTGCCGGCGGATTCTTCAGTACTCCCTCGGTCACGAGGAGGACCTCCACCGTGCCAGTCAGATTCCGGTTGCTCGGGGACATCGAAGCTCACGTCGACGGCCGGCCCGTCGACCTCGGGCACGTGCGGCAGCGCGGCGTCCTGGCCGCCTTGCTCGCCGACGTAAACCACCCGGTTTCGGTCGACCAGCTCGCCGATCGGGTGTGGGCAGGCCGGCCGCCGCATCGGGCGCGCCGCTCCCTCGCCAGCTACCTGTCCCGGCTCCGGCGCGTCCTCGCCGGCGCCGAGGACGTCGTCATCGCGTACGGGCCGGGCGGGTACGTCGTCCGCGTCGCGCCGGAGGCGATCGATCTGCACCGGTTCCGGACGCTGGTGGCCGAAGCCCGGGAGAATCAGGAACTGGCGCGGTTCGACGAAGCGCTGCGGCTGTGGCACGGCGACGCGTTCGCGGGCGTGGACACCCCGTGGACCGAGGCGATGCGGCGGACCCTCGCGGCCGAGCGCGAGGCGATCGAACTCGACCGCACCGACCTCACGCTGCGCCTCGGAAAGCACAACGCGGTGCTGGCCGAGATCTCCTCGCGGGTCGCGGCGAACCCGCTGAACGAACGTGCCGCCGGCCAGCTGGTGCTGGCGCTCTACCGCGGGGGACGGCAAGCGGATGCGCTGGACCACTACGAGCGGACCCGGCGGCGGCTCGCCGAGGAACTCGGTGCCGATCCCGGTCCCGCCCTGCGGGAGCTGCACCACAAGATCCTCACCGCTGCCCCCGAGCTCGATCCGCCGTCCGAGGTCGCCGTGCCCCGGCAGCTGCCGGCCGCCCCGGGGTGGCTCGTCGGCCGGGACGCCGAACTGGCCGTGCTCACCCGGGTCGTGGCCGCCGGCGGCACCGTGCCCGTCTGCGCGATCGGCGGCCCGGCGGGGGTCGGCAAGACGGCGCTCGCGCTGAGGTGGGCGCACGACCACCTCGCACGCTTCCCGGACGGGCAGGTGCACGTCGACCTACGCGGCTTCGACCCGTCCGGCGAGCCGATGACGCCGAAGGCGGCGGTGCGGCGGCTGCTCGGTGCGCTGGGCGCCGATCCGGCGACACTGCCGCCGGACGAGGACGAGCTGGTCGCGCACTACCGCAGCCTGGTGGCCGGGAAGCGGCTGCTCGTCGTGCTGGACAACGCGCGGGACGCGGCCCAGGTGGAGCCGTTGCTGCCGGGGAGCGAGACTTGCGCCGTGCTCGTGACCAGCCGCCATCGGCTGACCGGGCTCGGCGTGCGCGGCGCCCGGCTGGTCGACCTGGATCCGCTGTCCGAGGCGGACGCACGAGACCTGCTGGCCCGGCACATCGGCCCCGAACCGGTCGCCGATGAGGCCGATGCCGTCGCCGACCTGGTGCGGTGGTGTGCCGGGCTGCCGCTCGCGGTCGGCATCGTGGCGGCCCGCGCCACGGCGCGTCCCGGTTTCCCTCTGGACGTCCTGGTCAAGGAATGCCGGGACGCGTCCGCGCGGCTGGACGCGCTCGACGCCGGCGACCTGACGTCGAACCTGCGCGCGGTGTTCTCCTGGTCGTACACCGCCCTGGACCCGGCGGAGGCCGAGGTGTTCCGGCTACTGGGCGTCGCACCCGGCCCGGACATCGCGCTGCCCGCCGCGGCGGCACTCACCGGTCTCGACGGCCGGCAGGTCCGTTCGGTCTTGCGGAGCCTGGTGGGCGCGAACCTGCTGCAGGAGCCCGTCCCCGGCCGATACCGGATGCACGACCTGATCCGGCTGTACGCCGCCGAACTGGCCGGCGAGGAAGCCCGCGGCGCGGCTCTGGACCGCCTGACGGAGCTCCAGTTGCACACCGCGCGCTCGGCGGCCCACTTGCTGCGTCCGGAACACCCGGTCATCGAGCTGGCGACGGCGGCCGGGTGCGCCCCGCCCGAGTTCGAGCACCGCGCGGCGGCCCTGGCCTGGTTCGAGGCCGAGCACGCCGGCCTGCTCGCGCTCCGCAGGGCGGCCGCGGCGCACGGCCGGCACCGGGCGGCGGGGCAGCTGGCGTGGTTCCTGAGCGCCTATCACATCAGCCGCGGCCTGACGGCCTGACGGGCAGGCGCCACGGCGGCGAAGGAGCCGGCCACCACGAGGGCGTCACCAGGCGATTGCACCGGTACTCAACAGTCTCGCAGCTTCCGGTCCCTACGGTCCGATCGCCCAACCTGACCGAATCCCTGAGAGGGGATGGCGAGGAGAAATCGTGCGAAAGATCATTTCGGTGGCCATGACCGTCGCGGCAGTGGGTACTGGGCTCGTGGTCGCGGCGTCGCCCGCGCTGGCGGTGGGCAGCTGCTCCAGCGGCAACTTCTGCCTGTTCGAGAACAACGACTTCAACAAGGGGAACACCAACCACTGGCTCGATCTGCGGAAGGACGACTTCGACCTGCGCGACAACTACTGGTACGACGGCAACGGCAACCAGACCAACGACAGCATCGACAACGAGACCAGCTCGGTGAAGAACCGCATCGGCTGCAACGTGATGCTGTGGCAGGACGTCGGCGGCTCCGGCGCTTCCACGAAGTCGATCAGCGGTACCGACGACGGCTTCCTCGAGAACAACAAGATCGGCGACAACCGGCTCAGCGCGGTGGACATCTGCACCACGGCCTGACGCATTCCGCCGGTGGTGCCCGCCCCCTCCGGGCACCACCGGCACTCCTGGAGGTCGCAATGCTCACGAAGGTCTTCGTCACCGTCCTGGTTCTCCTCACGCTCACCGCGTGCGGGCCCGAGTCGGTCGCGCCCGCGCTCCCCGCCGAGCGGCTCGCCCTGCCGTTCGACCGCTACCGGCCGGGCTTCGCCGAGGAGACGGAAATCGGGCGCGCCCGAGCCACGCTGGTCCGCGCCTGCCTGCACGACCGCGGTGCCGAGCTCGCCGTGCCGGAAGACGACCGTGTCCCCGGTGCGCTGGACCTCTCGCCGAACCTCCGCCGGTACGGCGTGATCGACGAAGCCTCCGCCACGAACTTCGGCTACCACTTCCCGAAGACGTCGGAAGAGCAGCAACGGCAGAGCGAACAGCGCCGGTGGGCGGCCGGTCTCACCGAAGCCCAGCGCACGACGCTGTTCGGTGAGCACGGCTGCACCGAGCAAGCGGAAACCGAGCTGACGACCGTCGACGACGGATTCTTCACCGACGCGGACTTCCGGTCATTGCGCACTTCGGAGACGGACCCACGCGTCGGCGCGGCCTTCGCGGCCTGGCGCACGTGTATGACCGGACAGGGGTACGCCTACGCCAACCCGCGCGCGGCGATCTCGGATCCACGCTGGCACCTCGACAGCGAGAAGATCCCCGATGACGAAAGGAACGCCGCACTGGCCGATGTGCGCTGCAAGGCGACCGCCCACCTGGTCGAGGTGTGGCACGACGTCGAGGCGGGCGCGCAAGAGCAGGACATCCGGCACGACGCGGCCCGGTTCGACGGGCTGGCGGCCGCCCGGAAAGCACGACTGGCGGCCGCGCGGCGCGTCCTCGGATCATCCTGATCGGCACAGGCCCAAGTCGACGGAGTCTCCCCGCTGGCTGGGCGCGGCTGTACTCACGACTCGCGAACCCCAGGTGGCCGCGAGCTCCCGCTTGGCGCTCTCCCGTTCAGGCGTAGCGACCAGCTTGATCGGCGCGGGACCCGGTGGCCACGGCGAAGCGGGCATCCCGCGCGTCCCAGGACGCTGACCAGCCGGGGTGCGCAAGAACCCGGACGCGTCACCAGAAGTCCGTGCAGGCATTGCGAGCGAACCCGGCGCGGTAGCGCAGGACGTCGGCGCAAGCCCGGAACCGCTGGCGCGGGTCGACTGCGCTCAGGCAGCCCATTGCCGTCGGCTGCGCGGTGATCACGCCGGGCGAGCCCGGTAGTCTGCACTGGTGACCGTTCCCGACCGCGAGCAGGTGACGCGCACCTGGACCGAGCTGATCTCCGGTGTCATCACCAGGGCCGACGCACACGCCTGGGCGGTGCCGTGGGTGGAAGACGAGACGGCCCGCGTCCCCGATCCCAGGACCAGGGACGCGCTGCTGCACCTGCACGGCTTCGACCAGGCCTACACCGGCGACGGCATGGTCGGGCACGGCGTGAGCACCGATTGGCTGCACAGCGAAGAAGACATCGCGACTGCCTTCGCCCGCTGGCAGACGGCCACCACCGAATACGACAAGGACCCGGCCGGCTACGCCTCCAGGGCCCGGCAGCGCGCCCTCGAACAGCTGCGCCAGGAACGACCGGAGTCCTGATCGGGGTGCGCGCTCGCCCGCACCCCGATCGGCGAATCACTCCCAGGAACCGCAGGCCAATTGCTTCAGCACGTACTTCGCGGTGCTGTGGAACGAGGTGATCGGCCGGCCGGTCGGGTTGGCCGGGTCCCGGATCACCACATCCACGTTGCCGTCGCCCGTGTCGAGCACGCGAATCATGTTGCCGCTGTTGAGAGTCAGCCGGCCGGCGCCGGATCGCCGAGGCGAGCCAGCGAACCTCGTTCGCTTCACGGGGATCCGCCTCGATCCAGCGCCCTCCAGCATGATCCCGCTCGGATTGGTGCCGCTGCTCCCGGCAAGGACATGTGCCGGCGCGTGGCGGACGCCGGCAGCGCTCCACTGTCCACTCCCGCACCCCACGCCGGCCGCCTGCGCCGCTAGGCGGTCGCCGCCATGGCGAGCCTGCGGGCCGCGACGTCCTTCGCCGTGCGCTCGAACGCCTTCACCTCCGCGCTCGCGTTTCCGGTCAGGCGGGCCAGCACCACCCGGGTCGGCGGGCAGTCCGCCACCGGTACGCCGACCACGGTGTTGCCGGCCCGGCCCGCCGCGCCGTGTCCCACCACCGCCAGCAGCTGGCCGACCGCCACCCGGTCCACGATCTCGTCCAGGGGCAGCTGCGGGCATTCCGGCCGGAATGCGTCTTCGCGGCGGAGGTCGGCGATCGAGACCGCCGTGCGGGCAGCGAGCGGGTGCGACACCGGGACCAGGGCCACCGGCAGCTCTTCGGCGACGTCCGTCGTCACGAAGCCGGTGAGGTCGTTGCTCGCGCAGAGCAGGGCGACGTCGGCGACGCCGCCGCGGACCGCGCCGACCTGGTCGGTGGTGAACACCAGCTCCACCGGGTGCGCGTGGGCGAACGCCTCGACCAGCTCGGACAGCACACCGGCGGCGGTGCCCGAGCGCACCGCGACCGTCAGCGGCGACGAACGTCCCGCCCGCCGCGCGCGCCGCGCCGCCCGGTCCACCGCCGCCAGCGCCGACCGGCTGTCCGCGAGGAAGACGCGGCCGGCATCGGTGAGCGACACCCGGCGGCTGGTCCGGTCGAACAACCGCACGTCCAGCCGTCGTTCCAGCCGCGCGATCGCCCGCGACAGCGGCGGTGCCGCGATCCCGAGCCGCTCGGCCGCGCGCCCGAAGTGCAGTTCCTCGGCGACGGCCACGAAGTAGGCCAGCTCGCGCGTCTCCAGTCGATCCATACCGCCAGGGTAATAATCGGCGGCCGGAACGGCATCGTTTCGCCGGTCACGCCGGAGTTCGCTGGAAGAACAGGAACCGTTGAGGAGAAAGGCCATCCCATGCACGACGAACGCGCGGTCCAGGAAGTCCTGGCCCGCTACGTCCGCGCCACCGACCGGCGGGACGGCGCCGCTCAGGGCGCGCTGTTCACCGACGACGCCGAGGTCCGGATCTTCGAGAAGGCCGGACCCGACCGGTACGCACCCGTCGGCGAGCCGCTGGTCGGCGGCGCCGGCGTCCGCTACGCCGTCGAGAACTTCATGGCCCCGCACCCCGAAGGCGGGTCGAGCCACCACGTCACCGCCGACCACCTGATCACCGTCGACGGCGACACCGCCCACCTTGACGCCCAGTTCGTCGTGTTCGAGGTCCGGACCACGCCGGAGCGCTCGATCCAGGGCGTCGAGTCGGGGTACTACGACACCGAGCTGCGGCGCATCGACGGCGAGTGGAAGATCGTGCGCCACCACGTGCTGGGCGACCTGCCGATGCGGGTGACGCAGCCGTGAAAGCCGTCGTCTACCACCGGTTCGGCGGTCCCGAGGTGCTGGAGATCGCCGAACTGCCCGAACCGAAGGTGAACCTCGACGGCGTGCTCGTGCGGGTCCGCGCCGCCGCCCTCAACCCGGCCGACCTCGGGGTGCAATCGGGTGCGCTGGCCGGGATGCTCGAGTCCTACTTCCCCGTCGTGCCCGGCTGGGACGTCGCCGGAGTCGTCGAGCGAGCCGGGCCCGCGGCACCCGAGTTCACCCCCGGCGACGAGGTGATCGGCTACGTCCGCGGCGAGGTCGAGCACCGCAACGGCGCCTACGCGCAGCTGGTCGCGGCGGACGTCCGGACCCTGGTCCCCAAGCCCCGCGCCCTTGGCTGGGCCGAGGCCGCGGGGCTGCCGCTGGCGGGGCTGACCGCGCTGCAGGCCATCGACACCCTCGCGCCGAAAGCCGGTGAGACGCTGCTGGTGCACGCCGCCGCGGGAGGTGTCGGCTCGCTCGCCGCGCAGATCGCCCTCGGCCGCGGCGCCCGGGTGCTCGGCACGGCGTCCGAGGCGAACCACGCCTACCTGCGTTCCCTCGGCGTCGAACCGGTCCGCTACGGCGAGGGTCTCGCCGGCCGCGTCCGCGACCTCGCCCCCGACGGCGTCGACGCCGTGCTCGACACGGCCGGGCGGGGCACCCTGGCGGCGACGCCGGACATCGGCACCCGGGTCGCGTCGATCTCGGAGTTCGACCTCCCCGGCGTGACACCGGTGTTCGCCCGGCTCGTCCCCGGCGACCTGCGCGCGGTCGCCGAGCTGGCGGCGGCGGGAAGGCTGAAGGTGCGCGTCGCGCGGACGTTCCCGCTCGAGGAAGCCGCGGCCGCCCAGCGCCTGCTGGCGGACGGGCATGCACCCGGCCGGATCGTCCTGCTCCCCTGACGCAGCGCCTCGCCTTCTCGACGATCGACGACGCCCAAACCGTGGGTCCTCTTCGGTCGTGTCCGAAGAGGACCCACGGACCTCAGTGGGGCAGGACGAGGTGGTCGGCGACGGCGTACAGCTCCGCCTTCGCACCAGGGCCCGCGATGGCGATCGGCGCGTCGTGGACGGCCTTGAGGATCCAGAGCGTGCGGTAACCGTTCTCGTCCACGTAGCGCGTCGCGTGTCCCTGGACCTGTTGCCCCGCGGTGCCGCGCACCTGACCGGGCTCGTCGCTGCGCACCTGGACCGGCGGCATGGTGCTGCACGTGCCCACCGAATAGCTCGTGCGCGAACCGCCCCGGTCGCCCTCCTCGACGTCGAACGCGCACATCCGCAGGCCGTCGGGCAGCTTGCCGAGGCCGAACGCCGGGGCGACGGTGGTCGTGCCCGGGAAAGCGACGTTCTCCGCGACGCGGCGGCCCGCGTCGATCAGTTGCTGCGCCGACGCCGTGCTGCCCGGCTGCGCGGCCACGTTGACGTACAGCGAGCCGCCTTCGGGGTGGGTCAGGTACACCTCGTAACCGCCCGGACCGCCGGAGTGCGAGCTCTCCACGCCGGCCCGCCCGCCGATGGTGACCGACTGGCCCGGACCGGACTTGAAGGCGGCCTGCCCGACCGGCATCATCCGCATTTCCTGCACGTCCACGAGCAGGACCTGACCCCCGGACGTGACGGTCAGCATGTACTCACCGCCGTACACCGGCTTGGCGGGGTTCGCCGCGCTGCCACCGATGTTGATCCGGCGCGCGAGGTAGTCGGCTTTGCCCGGCGGCAGCCAGCCGAGCGAGAAGGGCATGGGCAGCTCCGCGATAGCCGCCTTGGCCGGTGCCTCGACCTTGGCCGGACCACTGGCCTGGCCGGCGCCCGTGGCTACCTGGTTATCGTGCGCGGGCCGGTTCAGCGCGACGACGGCGACCGCGGCCAGGACGAGCAGGACCACCCCGGCGCCGGCCGCGAGCGGACGGCCCACCACGGCGCGCCTGCGGTCGAGGCGCTCACGCGTGGCCGCCAGCACCTGGTCGCTGTCGGGGGCGTCGGGCTCGTGGGCGGTGAAGGTGTCCTTGATCAGGTTCTCGATGTCCATCAGCTCTCCTTCGCCTGGGCCATCCGGTCGATGCTCAGGCCGTGTCGCAGGGTCGTCAGTGCTTTGCGGGCGTGGGCCCGAACGGTGGCCTGGGCGCAGCCGAGCAGGTCGGCGATGTCGACGTCGGCGACCTGCTCGTAGTACCGGAGCACCACGACCGCGCGCTGGCGCCGGGGCAACCGCGCCAGGCGCTGCCACATGTCCTCGCGTGCCGCGTGGTCCGACGCGAAGTCATCCGGCCGCGCCTCGTCCGGCGGGTCGCCCACGGCGATCAGCCGAGCCGACCGGCTGCGCCGCCAGGAGAGGTAGTCGTTGGTCACCATCCGCAGGACATAACGGTCGGGGTGCTCGGCGTCGCTGATCCGCGACCACCGTCGATACGCCTTGACCAGCACGTCCTGCACCAGGTCGGCGGCCTGCTCCCGCTCCCCGGTCAGCATCGTCGCGTAGCGCAGCAACCGCGGCAGGTGCGCCCGGACGAAGTCCTCGTAGTCAGCCATCACTGTGAAGACTGCCGCCGCGCGCGATCCGTGTACCTCCACGCAGAACTTTCTTTGCGAACCCGGGCGCGACGAAGGGCGTCCGACACTGCGGACTGGTCTCCAGCACGCTCGACGCAGCACGGCACGAACCGTCCTCACGTGCCGCTGACCGGTCGTCCGCCGGACGCACGCTCAGGGCTCCCCTCTGTGTCAAGCAGACGAGGAAGCCGCTGCCCTATCCTTGTAGTCGGCAGGCTCGGGAAGTGACTGTTCCGAAGTGCTGACCACGGGGCTCAGGTCAGCCGCG
>NZ_JAPZLD010000102.1:0-14249 GCF_030182635.1 Amycolatopsis ponsaeliensis
CCAGCGAGGACATGCTCGTGCGGGTCATCTCAGTTGATCCGTATCTCGCCCTGCATCAGGCCGGGTTGCTGTGAACCAGTGGACTCAACTCACCCTGACACGCAGGGACCGACGAACCCGGCCATATGACGAGAACCTCCGCCAACGAGGAGCCAGGCTGGGCTTCCGAGTAACCGACGTTCCACCAAAAGGCACGTGTTGGATGTGCGGACAAGATATCGATATACAAAACCGCGAGCATATCTTTCCAAGCTGGCTACAGCGAAGATTCGACGCACAACGAGAAGTCTTCACGCCAACGCATTTCGACCGATTCGGCCAGACAATAGATAAACGTGGAAACATTCCAGCCTCAGCCTTTGTAGCAGGGGAGATATGTCAACAGCGATGCAACGGCGGCTGGATGAGCGAACTGGAGACGGAGTTCGAGAGAACGCTATTTAGCAAGGCTGCAATTTCACCGTTGAGCGACCAGGCGAAACGCGTGATAGCTCGATGGTTCTCAAAGACTGCTATCGTCATAAGTATCTCACAAAATTATCGCACGCTAGTGCCCGCCAAGCAGAGACGCTCGTGCACCCGTGGAGTACCTCACGGCTTCTCTGTCTATCTAGCTGACGGCTCAAGCACGCCACAAGATCGCTTTGACTTTGCGCAAGGCGCGAACATCATCTCACTTATTCCAAATTCATCCAAAGGTATTGCCGCACACCAAAAGAAGTCCGACCAGGTGTTCGCATGTGTAATACGAGTGGACACCTTAGTGGGAATCGTTGTCTTCGCACCTCCTGGAAGATGGGCAGTACCAGAAGCGGCGTCTGTGAGGATATGGCCTCCGTCGGATACGGCGGTCTCTCTGGCGAAGCTGCCGCGTATTGAACCCATCGTCGACGGACTCGTTCTGATCGATCGACGACTTGAAGGCCGCTGATAGCATTTGCGCACTGAACGGGTTCATCCGCCGTCTACGTCGTCCTCGTCGTCGGCGGGCAGGCACAGGATGCGGGCGATCTTGCCCAGCGATTCTTCTTCGAGCCCGGCCAGCACCTTGGCGTAGACCTCGTGCAGAACGGCGACCGAGTGCCTCGCCCACAACGCCACCTGGGCTGAGATCACGCCACCGGCGAGCCACGTCGAGACGCAGGCGTGCCGCAGGTCGTACGGCCGGCGGGCGAGCGGCGACCGGTATTCCTCCGGGGTCAGCCCGGCCTTACGGGCCTTGTCCCACACCCGCGCCAGGGTCGACTCGGCGACGTCACCACCGTCCATGCTCCGGAACAGCCGGCCATCGTCGACGACGCCGTACTGCTCGAGGTGCTGCTGCAGCAAGGCAGTCAGCGGCGGCGGGTAGGGCACCGGCCGCACCTCCCCCTTCGCACGCTGCTTGAGCTGGCGGCGGTCACGCCGCTGCCCGCTGTCGGTCCACGCCGCCCCCGCACTGGGCGCCGTCTCCGACACCAGCAACTGCCCCCAGCCCTTCCGCGGCAGCTTGAGGTCGATGTCGCGCAGCATGACCGCTTCCTCCGGCCGCAGCGCCGAGTAGTACATCGTGGCGAAGCACGCGACCAGCCGCGGCCCGGACGAACGCCGCTCCACGATCACCGGCTCGGACGCACCCGGCGGTAGCCGCATGACCTTCTGATCGGCCACCGCGGCCAGCAGCTGCGGGCCCTGCTTCGTGTTAACCACGATGCGCGTGTCGATCGCCCGGACCCGCTTCGGCGCCGTCCACTTCACCTCCGGCAACCGATTCGCCGGCAGCAGGTCCCGCTCCACCGCGTATTCCAGCGCGTTGAATACCACCGCGCGCTTGCGGAACACCGTCTTCGCCGCGGCCGCCGTCCCGTCCATCTTCAGCGCCAGCTGGTCCAGCACACCCCGCAGCGTCGTCAAGTCGCCCAGCCGCGACACGGTGACGGTGTTCGTGCTCAGCCACGCCAGCGCGGCCTCGATCGCTGGGGGCTTGTCGGTGTCGCGCCGGACAGTGTTGAACGCCCAGCCCGTCATGGCCCGGCGCAGCACCGCGTCGGCCGGCTTCCCACGCCGGCGCTCCAGCAGTGCCAGCGTCGCCGTCGCCAGCGCGTCAGCGTTGCCGGAACGGGACTTCGCCGCCGCACGGCGCCACTTCATGTCCACATACGCCTGGGCGAACGTGAACCACGGCTGATCGTTGCGCGTTCGTGCCATCGACACCGGCAGGCCGTCGGCGATACGGAATGCTTCGCCGTTGCGCTGCGCCACGATCAGCTTGGAGCGAAAGCTCTCCGCCAACGTCGCGTTCGCGTAGGTCTCCGGGAACACCTTGCCCGCGACCACCACCGGACGATGTAGGACTTCTTGCCTGGCTTCCCGTCCTTGCGCGGGCGGCCGGTTTTGACCCGCACGTCCCAGATGCGGACATCGAACGTCGTGTCCGTCACGCAGAGGCCTCCTCGTGCGAGGCGAGCCAGCGCTCCAATGCGGACCGCCGGAACCGCAACTGCCGGTTGGGCAACCGCACGCAGGGCGGCGCGCACCTCTTCGCACGCCAGTCGTTGAAGGTCGAGCGGGTAATGCGCAGTCTGGCGCAGACTTCGTCGACGGTCAGCAGATCCTCAGGAACCGGTGACTCGGCAGCGGAAAGCGCGTTCGAGGACTCGCGCTGTGGCAGACGTGCGGGTCGGTGGGCGGGCATCGGAGACCTCTCCCCCTGGCGAAGAGCTGTCTCGTTCCTCAGCCTCGTCGATCGGGATGAACGGTTCTTCGTCGCCCGGGTCGGCCGGCTGCCCCGGGGCGGCTCTCGAATGGTCCGGGTAGAGGACGTCCGCTACGGCCAGGTCCCAGGCCTCGGCGGCATCGTCCGCGCCGAGGATGCCCTCCCAGTCGGTTCCCATGGTGCGACCCTAGCCACGCTCGCCGAGGGCCCTGCCGCGCGGGCCATGAGCGCGTCGGCGCGTGCCAGGACCAACTCCTCCTTCGTCATGCACCGGACAGAAGGCACTGGCTATCGCCGGGCGAACGAGGTCATGGGCGCCGCCGAGAGCTTGAGCAGGTTCGATGCTGGGCTTCTTGTGGCTCCTCTTAGGCTTGGACGAAACCCGACATGTACCGGGACTGTTCGAGGTCTTGTTCAGGGCGCGATGGCGTCATTCCGCGGGTAGCAACTGGGCCGCGATAAGTCCCGGGATTGATGACGGTCACCGACAGGCGCATTCAGGGCCCCGTGGCGGTTCAGTAAGAGCCCCGAATCACCCTGACAACTCTGGTGAGCTGGCCTGTTCTGAGTCCGGCAGGCACCGCTACGGGGCGATCGCGGAACCGACGCTGACCCATGTCCTGCTCGTCCAGCCCGGCGGCGTGCTCCGAGGTCCCCGGGCTCCAACGTGTTGATCGGCCAGTTGTGCCGCTTGACCAGCTCGCACCACTCGACGCGGGCTTCGGAGAACGTGAGGGCGTCCCCGGTCTCCCGGGCTCGCCGGTCGCGCGGGAGGTAGACCAGGGCGGAGAGCAACGGGTTCAGCTCGGTCAGGCCCCGACGACGCTCCGGCAGGCTCAGCAGCCGTTGGTCGATCTCGGTGAGCCTGGTGGCCAGGTCAAAAACTGGGTCTGCCCGACCACATCGACCGACGTGGCGAACGCCACACCTTCTGATTCGTGCAGTGATGCTGTGTGCCTGCCTGTCTTAACGCGCCAATGCGCGCAGGAGGGGCCTTCCCGACTGCTGCGCTTACGGGCGTCTGCTTCGTCGGCGGGAGAAGGCCGATGTCGGACGATGAGATCAAGGCCGTCATGACCTGCATCATCACGATGCTCACGCACATCCTCACCAGGACCGACCCGGAGGTCGGAGCCATCTTCAGCACCGTGGCACCGCTGATAGTCGCGCTGATCATCGGCAGGAGGAAGGAGAACTGACCCATTGCTCCGGGTCCGCTGATCTGTACAGTCGGCGGCCCCGGAGTGCCCTCCGCGTCACTGTCGATGCCCAGGCTGGGCCGAGGGGTTTCGCCACCTCGGGTGGCGACGTGTTACTGCTGCACGAAACATTCGGGGTCATCGCCGAGGAGAAGGCGTGCCGAGCCCCTGACTGCCCGGCGGCCGAGGAGTCCAGCGACGCTACTTCGACGTGGTCAAGTGTTTCGCCTGCAGCTACAAGATTCTCTCGTTGAGCAAGTGGAGGCCGTCGTTCTGCGCCCGTACGATCACCGCTTGGACCCGGCGCCTTGACGCAGACGGCGTCCAGACGCAGGCTGCATCCAGACGCAGGCGCCCGGTCCCACCGGTGGTCCTTCGCCAACCGTGGATGAGTCACCGACACCTGGCAGCGTCCAACTCGACAATCCATCCGCCTACTCGTGCAACCGCGCGACGCCATGGCTCGACGACCTCGACCGATTCCTCACCAGCGGCGTGACCGCCGGGCTCATCCACCGGCTGAGTGGATTGACTGGATCGTAGCCACCCTGCGGCACACGAATGGGACCGTTTTATGCCTTCCGACAACGCTTCGTCCGCACACAAGAAACGAAGGAGGATAGGACGTCAATGTCCGGTTCTTATGCTCCCTGACAGGGCTTCGCTCGCGCACCTATGACCATGCAATGCCCCCGGCAGCACACGTTCTTATGCCCTCTGGCGGAGCTTCGCTTGCGCACTCTACCCGGTTCTCGGCGGTTCCAACCTAAGCAATTTATAGATCAACGCGTGGACCTCGCCAAAGTTGATCTTCCGGAAGTACATGGTAAGCCACTGCAGGCCGGTCGATGCCTCGCAAGCTGGGCATTCGCGACACGCGGACCTGACTCGACACAACTGGACGGGCACTGTGATTGCCGGCGCATATGGACGCCCCGGCAACGAAAGGAATGCGCCGAGTAGAAGAATCAGGTCGGCGGCGACACCGAGACCGACGGCTGCCACCCCGTTCGCACGCACCTTCCGAGAAGACTGTTCACCCAGGCAATGTGCCACCTCGCGCTCCACGAACGAAGCCGATCCTGTCGCCCACCGGGCATCAGTCAGTCATCCGGCATCTCATCGCAAGGTGTCGTCAATTGGAGGTGGCGTGTTACGGCCGAGCGTGTCGCTGTTCGCCACGGTACGAAATGTTCCAGTCAAATCCGGGTAGTGATTCACCGGCACACTGACAGTGTGTTCGAATTATTCGCACAGTTCGAACCTCTGCAAGAATTTCATCGAACAACTTCGCTCGGATCCTCGTCGACGACTCGAGTCGTCCGGCGCCGGTCATTAAGGAGGCTTCTCGGTAAGCCTCCTTAATGACCGGCTGGTACGTCGCGGGGGGCGTCTTATTGATCTCACGACCCGGGCGTCGCCCCGCCGCCATGCTGCCGCCATCCGGGTCGGAATGTCGTCGGGGCTCTCCTTTTGTCCCTCGCCGACCCTATTGTCATTTGTATGGTCGCCGAGGGAGCAGCTGACGCCGTCAACATCTTCACTCTTGACGGCCCGACGGCCACGGGCGAGGGCATGCTCCGGGCCGCGGCGTCCTTCACCGCCCAGACCACCCGCGGCCTGAGCGCCGGGTTCGACCTGCAGGCCAGGTTCGAGGGGTCGGTCGACGCGAAACTCGCCGACGCCGTCCGCGCGTCGTTCAGGACGTCGGGCTCCGTATCCGTGGGTGCCGAGGCGTCCGCCTACTTCCCGTTGGACGTCTTCGACTTCGCCGGTGTGGTCGCCACGTTGAAGATGCAGGCCGAGGCGAGGGCAAGCCTCAAGCTGGACGTGGAACTGCTGTTCAACGACCTGGTCGCCGGCGCGTTGGCGGGCAGCGAGAACACGCTGTGGCGGCCCTATATCGACGTCCTCACCAGTCAGGTGTCGGTCCGGGCGGGTCTGTACGCGAGCGCCGCGGTGTGCGTGAAGGCCGCGGCCGAGACCAAGGCCGGCATCCGGCTCTTCCCGAAGAATGGCGAGCCGGCCGGGACGGTGTTCGTCGTCAACTTCGGCTACGGCTTCATCTACGGGTACAGCTGGGGGCTGCTTGCGGAGCTCGGGTTCCCCACACCGGCCGCCCTGGTGAAGGGCGTCTTCGGCGTCTCCGCCCGGCAGCTGGCGACGGCTCTGGACGCGGAGAGCGCCACCCGGCCGGAGCCGGAGCGCAGCCTGCTCACGGAGGCCGCCGACCTGGTGGAGCTGGTGCTGCCTCCGCTGGCCGGGCTGCTGTGCTCGGTACTGGCGGACGTGCCGGAGGCGGACCGGCAGCAGGCGCTGTCCGCCGCGGCGACGACCCTGGCGACCCAGCTCGGCCAGCACCTGCTGGAGAAACTGGTCTCCGCCGCTCTCGACGGGCTCACCACGCTGCTGGCTGGCTTCGGGCTGCCGATCGGCACCGACGTCGGCAACTCGCTGCTCGCGCTCGTGCACGCGATCGAGGACGCCGTCGTCGCCAGCCGCTCGGCGCTGTCCATCCTGCCCGAGGCTATCGACGCGATCACGGACGTGCTGTTCGAGCTCGCCCGCACGGGGCTGGGCGAGCAGGACCGGGAGCTGCTCGGCGACGTTGTGGTCGGGATCTGGGCCGGGGTGAGCCTGATCGAGTCCACGCCCGGCTTCGCGCGGCCGCCGACCGGAGGCATCCGGCGCTTGCTGATCGAGGAGGGCATCGATCCGGCGAGTGGCTCGCCCGGGGATCTGCCGGCCCGGGCTCTGGGCCGTTCGGCGACCAGGCTGCTGGAGCGGGCGGGTGCGGCTGCGTGGCTGAGTCGGGTCACCGGCCTCGTGATCGAGGACCTGCTGCGGATGCCGTCGCGCGGGATCACCGGGGACCCGCTGGTGTTCCTGCGCACCTTCCTCACAGCAGCCGGTGATGCCCTGTCCACAGAGCTGCTGGACGAGCTCCCCGTGGACGACATCGGGCTGCCGCCGGAGGCCGTGGAGTCGGTCCGCACGCTGCTCCGGGTCGGCCTGGAGGAACTGCCCGACCTGATCGGCGGCGCCCCCGCGGAGCAGGTGCTGCGGCGGGTGCGAGAGCGGGTTAGCGTCGGCATGCTGCAGACCGTCGGGCGACCGCTGGTGTCGCTGCTGGACGAAGTGATCAACCGAGGGTTCGGGCTCGCCGTGCCTGCGATCCGCAGGCTCGAGGCGCAGGCGCGGGAGGCGGGCGACCTCATCCCCGACTTCCCGCGAGGCGGCCCGCTGGACCGGTTCACCAGCGCCCTGGAGGATCTGGGCCGCGAGTCCGTCGACGTGACGCTGGGCCTCCCGACGTCGGTGTTGCTCGGTCACCTGGCCTCGAAGATGGACCGCTGGCAGCGGGAGCGGCTGCCGGTCGAGCTGGCGCTCATGCGGGAGACCGTCGGCCTGGAGGGGCAGACCAGCGCCAGCCTGCTCGCGGCGCTCGAGACCTCGGACACCGCGGTGGTTCTGCACGCTCTCGAGTCGCTGGTCGAGCACCACCTGGACCAGATCCGTTCCATTACGCAGTTCCTCGTCGAGGACAGCGCCGACCTCCTGGTCCGGCTGACGACGCTGCCCTTCGAGCAGGCGGCGCGGCTGTTCGCGGCCTCGATCAGGTTCTCGTTCGAGCTGACGGCCGCAATGATCGCGGAGCTGGATGAGATCGCGAACGATGTCGACCGCCGGATCGACGAGCTTCAGACGCAGGCGGCCAGGCAGGTCGCCGCCGTCGCGCAGCAGTGCGCGCAGCTCGCCGCCCTGGCCGCGAACGGCGCGAGCCAGGTGGTCGACGGGATCATCACCGACCTGGTGGGCAACGACCCGGTGGCCCGGTTCGCCGTGCAGGTGGCCTTTAACGCGCTGACGGGCGGCCTCGTGCCGGTGATCACCCGGGTGCTCGGGGACCTGTCGACGGTGCTCCGGGTCTCCGGCGAATCCATCGCTGCTGCGGCGCAGTCCGGCACCCTGGGCGCCAGCGGCGCGCTGTCCGTCCTGGAGCAGGCCGTGCGCGGCGCGGCGACGCAGGGCGTGAGCATCCCCATCACCATCCTGGTTCCTGTCCTTCCGCCCTTCTACTTTGTCGAGGTGACGGTCGCGACGGTCACCGTCCCGGCGGAGTGGCTCGGCCGGGTGATCTGGGGAGCGATCATCGGGCTCACCGGTGCCGGGCCGCTGCTGGCGGCGATCGACGACACCGCACGCTCGCTGCACGTGACCAGCTCGGCGCTCGAGGCGGCCCGGGCGGCCGGGACGGGCCCGCAGATCCAGCAGCGCGCCGCCGAGCTGCGCGCGCGGGCGTCGGCGGCGGTGCTGGACCGCAGCATCGCGATCGTCTTCGACGCGGGGACCCCACAGTCCGTCGTCACCGTGGGCGCGAGCACGGTGATCACCGGCCGGGTCAGCGGGATCGACCGGTCCTACCTGCTGCCGATGACCCTGGAGACGGGCCCGGACGCGACCGTGGTCCCGGCGCGGGTGCGGTTCACCTGCCAGGGGATGGCGGTCGCGCCCGAGTCGGTCACCTGGACCGACTCGGGCGGTGGCACTTTCACGTTCAGATTCGGCCTCGGCACAGAGCCGGGCGGCGCCGTCGTCGTGCAGCCGGGGGTGTGCGTGGTGACCTGCCTGGCCGGCGCCGGGGAATGGGAGGGCCGGGCCGACCTGATCGGCGCCTCGCGCTCGTTGACCCTGCTGGTGGCGCCGGAGCCCGGCGCGCAGGGCGTGCACACCGGTATCGAGGGCTGGAGCGGGGCCGACGGCCTCCCGTCGATCGCCTACGTCGGTGCACCCGACCGCACGGCACGCGTGCTGACGCTGCTGACCCAGGCCGCCGACGGGACCTGGACGGTGGAGGACGCCACGTCGGCCGCCGGCACGGAGCCGCCCGCCACCGGGTCCGGGCTCACCGGCTGGTCGGACGACACCGGTGCGGTGCACGTGCTCCACTGCACCGAGTCCGGGCAGCTGACCGCGCTGCACCGCGACCAGAACGGCGCCTGGTCGGCCGAGCTGATCGACGCCGACGCGGGGATGGCCCGCACCGGCCGTCCGGCGCGGCTGGACGGCGGCGACGCGCTGGCGTACGTGACCGAGCGCGGCGCGCTGCGGATCGCCGCCCGCACAGTCCAGGACCCCTCCTGGCAGGTCACGGACCTCTCCGCCGCGGCCGGGCTCCCGCCGGCCGCCCCCGCCGCGGGGCTGCTGCACTGGCGCGGTGCTGCGACCGAGTTCGACGACATCGGCGCCGCGGGCAACCTGCTCACGAACCCGCTGTTTACCGACGGGCCGCGCAACCGGTTCGAGCAGGCGGCCTTCTGGACCGGCTGGACGCAGGGCCGGCAGGACCGGGTGATGCTCACCGATCTGCGCGCCTCGACACTGCCGGTGGAGGCGTCGCGGCGGATGCTCCACGTCAGCACCACCATCGACACCGCCGGGCTGGTGCAGACGTTCGGCGCCCAGGACACCGGTCCGACGCTGGTCGAGGCCTCCGCCTGGGTGTACGTGCTGCGCGGCGAGGTCGCCATCGGCACGGGCAACGGCGGAAACACGGGCTACGACGCCCGCACCTCGGAGACCGGTCGGTGGATCCGGCTGTCGGCGCGCAACGGCGCCGCGCCGGCGAACGAGTTCATCGTCTACGCGTCCAGTCCCGGCGGTGCGGAGTTCTTCGTCGCCGCGACCGCGGTCCGCGAACCCGGCCCGCGGGACACGCAGGCCGGCCCCGTGAACCTCGCCTACCCCGGCGCGGACGGGCACCTGTACCGGGTGAGCCAGGAAACCGGTGGGCGGCGGTGGCGGGTGACTGACCTGACCGCCACGGCCGCGACGCTGCCGTGGTCCCCGGGTTCGGACCTGACCGGCTGGGCCGGCCCAGCGGGCGAGCGGCACGTCTCATTCTGGGCGGTGGACGGCCAGCTCTACGACCTGGCCGGGACGCCGGACGGCTCCGCCTGGTCGGCCGGGCTGCTGGATGAGCCGGTGTCGCCGTTGAACCTGCGTCGGTTCCGTGGCGGGCGGGCCGCCACCGGATGGACCGCCGGCGGCGTGCTCGGACTGGCCGTGACCGGAGCCCGGGGCGGGCTCCGGATCGGCGTCTCCGCCGGCGACGGCCGCTGGGACTGGGATCAGCCGGACACGGGCCGGCCCGTGTCGCCGGTCACCCGGGAGGCGCTCGCCGGCTGGGCCGATGCCGCGGGGATCGCGCGGCTCACGCTGATCGACGCCACCGGACGGGTCGGCCTGCTGTCCAACGCGGCGGGCCCGCGGGACTGGACGTTCGAGGACCTGACCAGCACGGCGTCGGCGCCGCCCGCCGCAAGGACCGGCAGGTGATCCGATGGCCATGACAGCGCTGCCCTTCTCGGGCCCGACGTTCTTCCGCGACATCCGTGCGCGGCTGCAGGCCGATCGCGGGATGTTCGTCGGCTCCGACGGTGCCTACCGGTACGTCTGCGTCGATCCGGGCTTCTACCGGCTGGGGGTGTTCGTGCGGCCGACGTCCTCGACGTTCACGGCCTCAGCCAAGACCGCGACCGCGGGCACGCCGGTCCGCGCTGTCGCCAACGGGCAGGTCTTCGACGACTACCAATTCACGTCACCGGGACCCGTCGCCTGGCAAGGCGAGGTGATCTCCGGCGGGGCGGTGCTCCCGGGCGGCGGCGCGGCCGGCTCCGCACCCATGCACCGGTACGCGGCCCAGTGGCCAGGAATCTCCGTGCCCGCCCTGGCGTTCGGGACGGGCAGCCCGAGCACCGTGGTGCCGCCACTGCGGTCGGCGTTCGGCCGGTTGGTGCCGCTGATCGAGGCGGGCGCGCGGGCCACCGCCGCCCAACTCGGGAGCTGGATGACCAAGGGGGCACGGACCGGCAAGACCGTGTACGGGCTGTGCGCGGCGGAGGCCGTCCTGTTCGTCCTCGTGCAGGAGCACGGCACGTTCCTGGCCCCCACTGGGGCGGAGACCGTGACCGACCTGATGACCCGGCTCTTCGGGATGGGGGTGGACCAGGCCATGCTCGCCGACGGCAGCGACTCGGTCGCGCTGCTGGTGGACGGAACCACGCTGGTGACCCCGGCCGGGTACAAGGACAACAGCATTCCGGTCGGACCGTCCCTCGAACTGCACGGCCTCCAGCTGACCGCGACAAGCAGCCTCGTGCTCACCGGCAGCACCGATCCGCAGTTCGCCGGATCGCTGCAACTCGCCGGGGTCAGGGCGGCTCTGCGGCTGACCGCACCCGGCGCCGGCCTGGTGCTCGAGGACCTCGGAACGCCCAGCAGCGGCACCGCGGACCAGGTCCGGAACGGGCTCGGGCTGACCCTCCCGATGTCGATGGCCGCGGCCGATGCGCCGCCACGGCCCTCGGAGCCGTTCCTCTTCATCGGCGGGAACGTCCAGGCGCGGCTGTTGCTGTCGCCGGAGCAGACCACCGACGGCCGTATCACCGGGTCGATGCAGGTCACGACGCCGCGCGGGCAAGTCGACTTCGATGTGCTCTGGGATCTGGAGGACCTGCCGTGACTGCGATCTCCGGGCGGGCAAGGGCGGAGGCAGGCCGATGACGGAACCGGCGGTGTCGTTCGTCGACATGGCGGGACTGCTCGACGGTGTCCTCGCCGGCTTGTTCGGCGTTGCCGCGCAGATCGCCCCGCCCGTGCTCGTCGACCCGGTGCTCGGATCGGTCGAGACGAGGCTCAGCGGACTGTGGCCGAGCCCGCGGGACGACGGCGACGGCAGCCCGGCCCGCCTGATGGCGCCGCGCGGCCTGCGCGGCGTCCTGATCGGCGCCGCGGCCTCCAGCCAGACGATGGGCAAGCTGAGCCTCCTCGGCCTGCCGATGGATTCGCTCCAAGAGGCCTGGGCCCCCGACGGCAGCACGATCGGCGGGATCTCGGTCCAGGTGATCGACGACGACTCGGCGGACCCGGGCGGCCCGCTCGCCGTGGAGGCCTCGACGCTGAGCCTCACAGTGTCCGCGGTGGACGCCCTGTGGCGGCTCGACCCGCTGGCGGCCGGCGACGACGGCGCCGCGCTGGCCGGCGCCTACGCGGACCTCATGACCGCGGCGCTCGCGGGGCAGTCCGGCACGGCCGAGTTCCAGGCCGCGTCCGCTGGGCAGGCCCTGGCGGACACGCTGCAGGAGGGTCGCCGGTACCTGGCGGACACCGCCGCCCGCTGGATGACGGCGGTGCTCGGCCTCGTGCGCCTCCGGGCGGCGCAGCAGGCCGACCCCGCCCTGCCCGCCGCCGGCGCGCAGGTCCAGGCCCTCGTGGACGCCTACAACCAGACGCCGGTGCCGTCGGGCACCCCGCTGCTGACCTACCTGGCCCAAATCTTCCTTGGCAACCACCCTGCGACCAGGAACCTGCCGGACGCCGGGCAGAGCGTGGACGGCGGGCACTTCACCGACGTCCTGCGTTCCGCCATCCGGCACACGGACGCGGGCAGCCCGATCGACGAGGACGGCGGTTCTGATCATGCGCCCGACGGCGGGCCGGACCCGGGGGACCTGGGCAACGCCATCGTGGCGTCCGCCCTCGCCCTGGCGGATCAGGTGCGCACCTACACGCAGGACCCTGCAGGCCGCTGGGACGACGACAAGGCCGACTGCAGCAGCTTCGTCCAGCGCGCGCTCTTCAACGCGGGCATCGCCCAGTTCGACCCCGGCCCGGCGCACGAGAATGTGTGGAGCACCAAAAACTACGCCGAACGCAACGACGTGTTCGAGACGGTGAAGTGGGCACGGGCCAGGCCCGGCGACGTGCTGGTGCAGGGCGGCTACGAGGACGTCGCCGGCACGCCCACGTGGAAGGCGCACACGGGGATCTTTCGCCGCCCGTCCGCGACGAAACCGGACCTGCTCGAGGGCATCTCCATGGACTCGAAGGGACCGGCGCGGGCGGGGTTGTGGGGTGCAGACCCGCCCCGCGGCTACTACCGATTCGGCGCCAACCTTCTAGTCCGCCGGCTCAAGCGCGACGTGCTCGGCGCGGCCGGGCCCGTGGTGCCCGCGGCCAGCCCGGTCGAGGGCGGGGTCAGGATCCGGATAGACACCCGGGGGATGGCCGCCGCCACCCGGGTCCTGGTCGGGCCCGACCAGGCGGCGGGCGTCCTGGGGAACGCCGAGGGTTCCCTGACGTATGCCACGCTGCCTCCGGGGCAGCCCGGTGCCTGCGCCGTCGTCGTCTCCGACGCGGCCGAGCACACGCGGACCTTCCCTCAGGCCGTCGAGTACGTGCAGGACCCCGAGCGGGCGGCCCGCGCGGTCGTTGCCGGCTACGAGGTGATCATCTCCGAGCTGATCGACACCGCCACCGCCCTCATCGCGGCCGGGACGCTGGACGACGCCGCGCGGCAGCAGCTGACCGGCACCCTGGAACAGCGCTTGAACGCCACGGACGAGGGCTGGTTCGCCCGCCTCGACGACGCCCTCGGCGGGACACCGACCGCCGCCGTCGACGCGATCTTCGAGTTCGCCTCGACCCAGCTGATCCAGCTCACCGACCGGTTCTGGTCGGTCCTGGCGACCTGAGGAAATCAGCCCATCCTGTTCGGACACGGCCCGCGACCAGATCTCGGCGACGGCGGATGTTGGAAGCGCGAGCACGTGACCGTTCCGCAAGGCGAAGACGATGATCGCACTGGCGTTGGCAGTGCGGCCGATCGGCTGCGTCGACAATCTCGCGGTCGTCGAGGACGACGCCACCAGCACCCAACTGCGCGACCATCTTCCGCCCGGTGGTGAGGTTCTCGGCGGCGTAGGCCTGGCGTGGTTGCTACGCGGTCGGCCAGGCGATGTACACCTGCGGCGGAGATCGCGGCCAGCCACGGCGAGGGAACGGCCGCCGAATTCGTCAGCGCCTGGGTGAGTGTGGTCCCCGGCGACCGAGACTGGGCGCTGGCCGCCGCCACCGAACGGCGCCTCACAGCGCTGTGGGCCACCGTCGCCGTCGCCCTCGCCCTCGCCCAGCACATCACTGACGACCAACTAGGTGACTCACTCGATGCCCCGACCTGGCTCGGCAAAGCGCAGCGTAGGCGCGCCGGAGCTGACGAGCCTGCGCGAGATCGCGCTGTGGATGCGCTGTGGATGCGCCGCGGTGACTAGGTGAACCGGGTAGCCACGGTCCACCTAACCAATGAGCCATTCCGGGTAACCGTTCGTCGCTCTTTGTGATCATGTGGTGCGGTCGTGGTCGGTGTGGAGGAGTACGAGGGCAGCGGCGACGATCTTGCCGATGCCCTGCGTGTCAGGGTGAGTTGAGTCCACTGGTTCACAGCAACCCGGCCTGATGCAGGGCGAGATACGGATCAACTGAGATGACCCGCACGAGCATGTCCTCGCTGGTCG
>NZ_JAPZLD010000103.1:0-14122 GCF_030182635.1 Amycolatopsis ponsaeliensis
CTCGGCCGCAAGGTCCGCCGCCAGCTCGCCCCGATCTGCGCCAGCCTCCGTCTTGGTCTGTCCAACGCCGTGCTCGAAGCCACCAACACCAAAATCCGGCTTTTCACCCGCATCGCCTTCGGGTTCCGTATGCCCGGATCCCTGATGGCGCTGGCCATGCTCGCCCTCGGTGGTCACCGACCCGATCTCCCAGGCCGGTGACCACCCACACATCAATACGAAGAGCCACTTAATAGCCATGAAGGTGCCCTTCATGGCTTTGGCCAGCGCTAGCCGCCGCAGGCCACGCGGAGGGCGTCGAGCTTCTTGACGTTGCGCTGCACCCACTGGGCCACCACGCCCGCGTCTTCGATGCGTTCCTTCTGCACCTCGACGTACGAGCCGGCCATTCCCAGCAGCGCGTTCTTCACGTCCTGGTCCTGGACGTTCCCCGCCAGCTCCCGCAGCCGCTTCTCCTTGTCCGCGGCGCGGGCCTTGAGCTTGTCCGGATCGACCAGCGGATTCAGGTCCGCCAGCCCGAGCGCCTCGGTGCAGGCACCCACCTTGTCCGCCGTCTTCGACCCCTGGTCGACCGCGGTGCTGACCTGGTCGCACCCGCTCAGCAGCAGTGCGGCCCCGGCCAGCAGCGCGGCCGTCTTTCCACCCCTCGTCATGGCGCCAAGGTACCGCTCAGCCCTTGACGCAGACCACCTGCTTGAGGTGCGCCACGACCTCGACCAGGTCCGTCTGGGCCCGGATCACCGCATCGATGTCCTTGTACGCCGCCGGGATCTCGTCGACGACGCCCGAGTCCTTGCGGCATTCGACGCCGGCCGTCTGCGCCGCGAGGTCGTCGGCCGTGAACAGCTTCTTGGCCTTGTTCCGCGACATCCGGCGGCCGGCACCGTGCGACGCCGACTGGAAGGACGACTCGTTCCCGAGCCCGCGGACGATGTACGAACCGGTCCCCATGCTGCCCGGGATGATCCCGAGGTCACCCGATCCGGCGCGGATCGCGCCCTTCCGGGTGACGAGCAGCTCGACACCGTCGTACGTCTCCTCGGCGACGTAGTTGTGGTGGCAGGAGATCGCGTCGTCGAAGGTCGTCTGCGGGACGACGTCCTTCAGCGCCTGCTTCACGAGCGCGACCATCGTGGCGCGGTTACGCGCCGCGTAGTCCTGCGCCCAGAACAGGTCACGCCGGTACGCCTGCATCTCCGGCGTGCCGGCGACGAACACGGCGAGGTCCCGGTCCGGCAGGTCCGCGTTGTGCGGCAGCTTGCGCGCGACGGCCATGTGCCGCTCCGCGAGCTCCTTGCCGATGTTGCGCGAACCCGAGTGCAGCATCAGCCAGACCTGCCCGGTGCCCTCTTCGAGGCAGACCTCGATGAAGTGGTTCCCGCCGCCGAGGCTCCCGATCTGGCGCGCGGCCCGGTCGTGCAGCTCCTGGACGCCGGTGTGCAGCTCGCCGAAGCCCTGCCAGAAGGCGTCCCAGCCGCCGACGCCGTGCACCTTCGCGGGGTTCACGGGCGTCTTGTGCAGGCCGAACCCGACCGGAACGGCGCTTTCGATGCGGCGGCGCAGCTTCCCGAGGTCGTCGGGCAGGTCGCTCGCGGTGAGCGACGTCCGGACGGCGCTCATGCCGCACCCGATGTCGACGCCCACCGCGGCGGGCGAAACGGCGTCGCGCATGGCGATGACGCTGCCGACGGTCGCACCCTTCCCGTAGTGCACGTCGGGCATCACGGCGACACCGTGCACCCACGGCAGGTTGGCGACGTTGTGCAGCTGCCGCATGGCCTGGTCTTCGACCGACGCGGGGTCCGCCCACATCCGGATCGGGACGCGGGATCCGTCGACAGCGGTGTACATGATTTCCTCCCCTGGAAATGGTTTCGCGGTGCCCAGGATCTCCCGGGCACCGCAAATCACCAAGCGAGTTTCAGCTGTCCACTGTGGTCACTGCTGCGCGATCAGCTCCGCGATCTGCACGGCGTTGAGCGCCGCGCCCTTGCGCAGGTTGTCGTTCGCGATGAACAGCGCCAGGCCGCGGCCGCCCTCGACGCCCTGGTCCACGCGGATGCGGCCGACGTAGCTCGGGTCGTTGCCCGCCGCCTGCAGCGGGGTCGGGATCTCCGACAGCTCGACGCCCGGCGCGTGCGCCAGCAGCTGCGTCGCGCGCTCGACGGTCAGCGGCTGCGAGAACTCCGCGTTCACCGAGATCGAGTGCCCCGAGAACACCGGCACGCGCACGCACGTGCACGACACGCCCAGCCCCGGGATGCTCAGGATCTTGCGGCTCTCGTTGCGGAACTTCTTCTCCTCGTCCGTCTCGAGCTCACCGTCGTCCACAATGGACCCGGCCATCGGCAGGACGTTGAAGGCGATCGGCCGGACGTACTTGTTCGGCGCCGGGAAGTCGATCGCCGCGCCGTCGTGGGTCAGCAGCGACGCGTGCTCCGCGCCCGCCTTGACCTGCCCGGCCAGCTCGTCGACGCCGGCCAGCCCGCTGCCGGACACCGCCTGGTAGGTCGACGCGACCAGCCGGACCAGCCCGGCCTCGTCGTGCAGCGGCTTCAGCACCGGCATCGCGGCCATGGTGGTGCAGTTGGGGTTCGCGATGATCCCCTTGCGCGCCTCCTTGATGGCCTCGGGGTTGACCTCGCTGACGACCAGCGGCACGTCCGGGTCCATCCGGAACGCCGAGGAGTTGTCGATCACCGTGACGCCGGCCGCGGCGAACCGCGGCGCCTGCGCCTTCGACGTCGACCCGCCCGCGGAGAACAGCGCGATGTCCAAACCGGACGGATCGGCCGTCGACGCGTCTTCGATCGTGATTTCGCTGTCACGCCACGGCAGCGTCGAACCCGCCGAGCGCGCCGAAGCGAAGTACCGGAGCTCGGCGATCGGGAACTCCCGCTCCGCCAGCAGCTTGCGCATCACCGCGCCGACCTGGCCGGTCGCGCCGACCACCCCGACCCGCAACCCGTCCGCCATCAGCGACCACTCCCCGCGTAGACCACAGCTTCCTCGTCGCCGCCGAGCTCGAACGCGTCGTGGATCGCGCGCACGGCGTCGTCCAGCTGCGCGTCGCGGATCAGCACCGAGATCCGGATTTCCGAGGTGTTGATGATTTCGATGTTCACGCCGGAGTTGGCCAGCGCTTCGCAGAACGTCGCCGTGACTCCCGGGTGCGAGCGCATCCCGGCGCCGACCAGCGAGACCTTGCCGACGTGGTCGTCGTAGAGCACCGACTCGAAGCCGATCTCCGCCTTGACCTTCTCCAGCTCCTTGACGGCCTTGGCGCCGTTGGCCTTCGACAGCGTGAAGGTGATGTCGGTGCGGCCGGACACCGTGCTGGACACGTTCTGCAGCACCATGTCGATGTCGATCTCGGCGTCGGCGATCACGCGGAAGATCCGGGCCGCGGCACCGGCGTGGTCCGGCACCCCGGTGACCGTGATCTTGGCTTCGGAGCGGTCGTGCGCCACACCGGTGATCAGGGCTTGTTCCACGGGGATCTCCTCGATAGAACCGGTCACCGTCGTGCCCGGCTTGTCACTGTAGGAAGAACGGACTCGGATCGGCACGCCGTAGCGGCGCGCGTATTCCACGCAACGCAACATCAGGATCTTCGACCCGCTGGCGGCGAGCTCGAGCATCTCTTCGTACGTGACGGTGTCGAGCTTGCGCGCGTCCGGGACCACCCGCGGGTCGGCCGTGTACACACCGTCCACATCGGAGTAGATCTCGCAGACGTCGGCGTTCAGCGCGGCGGCCAGCGCGACGGCGGTCGTGTCCGAGCCGCCACGGCCCAGCGTGGTGATGTCCTTGGTGTCCTGCGCGACGCCCTGGAAGCCCGCGACCAGCGCGACGTAGCCCTGCTCGAGGGCCTCGGTGACGCGGCTCGGCGTGACGTCGATGATGCGCGCGTTGCCGTGCACGGACGTCGTGACGACGCCGGCCTGCGACCCGGTGAACGACCACGCCTCCGCGCCCTGGGCCGCGATGGCCATGGCGACGAGCGAGTTCGAGATGCGCTCACCGGCGGTGAGCAGCATGTCCATCTCCCGCTCCGGCGGCGCCGGGTTGACCTGCTGCGCCAGGTCGAGCAGCTCGTCGGTGGTGTCACCCATCGCCGAGCAGACCACGACGACGTCGTTGCCGGCCTTCTTGGTGGCGACGATCCGCTCCGCGACGCGCTTGATCCGGTCGGCACTTTCCAGCGACGATCCGCCGTACTTCTGGACCACGAGGGCCACGCCCGAACCTCCTAGACGGGCCGGGTCTGCTCCCTGGTGGGCACCGAGGAGCCCCCGCGTCCCATATTTGAGAAGGAGCCTACCGGGGCTCCGGCGGCCCGCCACCCTCTTGACGTGGGGCGGGGCCCGTGTGCGGGCGGCGTGGAAGTAAATCTTCCGTAACACCAACGAAATGCGCGGAGCCCTTCCTCCCGAGTGATGCAGCGCACTAGGTGGGTACCGTGTCGATCGTGCGAAAGCCAGCTGTGACGAGCGTCCCGATCGCTGCCGTGATGGCCGAGCGGTGGAGCCCGCGAGCCCTGGACGCGTCTTCCTCGGTCAGTCCGGAGCAGGTGAGGGCGCTCCTGGAGGCGGCCCGCTGGGCCCCGTCGTTCGGCAACACCCAGCCGGCCCGCTACCTGGTGGGCACGCGCGGGACACCGTCGTTCGACGCGATCCTGGCGACGTTGAACTCGGGCAACCGAGCCTGGGCGCACCGGGCGAGCCTGCTGCTGATCGGCGTGATGGTGACGACGAACGAGAAGGGCCCGGTGCCGTACGCGGAGTACGGGCTGGGGCTGGCGTCGGAGAACCTCGTGCTGCAGGCGGTGGAGCTGGGGTTGGTGGCGCATCAGATGGCGGGGTTTTCCGCCTCCGAGGTCAGTGCCTCTTTCGGTCTTCCGGACGACGCGGTGCCGAAGGTGGCGATCGC
This sequence comes from Amycolatopsis ponsaeliensis, assembly GCF_030182635.1. Lineage (NCBI taxonomy): Bacteria > Bacillati > Actinomycetota > Actinomycetes > Pseudonocardiales > Pseudonocardiaceae > Amycolatopsis > Amycolatopsis ponsaeliensis. Next base: position 4,933 of record NZ_JAPZLD010000103.1, read on the forward strand.
GGTGGGGTCTGCTGCCGACGCCGAGGTGCTGGAGGAAGCCTGGCGGGTGGAGCGCGAGAAGGCTGAGCGGCAGCGGATCCCGCTGGCGGAGTTCGCGTTCACGGACGGGTGGGGCACGCCGGCCCTCTAGCCCGAACTCGTGTGATTGCCGACGGAACCCGCGTGATCGAAGCCGGAACTCACGACTTACGGCCCTGATCACGCGAGTCACGGCCGCAATCACGCGAGGGACGGGCTCGAGCACGAGATCACGTCACCAAGCCGCGCCCGAAGCGCGCCGATCGCGGGTGCCGGCGCGATCACCGCGAAAATCAGGAAGCTCCGCCCACTCGGCGGATGATCTTCGCCAGGATCCCCGACACCACGAGCCAGAAGATCGCCGCGATGCCGTAGTTCACCAGGACTCGCAGCTTCTCGTCACTCGGCGTGAACAAATCGCTGAATCCCAGCGCCAGGCTGTCCGCCCAGGACTTCACGAACGAAACGATCCCGTTGTCCGGGTTGGCCGAGCCGACCGTGAAGATCACGTGGATCACCAGCAGCGCCGCGAAGATCAAGCCCACCCAGCGGACGATCGACGCCACGATCGAAGCGACCCGGCCGCCCGTCGCGCGCCAGTCGACCGGGGCCCGGCGGGAAACCTTGGTCTCCTCCGAAGACGACGATGACTCCGCGTGCTCACCCATGCCCGAAGTTTCGCACGGGCACCGGCCAATTGCTACCCACAGGTAACCCCCAGGAGGAGACGCCCGGCTTCCCCCGTGTGGTGTTCCGTGGTTATGGTGGAGTCGTGGCGCGTGCTCTCCTGCTTCGCTGCCGCGACGGGGCCTGACCGGACCGGCTCCCCGTCGCGGGGCTTCGTGGTGCCGGTCGCACCCGTCTAGCTGGAGACACCCTCGAAACCATGAGCAAGATCCGCAAGCCTTCGCGTCCCGCGCCCGCTGACCAGCCCGCTTGGAACACCCAGCGCGGCACTTCCATGCCGGTGCACCGCTACCGCCCCTGGTACGACCTCGTCGAGAACATCGACCTGCCCGACCGCACCTGGCCCACCAAGCGCATCGACCGCGCGCCGCTGTGGTGCGCCGTCGACCTGCGGGACGGCAACCAGGCCCTGATCGACCCGATGTCGCCCGCGCGCAAGCGGAAGTTCTTCGACCTGCTCGTACGCATGGGCTACAAGGAGATCGAGGTCGGCTTCCCGGCCGCGAGCCAGACCGACTTCGACTTCGTCCGCGAGATCATCGAAGAGCACGCCATCCCGGACGACGTCAGCATCCAGGTGCTGACCCAGTGCCGTCCCGAGCTGATCGAGCGGACCTTCAAGTCCCTCGAAGGCGCGCCGCGGGCGATCGTCCACATCTACAACTCGACCTCGATCCTGCAGCGCCGCGTGGTCTTCCGCGAAGAGCGCGAGGGCATCAAGAAGATCGCGACACAGGCCGCGGAAATGGTCGTCGAGCTGGCCGCGAAGCAGCCGGACACCGACTTCCGCTTCCAGTACTCGCCGGAGTCCTACACCGGCACCGAGCTGTCGTACGCACTCGAGGTCTGCAACGCCGTCACCGAGATCTGGCAGCCCACGCCGGAGAAGCCGGTGATCCTGAACCTGCCGGCGACCGTCGAGATGGCGACGCCGAACGTCTACGCCGACTCGATCGAGTGGATGTCCCGGAACCTGGAACGCCGTGACTCGGTGATCCTGTCGCTGCACCCGCACAACGACCGCGGCACCGGGATCGCCGCCGCCGAGCTGGGCTACCAGGCCGGCGCGGACCGGATCGAGGGCTGCCTGTTCGGCAACGGCGAGCGCACCGGCAACGTCGACCTGGTCGCGCTGGGCATGAACCTCTACAGCCAGGGCATCGACCCGCAGATCGACTTCTCCGACATGGACGAGATCAAGCGGACGGTCGAGTACTGCAACCAGCTGCCGGTCGGCGAGCGCTCGCCGTGGGGTGGCGACCTGGTGTTCACCGCATTCTCCGGCAGCCACCAGGACGCGATCAACAAGGGCCTCGACGCGCTGAAGGACGCCGCCGACAAGCAGGGCGTCCCGATCGACGAGTACCCGTGGGAGGTCCCGTACCTGCCGATCGACCCGAAGGACGTCGGCCGCACGTACGAGGCCGTGATCCGCGTGAACTCGCAGTCCGGCAAGGGCGGCGTCGCCTACATCATGAAGGCCGAGCACCAGCTCGACCTGCCGCGGCGCCTGCAGATCGAGTTCTCGAAGGTCATCCAGCGCTACACCGACACCGAGGGCGGCGAGGTCGACCCGACCACGATGTACAACGCCTTCGCGGCCGAGTACCTGGAGCTGAAGACGCCGCTGGAGCTGGTCCGCCAGCACGTCCAGGACAACGGGGACGGCGAGTACGACATCACCGCGACCGTCCGCGTCGAGGGTGACGAGCACGAGGTCACCGGCCGCGGCAACGGCCCGATCGCGGCGTTCTTCGACGCGCTCTCGACCGTCGGCTTCGACCTGCGCCTGCTGGACTACTCCGAGCACACGCTCTCGCCGGGTGACGACGCGCGCGCCGCGTCGTACATCGAGTGCGCGATCTCGGACCGGGTGTTCTGGGGCATCGGCATCGACCCGTCGATCGTCACGGCGTCGCTGCGCGCGGTCGTCTCCGCGGTGAACCGCGCCAACCGCTGAACCTGTGGGCCGCCTGTCGGGTTGCTGTGAGTCCCCGGTGATCGGGATTCATCGGCCCCCGGCAGGCGGTTAATGGAGGTGTGGACGCGACTACGGCAGGACTGCTGGTGCTGTTCGTCGTCTCGCTCGTGCCCCTGCTGCCCACCGAGGTGACGATCCTCGGCATGGGTGTCGCGGCGGCGCAGGGCGGGACGTCGCTGGCGCTGGTGATCGCCGTGTCGAGTGCCGGGTGCCTGGTCTCGGACCAGGCGCTCTACGCCCTCGGCCGGTTCGGTGGCCGGGCGGCGCTGGACCGGCTGAGCCGGCGGAAGAAGATCGCCGCCGGCATCGGCTGGTTCGACGGCCGCCTGCAGCGCCACCCCCGGCCGGTGCTGGTGGCGGCCCGCTGGCTGCCGTCGGGCGGGACGATCGGTGCCCTGCTCGCCGGCTCGCTCCGGTGGCCGCTGGCGGAGTTCTTCACCGCGTCGGCCGTCGGCGTCACGCTCTGGACGTCGTACGTGGCCTTCCTGGGCTACGCGGGCGGCCAGATCATCACCGAACCCGGGATCAGCATGCTGCTCTCCCTCGGCGTCGCCCTGATCCTGGGTTCGGTGATCACCTACGGCGTGAAGCGCGGCGCTAAAGCGATTTGACCGCTTCGAGAATCTGCGCCGGCTCGGTGCGCGTCGTGTAGTCCGGGTGGACGTCGACGAACCGGATCACCCGATCCGGGCCGACCACCACGACGGCCGGGTGCGCGAGCTCCCAGTCCCCGTTGTGCTTCGTGAGGTCGGCGCCGATCTTGACCATCGTGGGCCGGACCTCCTCGTCGACCGTGAACGTCAGCCCGAACGTGCGCGCCACGACGTTCCCCACGTCCGAGAGCACCGGGAAGCCCAGCTCGTTGGTCTCCTTCACGGCCACCGAGCCGTCCGGCAGCTGCGGGCTGATCGCGGCCAGGCGCGCGCCGTGCTTCCCCAGCTCCGGAACCACTTCGGCCTGGTAGGCCCGCAGGGTCAGGTTGCAGTACGGGCACCACTGCCCGCGGTAGAAGACCAATACGGCCGGGCCGTCGGCGACCAGGTCGCCGAGGCTGACGGCGCTGCCGTCGGCGTCCGGCAGCGTGAAGTCCCCGGCGGTCGTGCCGACCGCGGCGAACTTCGCCGATTTCGCCGCTTCGACCAGGTCCCGCGGGTGCTTCGTGAGGGTGCTGACCAGGTCGGCCGGCCACACCTTCATGCCCTCGGTCCGGAAGTCGGTCAGGGCGTTGTTGAGCGTCATGGATCCCCCTAGCTCGTTGTACTGATCGGTACAGTGAGACGAACTGTACTATCTGGTACATGGAGACGCAAGCGGCCGCCTCGACCCCGCGCGGAAAGCGGACGCGCGACGCGATCGTCGACGCGGCGGCGGGGCTGATGTACGTCGACGGCGTCGCGGGCACGAGCGTCGACAAGGTGCTCGCCGCGAGCGGGGCCGGGAAATCGCAGATGTACCACTACTTCAAGAACAAGGAGCAGCTGGTCGCGGCCGTGATCGACCGGTACCTCGAGCAGATCCTGGCCAACCAGCCGGCGATCTTCGACCTGACCTCCTGGGCCGACCTCGAGACGTGGACCGAGCAGCTGCTCGACGTCCACCGCCGGGCGGGCGGGCCGATCGCGTGCCCGCTGGGCAACCTCGCCGGGGAGGTCGGCGACAACCCGAAGCTCGCGCCGCTGGTCGACCAGGCCTACCGGACGTGGGAGTCACACCTGGAACGCGGGCTGACCACGTTGCGGGACAAGGGAGAGCTCGCTCCCGACGCCGATCCCGCGCGGCTGGCGCAGGCGGCGATGACGTCCGTCCAAGGTGGACTGCTGCTGGCCCACATCCGGCACGACCTCACGGCTTTGGCGGACGCGCTGCAGATCGCGCTCGGCTACCTCCGCGGCTTCAAGCGGTGAGCTGAGCGATCTCCGCGCGCAGTTCGTCGATCACCTTCGCCACGGCCGGGCGCTGCAGCGCGCCGGTGCGGCAGACCGCCTCCACCAGCCGGGCCGCGCGGATGCCGGCCAGCGGGCGCGCGACCAGCCCGCGGCCGCGCCCGGTATTCATCGTGTAGCGCGGCAGCAGCGCGATCCCGTGCCCCGCCGCGACCAGCCGCTCGGTGATCCGGAAGTCGTTGATCCGCTGCACCACCACCGGCCGCACGCCGGTGCGGATGGTCAGCGAGCGCAGGACGTCGTCCACCGGGAAGCCGAAGTCGACGCTGATCCAGCGTTCGTCGGCCAGCTCCGCCAGCTCGACGCGGCGCCGGTTCGCCAGCCGGTGCCCGGCGGGAAGGGCGACGTCGAGCGGTTCGCGCAGCAGCGGCACGACGTCGAGGCGGCCGGCGTCGAACTCCGGGGCGTGCTCGTCCCGGTGCGCGACGACGATGTCGTAGTCCGCGACCAGGCCCGGCACCTCGGGGGGCGTCATGTCGACGTCGCGGACGTCGATCTCCAGGCCTTCGTACTCGGCGACGCGGGTCAGCAGGCCGGGCAGCAGCATCAGCCCGGCGGACTGGAAGATCGCGATCCGCACGCGCCCCCGCGGCGCGCTGCGGTAAGTGTCCAGTTCGGACTCGGCGCGATCGAGCGCGGCCAGCACCTCGTCGGCCCGGGCGACCAGCGCGCGGCCGGCATCGGTCAGCCGCAGCCCTCGCCCGGCCGGCTCGGTGAGCGGCAGGCCGACCTCACCCTGCAGGGCCCGCAGCTGCTGCGAAACCGCGGAAGGCGTGCAGTGCAACGCCCGCGCGGCCGCCGTCACGCTCCCGCGGTCGGCGAACTCCCGCAGCGTGCGCAAGCGACCCAGATCCACGAGGCCAGCATATGTGAAGTCCGGCTACAAGGTCGCCACGCTTTCGGCGACCGCCGCTTCACGGTCGTGGCGCAGCCGCGCGACGGTCCCGGCGCCGACGAGCGCGACGATCCCGGCCACGCAGCCGAGCGTGAGCACCGACGGCGTCAGGCGGTTGTCGGCCAGCTGCATGACGTACGCGAACAGCGGTGAGAGCGTCAGCAGGATGGACGCCGTGATCGGCTCGGTCCGCCGGATCCCCACCTGGAGCAGGTAGAGCGGCAGCGCGACGCCGAGCAGGGCGATCACCGCGGACGGCCCGAGCGCCACCTCGACGCCCGGCGCGTCGTCGACCGCGACGAGTGCCCAGGTCATCGCCAGGATGAGGAAGAACCGCACGGCAAGCACGCGCCGCGGCGGCAGGTCGGCGTCGCTCAGCCGCTTCGAGTAGATCACGTTCGTCACCGAGCCGACGCCGGTGACGAGCACGAGCGCCACCCCGGCGAGCGTCTCGCCGGGTGTCCGGTCGAGTCCACTGTGGCCGGTGAACGAACCCCAGACGAGCAGCCCGATCAGCACGCCGATCCCGGCCGCGACCCACGCCTCCGCGCGCAGGATCGCGGTTCCCTTGCGCAGCAACGGGTTGAACGCGAGGGTCAGCACCGGACCGAGCGCGATGCCGACGACGTTCACCACCGCGGGCTCGAGGTAGCGCAGCGCGAAGAGCATCGACAGCCAGGTCGCGGCGGTCGTCACGTTGATCATCACGACGTCGCGGCGCAGCTCGCGCAGCGGGCGGACCGTCACGGCCACGCCGTCGCGCAGCAGTGCGAACCCGAGGAAGAACGCGGCGGCGAGGGTGAACGACACCGCGGCGACGGTCGCCGGGCGCAGCTGTTCCAGCTGGTTGCCGGCGAAGACGTCGAGCGCCGCGGTCAGCGCCGCGAACCCGGTCAACGGCAGTACGCCTCGCAGCATCGGAATCTCCCCAGTCGTCGGCGGGCGCCCATGGTTGCCGGAGCCGGACGTCGCGGGCAACCCCCGCGGGCGCCGGCGAGCGACGTCCCAGACGTCGTCGCCACGGGGAGGCCCAGGTCACGGGGTATTTTCTTGAAGGACAGCTAAACGGTCCGTGCAGATATTATCGCTGGTCCTTCACGGTCACCGTTGACACAGTGGAGGCATGCCCACCCGTGACCGCCTGCTCGCCGTGCTCGTCGCCGTGCTCTGGGGCCTGAACTTCCTCGCCATCCACGCCACCCTCGGCCAGTTCCCGCCGGTGTTCGCGGGCGCGCTGCGGTTCGCCGTGATCGCCGTGCCGACGATCCTGTTCGTGCCGTGGCCGAAGGTGAAGGTGCGGCACCTGCTCGGCTACAGCCTCGGCTTCGGCACCGGGCAGTTCGCGTTCCTGTTCATCGCGATGGACACCGGGATGCCGACCGGGCTCGCGTCGCTGGTGCTGCAGGCGTCGGCGCCGTTCACGGTGCTGCTCGGCGCCGTCTTCCTGCGCGAACGCGTCACGCCGCACCAGCTGGCCGGGATCGCGCTGGCCGTCGCCGGGATGGTCGCGATCGCCTGGCAGCAGTCCGGGCACGCGGCCCTGCTGCCGATGGTCCTGACGCTGCTGGCCGCGCTGAGCTGGGCGTTCGGCAACCTCAGCACGCGCAAGGCCGAGCCCGACAACCCGCTGCACTTCACGCTGTGGATGTCGGTGGTGCCGCCGCTGCCGATGTTCGCGCTTTCGCTGGTGATGGAAGGCCCGGCCGCCCAGTGGCACTCGCTGACGACGCTCGGGACACCGACCGGGCTGACGGCGCTGGGCGGGCTGACCTACGTCGTGCTGATCGGCACGGTCGTGGGGTCTGGCCTGTGGACCACGCTGATGCGGCGCAACCCGGCCGGTGTCGTCTCGCCGTTCTCACTGCTGGTGCCGGTGGTCGGGCTGACGGCGTCGTTCGTGCTGCTCGGCGAGCGGCCGACCGGGCTGGAGGTCGGCGCCGCCGCCGTCGTGATCGCCGGGGTGCTGCTCGGGTCGCTGCGGCCCGTGCGGAAGCGCGAACCGGAGCTCGTCGCGGTCTAGGCGGTCGGCTCGCCGACTTCCTGCTTCTCTTCTTCCTCGTGCTTGCGGCCGAGCCGCTTCTTCATCACGAAGAACACGATGACGCCGATCACGATCGCGGCCACCAGGCCGTACTTGGAGAACCGGCCGAGCCACTCTTCGGCGACCACGCCGAGGTAGTAGACGGCCGCGGTCGTACCGCCCGCCCAGACGATGCCGCCGGCCGCGTTCGCCAGCAGGAACTTCGGGTAGTGCATCTTGAGCGACCCGGCGAGCGGGCCGGCGAGGATGCGCAGGAACGCGATGAAGCGGCCGAGGAAGACGGCCCACACGCCGCGTTTGTTGAAGATCCGTTCGGCGTTGGCGAGGTGCGTCGGCCCGAAATGCTTCGGGAATTTCCGGCCGGCCCAGGCGAACAGCCGTTGACCACCGGTCTTTCCGATCAGGTACCCGATGCTGTCGCCGATGATGGCGCCGGCGCTGGCCAGGATGCCGATCCACAGCGGACTCAGGTTGCTGTGCTGCGAAGCCAGCAAAGCGGCGCTGACCAGCACGATCTCGCCGGGCAGCGGAATGCCCAGGCTTTCGATCATGATCACCGCGCCGACGATCAGGTACACCGAGAGCGGCGGGATCGCCTCCAGCCATTGGTCGATGTGCACTGCTCGTACCCCCTGCTGTCCGGCGAATCTGCTTTCCGCAGGGTACCGGGGGAAGTGCGCCGGGGGCGGCCTACTCAGGTATTGCAGGGGGTACGACTTAAGTCGGGTTCAGCCGAGCGAAGCGAGGGCGGGGGCAACCGGGTAATCCCCGGAAACGACGTCGAAGCCGCGGTTTTCGGTGAGCGGCTCACCGAGGACCCCGACGAGCACGGCGGCGACGTCCCGCCGGGTGATCCGCCCGGGTTCGAGGTGGCCGGCGACCTTGACGCGGCCGGTGGCGGGGCCGTCGGTGAGCGTCCCGGGCCGGACGATGGTCCAGGTCAGCTCGGACTTCTGCAGGACGCTGTCGGAGACCTGCTTGGCGAGCAGGATCGACCGCACGAGCCGGTCGCCCTGGTCGGGTGAGTCGGCGAACTGGGCGGAGAGCTGGATGAAGCGCGGCACGCCGGCGACTTCGGCGGCCCGGATGGCGGCGATGGCCCCGTCCCGGTCGACGAGGTTCACCGATTCGGGTTCCGGATCGGGGGCGCCGATGGTGGTGATGACGACGTCGGAGTCCTTGAAGACTTCGACGAGCTCGTCCCGATCGGCGGTGACATCGGCGACGACGGGTTTCGCGTTTTCGTCCCTGAGGACTTCGGCCCGTCTGCGGCTCCTCAGACCGGCTCGGACGGTGTGACCTCGGGCGGCGAGCAGGCGGACCACGTGGATCCCGGTTCGTCCTGACGCCCCCAGCACGGTGACCTGCATGAGGTGATCCTCCCGCAGGTGAGGCGGGTTTGCCCGGTGCCGGAGTTGTCCACAGGGTTCACCCCCATGTGGACAACTCTCAGCTGGTAGCGATCGAGCGGCGGGTGGGTCGGTGGCCGCCGATAGACTGGACGTGGGCACGCCCCCCCCAGGGACGGCGGTTTCTAGCGGTCGTTGCAACATTGCTGTTGGTGGGCGGTGTTGAGTAACTGTGTCACGCGTTCGGCTGGGCTGTCCCAGCCGAGGGTCATCCGG
>NZ_JAPZLD010000104.1:0-11363 GCF_030182635.1 Amycolatopsis ponsaeliensis
ACCACCCGCCGGCTCCCGGTTGCACCACCCCCCGCCCCCCCCCGCCCGGTGGCGTGCCGCCGTGTGGCCCCCCGGCGCCCGGGGGTGTGGGGGTTGTGGGGGGGGGGGGGCCCCCCCCCCCCCGCCCCCGCCGGGGGCGCGCCCCCGGACCCCCGCGTGTGGTCTTGTTGTGATGTCGGCCACGCTTAAGCGGAGTGAACGATCCGTTCGGATCATGCGTATCTGCTGTCAGACGCGTTTTCGGCCCCTGGTGCGGGGCTCTTGGGACGTGCCTCTGTTGCCTGCCGTTGCGGCGGTCTTCTGTCGACTCAACCTGCTGGAGGCGTGTTTGTGACCCTGGGTGGGGCCGGGGTGGGAGAACTTGTGACGGAAACTCGCCTGTGTGACGATTCGGCGAGGAACGTCACTGGGTGATCGTCGGGCGGGCGCGTGGTCCACAGTGGACCGGCGGTGGGGTGGAGTGTCCACTGTAGAGCTCGGGGCGTGGTTCGGCCGTTCGGAAGAGCGTGGGTCCACCCGGGTGCGGGTATTGCTCCATTGGCTACATTCCGTAGTTTTTGCGGGGATACGCCCTATCACGCATCGTCATCCTCTTGTTATCTTGCGGCCATTTTCTGGCGGGAAAGACGCGCTGCATGTGGCTGGAAATCCTTGTAACGATGCTGAGAGAGTCGCCGATACCTTGCCGTGTGAAGCCCTCCGTGGGCACAGCGCGAAGTTCGAGCCGTGGTGACTGTAAGAAATCACTGCCCGTGACGCAGCGTGCTTGCGGACCCCGTTCGATCCCTGGTCCCGGGAGGTCATCAGATGGAAGAGTCGGTGCGGCCGTCTTACACGGTGAGCCAGCCACCGCCGCACATCGACCTCCAGGCCATTCCCCGACCCGCCCAGCGGGACGGCAAGCCGGCGGAGGTCGCCGGGACGCCGTCCCCCAAGGCACTGCCGGCGGCCTGGGAAGCGAGATACAGAGCCTGGGTCATCGGCAGCGACGTCTTCATCACGCTGCTGGTGATCGCGATCAGCGCGTTCGTCATCGATCGCGTTGCCCCGCACGACATGCACGCCTTCGGCACGATCCTCGCCGTCTTCGTCTCGCTGCCGGTCAGCCGGGCGTGGAGCTCGCGAGTGCTCGGCGAAGGCGCCGAGGAGTACCGCACGCTGGGCCGCGGCTTCATCACCGCGGCCGTCCTGGTCGCCTTGGGCGGCCTGCTGTTCGGCGCGCTCGAGGTCCAGGTGTGGGTGTTCGTCGTCGTCCCGGCGATCGCGCTCGTCGCGTTCCCGCAGCGGTACCTGCTGCGCCAGGTCCTGCACCGCAAGCGCGCCAAGGGACTCTGCCTCCTGCCGGTGATGGCCGCGGGCAGCCCGGAAACCGTCGCCGACCTGATCGCGCGCACCAAGTCCGAGGTGCACGTCGGGTGGCGCGTCGAGGCGGCGTGCACGTTCACGGGGCACGGCGCCGACCGCGACAGCGGCGAGATCGAGGGCGTCCCGGTGGTCGGGAGACTGGAAGAACTCTCGAGGTACGTGCGGCGCGGCGGGTACCGGGTCGTGGCGATCACCGCCGACCAGTACTGGACGCCGAAGCGCTTGCAGCGGCTGGCCTGGGACATGGAGGGCACCGGCGCCGAGATGGTCGTGGCGCCCGTGCTGATGGAGGTCGCCGGGCCCCGGCTCAACGTCACCGGCGTGCTGGGGATGCCGCTGCTGCGGGTCACGGCGCCGATGTTCACCGGCGGCCGCCGCGTAGTGAAGGAGATCGTGGACCGCGCGGGCTCGGCGTTCCTGCTGACCCTGCTTTCCCCGCTGCTGCTGGTGATCGCGCTGGCGATCAAGCTGAACGACCGCGGCCCGGTGATCTACCGCCAGCGCCGCGTCGGCCGCGACGGCGCGACGTTCACCATGCTCAAGTTCCGCACGATGGTCACCAACGCCGACGAGATCAAGAAAGCCCTCGCCGAAGAGAACGAAGGCGCGGGTCCGCTGTTCAAGATGAAGCGCGATCCGCGGATCACCCGCGTGGGTGGTTTCCTGCGCCGGTATTCGCTCGACGAAGTGCCCCAGCTGTTCAACGTCGTGTCCGGAAAGATGTCGCTCGTCGGCCCGCGGCCGCCGCTGCCGGAGGAAACCGCGCAGTACGCGCCGGACGCCCGCCGCCGGCTGCTGGTGAAGCCGGGCCTGACCGGGCTCTGGCAGGTGAGCGGCCGCAGCGACCTCACGTGGGCCGAGAGCATCCGGCTCGACCTGCGGTACGTGGAGGACTGGTCGCTCGCGCTCGACCTGGTGATCCTCTGGAAGACCTTCCGCGCGGTGATGGGCGGGCAGGGCGCCTACTGACCCCGTCCGGGCCGCGCACCGCGCACCACGGCCGCCGATCCCCTTCGAGGGGGCCGGCGGCCGTGTCATTTTCGCGCCGGGGAGCGGGCGGGGTGCCGCGCAGAGGGTCGGCTCGCGCACCCAGGCGGTCGGCTTGCGTGCCTGGACGGTCGGCTTGCGTACCCAGGCGGTCGGCTCACGTACTCAATGGGCAGGGCGGCCATCGCGGGCGGGGTACCCGGTCGGGTGATGGCTCGTCGCGGCTCGTGCGCGGGCGCCTGCCCGCTGTGATCCACACAACTGGTTGAACGCGAAATAGTTCAACGCTCAACCTCGTTGGACCGGGTACCTGACCAACGGAAGGAACCCAGCCCGATGACCACCTTTGCCGAGCAGACCGAGGCCCTCCAGGTTCCCGCGGACGTCCAGAACCTCCTGTTCCGCGAGGCTCGCACGGCCAACAGTTTCAGCTCCGAGCCGGTGACCGAGGAGCAGGTCCGCGCGATCTACGACCTCGTCAAGTGGGCCCCGACGTCGATGAACACCCAGCCGCTGCGGGCGCTGGTGCTCCGGACCGCCGAGGCGAAGGCCCGCCTGCTGCCGCACATGGCCCCGGGCAACCGGGACAAGACCGAAGCCGCTCCGCTGACCGTCGTGCTCGCCGCGGACGTCGACTTCCACGAGAACATCCCGCAGGTCTTCCCGCACGCCCCGCAGGTCAAGGACAACTTCTCCGACGAGCAGGGCCGCGTCGAGTTCTCCAAGCTCAACTCGCTGCTGCAGGTCGGCTACTTCATCATCGGCGTCCGCGCCGCCGGCCTGGCCGCCGGCCCGATGACCGGCTTCGACGCCCAGGGTGTCGACGACGAGTTCTTCGCGGACAAGAAGTGGCGCTCGCTGGTCGTCGTCAACGTCGGCAAGCCCGGCGAGAACCCCTGGTTCGACCGCCTGCCGCGGCTGGACTTCGACCAGGTCGTCGAAACCCTCTGACCCCCTGGTCCCCCGATCGGGCAGGCCGCTTCCGGACCCGGAGGCGGCCTGTCCGGCGTTCGCGGACGCGCGTGAGGCGCGCGCGGACCGGCGACTAGCATCGTCGGGGTCATCTCCGTCACTCCAGTCCGAGGAGCCATCGTGTCGCAGTCGCCCCCCGTTTCCCCCGTGGCCACCTCCCGCGTGGTGGTACCGGCGGGCACTACGGCGGGCGCGGCGGTCCGCGAGGCCGGCCTGCCGACCAAGGGCCCGGACACCGTTGTCGTCGTGCGTGACGCCGAGGGCAAGCTGCGCGACCTCGCCTGGGCGCCGGAATCCGACGCCGAGGTCGAGCCGGTCGCCGCGAACACCGAGGACGGCCGCAGCGTCATCCGCCATTCGGCGGCCCACGTGCTCGCCCAGGCCGTCCAGCAGCAGTTCCCGGATGCCAAGCTGGGCATCGGCCCGCCGGTGAAGGACGGCTTCTACTACGACTTCGCCGTCGACACTCCGTTCACCCCGGAGGACCTGCAGGCGCTGGAAAAGCGCATGAAGCAGATCGTGAAGGGCGCCCAGCAGTTCTCGCGGCGCGTTTTCGACTCCGTGGACGAGGCGAAGAAGGAACTGGCGGACGAGCCGTTCAAGCTCGAGCTCGTCGACCTCAAGTCCGAAAAGGACACAGTGGACACCTCCGAGGTGATGGAGGTGGGCGAGGGCGAGCTCACCATCTACGACAATCTCGACCCGCGCACCAAGGAACGTGTCTGGAGTGACCTCTGCCGTGGTCCGCACGTGCCGACCACGAAGTTCATCCCCGCGTTCAAGCTGACCCGCGTCGCCGCCGCGTACTGGCGGGGGAGTGAGAAGAACCCGCAGCTGCAGCGGATCTACGGCACCGCCTGGGAGTCGGCCGAGGCGCAGGACGCCCACCTCGAGCGCATCGCCGAGGCCGAGCGTCGCGACCACCGCAAGCTCGGCGCCGAGCTGGACCTGTTCTCCTTCCCCGAGGAGATCGGCTCCGGCCTGCCGGTGTTCCACCCCAAGGGCGGCATCATCCGCCGGGAGCTGGAGAACTACTCGCGCCGTCGCCACGAAGAGGCCGGCTACGAGTTCGTGAACACCCCGCACATCAGCAAGGGCGAGCTGTTCCACACCTCCGGCCACCTGCCGTACTACGCGGACACGATGTTCCCGCCGGTGCAGTTCGACGAGGAGAACTACTACCTCAAGGCCATGAACTGCCCGATGCACAACCTGATCTTCCGCTCGCGCGGGCGGTCCTACCGCGAGCTGCCGCTGCGGCTGTTCGAGTTCGGCACGGTGTACCGCTACGAGAAGTCGGGCGTGGTGCACGGCCTCACCCGCGTGCGCGGCCTGACGATGGACGACTCGCACATCTACTGCACCAAGGAGCAGATGCCGGGCGAGCTCCGGTCGCTGCTGAAGTTCGTGCTGGACCTGCTGGCCGACTACGGGCTTTCCGACTTCTACCTCGAGCTGTCCACCCGCGGCGACTCGGAGAAGTTCATCGGCGAGGACTGGGAGTGGGAGGAGGCCACCGAGACGCTGCGGCAGGCCGCCGTCGACTCCGGCCTCGAGCTGGTCCCGGACCCGGGCGGCGCGGCCTTCTACGGCCCCAAGATCTCGGTGCAGGCGAAGGACGCCATCGGCCGCACCTGGCAGATGTCGACCATCCAGCTGGACTTCAACCAGAACAAGCGGTTCGAGCTCGAGTACACCGCGCCGGACGGCACCCGCCAGACGCCGGTGATGATCCACCGCGCGCTGTTCGGGTCCATCGAGCGGTTCTTCGGCGTGCTGACCGAGCACTACGCGGGCGCGTTCCCGGCGTGGCTCGCGCCGGTGCAGGTGGTCGGCATCCCGATCACCGCCGACCAGGTCGAGCACCTGCAGGACATCGAGAAGGCGTTGCGCGCCAAGGGGATCCGCGCCGAGGTCGACGCGAGCGACGACCGCATGCAGAAGAAGATCCGCACGCACATCACGCAGAAGGTGCCCTTCATGCTGCTCGCCGGCGCGAAGGACGTCGAGGCGGGCGCGGTGTCGTTCCGCTTCCGCGACGGCGGCCAGATCAACGGCGTGCCGGTGGCCGACGCCGTCGCCGCCATCGCCTCGTGGATCGAGCGCCGTGAGAACGCGTCGCCGTCGGCCGAGGCGCTGGAGGCGGTCGTTCGGTGAGTGACGGTCCCGAACTCGTCGAGCAACAGGGCGTCGGGGTCCAGGACGCGTTCCAGCGGCTCTGGACCCCGCACCGGATGGCCTACATCAAGGGCCAGGACAAGCCGGACGGCGACGAGGACACCGGCTGCCCGTTCTGCCGCATCCCGTCCCTGGACGACAAGACCGGCCTGATCGTCGCGCGCGGCGAAGCGGTGTACGCGGTGCTGAACCTGTACCCGTACAACCCCGGGCACCTGATGGTGGTGCCGTACCGGCACGTCGCGGACTACACCGAGCTGACGGTGGAGGAGACCCGCGAGGTCGCCGAGTTCACCCAGCACGCGATGAAGGTGATCCGCGCGGTGTCGGGTGCGCACGGGTTCAACATCGGCCTGAACCAGGGCGTGATCGCGGGCGCGGGCATCGCGGCGCACCTGCACCAGCACCTGGTGCCGCGCTGGGGCGGCGACGCGAACTTCATGCCGATCATCGGCCAGACGAAGGTGCTGCCGCAATTGCTGGGCGAAACGCGGGATCTGCTCGCCGACGCTTGGTGAAACGCTCGAATGCCGTAACCGGCAAAGCCTGATTGAGTGTTCAACCGAGGGTATGATGGGGGTATGTCCGAAACCCGATGGCTCAGCGACGACGAGCAGCGCGTCTGGCGTGAGTTCAACGCGGCCACCCGCATGCTCAGCGCGCACCTCGAGGGTCAGCTGCAGCACGACTCGGGCATGCCGCACACCTATTACGAAGTCCTCGTGGCGCTCTCGGAAGCGCCCGGCCGCCGGCTGCGGATGAGCGAGCTCGCCGACGCGCGCCAGGCGTCGCGGAGCCGGCTCTCGCACGCCGTCGCGCGGCTGGAAGCCAATGGCTGGGTGCAGCGTGAAGCCTGTCCGACCGACAAGCGCGGCGCCTGGGCCGTGCTGACGGACGCCGGCTTCACCGCGCTCGAGGCGGCCGCGCCCGGGCACGTCGAGGCCGTCCGGGAGAGCCTCTTCGATCCGCTGACGCCGGAGCAGGTCGCCGCGCTCGGGGAGATCAGTGCCGCGATCCGGCAGCGTCTCTCGCCGAAGTGTGCCGCCGCGCAGGCTGCCGAAGAGGCGCGGGAACACGAGGGCGAGCTCACGAAATCGGGCTGAGCCGGGGCGGCGCGTCGGGTTCGCCGGGGTGGGTCGATAGGCTGCCATCGCCCACCCGATCCTCGTAGCCAGGTGCCTCAGACGAACCGATGCTCAATATCTTCGCGCGTGCCTCCGTTTCCCGCGTCACCGATCCGATCGGCCAGGCGCTGGTCCGCGTCGGGCTGACCCCGAACGCGATGACCGTGCTCGGCACGGCCGGCGCCGTCGTCTGCGCTCTCGTCTTCTTCCCGAACGGCTTCCTGCTCTGGGGCACCTTCACGGTGTGGGGCTTCGCCATGCTCGACCTCCTCGACGGCGCCATGGCCCGCGCCCGCGGCTACGGCACCCCGTTCGGCGCGGTGCTCGACGCCACCTGCGACAGGCTGGTCGACGGCGCCCTGTTCGCCGCGATCGCCTGGTGGTGCTTCGTCGTGGACGACAACCACCCGGCCGCCGCCGCGGCGCTGCTGTGCCTGGTGCTCGCCCAGGTCATCTCCTACGTCAAGGCCCGCGCCGACGCGTCCGGCCTGCCGGTGGACGGCGGGCTCGTCGAACGCGCCGAGCGGCTGATCATCGCCCTGGTCGGCACCGGCCTGCACGGCTTCGGCATCCCGTACACCGTGGACGTGACGCTGTGGCTGCTGGCCGTCCTGTCGGTCATCACCCTGCTGCAGCGCTTCGCCGCCGTGGCCAAGGCGGCCCGCGAGGCCGCCGCCGGGGAGCAACCCGCATGAGCAAGCTGTCGGAACGGCTCAGCGCCTTCGGCTACTCCGCCGGGTGGCGGCTGGCCGGCTGGCTGCCCGCCGGGTTCGGCAGCACGGTGTTCTCGCTCGGCGCGGACCTCGCCGTCCGGCGTGACGCCGGCGGAGTGCGGCAGCTGCGCACCAACCTCGCCCGGGTCGTGCCGCAGGCCGACCCCGCCGAGCTGGACGAGCTGACCCGGCGCGCGATGCGCTCGTACGCCCGGTACTGGCACGAGACGTTCCGGCTGCCGTCGATGGACCAGAAGGAGGTCAGCGGCAAGGTCGCGGCCTCCATCACCGGCGTCGAGAACCTCGACGCGGCCCTCGCCGAAGGCAACGGCGCGGTGATGGCGCTGCCGCACAGCGGGAACTGGGACATCGCCGGCGTCTGGTTGGCCGACTACCTCGGCGGGTTCACCACCGTCGCCGAGCGCCTGAAGCCCGAGTCGCTCTACCGCCGGTTCGTCGAGTACCGCGAGTCGCTCGGCTTCGAGATCGTGCCGCTGACCGGCGACAGCTCCGCGATGCGCGTACTGCTGAAGCGGCTCCGCGAGAACAAGGCCGTCTGCCTGGTCGGCGACCGCGACCTCACCACCAGCGGCATCCCGGTGAAGTTCTTCGGCGAGCAGGCCCGCTTCCCCGGCGGCCCGGCGCGGCTGGCCGCCACGACCGGCGCGGCGCTGATCCCGGCCGGCTGCTGGTTCACCGAGGACGGCTGGCAGATCCGCCTGCACCCGCGCATCCGCGTCACCGCGCGCGCCGAGGTCGCGGCCGCCACCCAGGCATTGGCCGACATCTTCGCCGGCGACATCGCCGCGCACCCGGCCGACTGGCACATGGTGCAGAAGTTCTGGCCGGCCGACCTGGACGACGGCGAGCAGGTCAGCCTGGAAGAGGCGAGCTGAGACGTGGCCACGCGTCCGATGCGGGTCGGGATCGTCTGCCCTTACTCCTTCGACGTGCCCGGCGGGGTCCAGGGGCACGTCATCGACCTGACGAAGGCGCTGCTGGCGCGCGGGCACCAGGTGTCCGTGCTCGCGCCCGCCGACGACGACGCCGACTTGCCGCCGTTCGTGCACCCGGCCGGCAAGGCACTGGGCATCCGCTACAACGGCTCGGTCGCGCGGCTGCAGTTCGGCCCGGTGTCCTACGCCCGGGTGCGCCGCTGGATCCGTGACGGCGACTTCGACGTCCTGCACCTGCACGAGCCCGCCGCGCCGAGCCTTTCGCTGCTGGCCCTGCTCATCGCGGACGGCCCGATCGTCGCGACGTTCCACACCGCGACCACGCGGTCGCGCACGCTCTCGGCGTTCCAGCCGGTGCTCCGGCCGCTGCTGGAGAAGATCACCGCGCGGATCGCGGTGTCCGCACTCGCCCGCCGGGTGCAAGTGGAGCACGCGGGCGGCGACGCCGTGGAGATCCCCAACGGCGTCGACGTCGAGTTCTTCTCCTCGGCGACACCGCTGCCGGGCTACCCGCGGGCCGGCGGCACGGTCGGGTTCGTCGGCCGGTTCGGCGAGCCGCGCAAGGGCATGGGCGTTCTCCTGGAGGCGCTGCGGCAGATCCTGCCGGAGTTCGAGGACCTGCGGCTCGTGGTGGTCGGCCGCGGCGACGAAGACCAGCTGCGCCGGGACGCCGGCCCCGAGCTGGCGCCGCACCTGGAACTGCTCGGGCAGGCCGACGACGACGAGAAGGCCCAGGCGCTGCGCAGCGTCGACGTCTACTGCGCGCCCAACACCGGCGGCGAGAGCTTCGGGATGATCCTCACCGAGGCGATGGCGGCCGGCACGCCGGTGCTGGCCAGCGATCTCGACTCGTTCCGGCGGGTCCTCGACGACGGCCACGCCGGGATGCTCGTCGAAACCGGCGACCCGGCGGCGCTCGCGGACGGGCTGCGCGAGCTGCTCGGCGACCCGGCGCGGCGGGCGTCGCTGGCCGCGGCGGCGGGGGAGCGGGTGACGATGTTCGACTGGTCGGTCGTGGCCACGCAGGTGCTGCGCGTCTACGAGACGGCCGTCGCCGCCGACCCCCGGCGCGTCGCGGCGCCGGAGCGGGAGCCGGCCCGGTGAGCGTGCTCGGCTGGCTGCTGCCGGTACTGGCGCTGGTCGTCGTGCTGGGCGGGCTCTTCCTGGTGGCGACGGCGAACCGGCTCGACCGGCTGCACATCCGGATGGACGCGGGGTGGGCCGCGCTCGACGCGGCGTTGGCGCGCCGCGCGGTGGTGGCCCGCGCTGTCGCGGTGGTGCTGGGCGACACGGGCCTGCGAGCCCTGGGCGAGCGTGCCGAAGCGGCCCCGCGGGCCGACCGTGAGGGCGAGGAAAACGAGCTGACGCTGCAGCTCAGCCGCGTCGACCGGGCGGGCCTGCCGGCCGAACTGGCCGAGGAGCTGACCGACGCGGAACACCGGGTGGTGATCGCCCGCCGCGTCCACAACGACGCCGTGCGCGACACGCTGCGGCTGCGCCGGCGGCGGAAGGTGCGGTACTTCCGGCTCGCGGGCACCGCGCCGCTGCCGGAGTACTTCGAGTTCGCCGAACCGGAGGTCTGACGTGTGGTGGGTGGTCGTCGAAGAACAGCACGGTGGCGGTGACGGGCGCACCTGGAACGTCACCAAGACGAAGCCGGCGGGCGGCGACCGGGCCCACGCCGACGAGGTGGCGCGGCGGCTCGCGTTCGAGCACCGGCCCGTGCACCCGTCGACGGTCAAGGAACGGAAGGTCCTGAGGGTCGGCGACGGCTACCTCGTGATCGCGACCGGCCGCACCGCGACGTTCCACTTCCGCGTGACCCTCGGCGAGACCGTCACCGAGCCGGCGGGCTGAGGCATGGGCTGGTGGGTCGTCGTCGAGGAGCAGCGCGGGACGGGTGACGGCCGGAGCTGGTCGCTCTCGGAGACGTTCCCGCAGCCCGACCGGGAGACGGCCGAGGCCGAGGCGCTGCGGCTCGCGCGGGAGTACCAGCCGGTCCACCCGTGGTCGCCGTTGTCGCGGAAGGTGCTGCGCGGCCCGGGCGGCTACCTGGTGGTCGTCGAGGGCCGGACGTCGACGTTCCACTTCCGGCTGAGCGTGCTCGAAGAGATCTGAAACCACGCGGTGCCCGGCCGCGTCGGACCGGCATGAGTTCGACGTGGTGGGTGGTCATCGAAGAGCAGGGCGGCATGGGTGACGGCCGGGGCTGGGGCGTCGCGGAGGCGACGCCGTACCCGGACCGCGAGAGTGCGGAGGACGACGCCCGCCTGCTGGCCAAGCAGCACCGGCCGCCGCGGCCGTCGTCGCCGCAGAAGCGGCTCGTCATGCGCGTGACCGACGGCTACCTGGTGCTCGTGAGGGGCAAGACGGACCTGTGGCAGTTCCGCGTGACGGTGGGCGAGCAGGTCGGCGGCTGACAGACTGGGCGGCATGAGTGAGACCTGCGACGTCGCCCACGGCAAGGCGGCGGCCGACCCGGACGTCCGGACCCTGGTGGCGGTGTTCGCGTCGCCGGTTTCGCGGTACCTGCTGAAGTTCGCGCGGGACCTCGGCTACCACGTCGCGCTGTTCGAGCCGGACGCCGCGCGCGCCACTGACGTGCCCGACGGCTTCGAGGCCGCGACCACGCTGCCCGCACTCGACGGGACCGCCGACGTCGTCGTCACCGACCACCACCGGCCCGAGCTCGGCGAGGTGCTGAAGGCCGCGCTCGGCCAGGAGCCCCGGTGGATCGGCGTGCTCGGCAACCCGCGGCACCCGGGCCCGCACGTGTCCGCGCTGCAGGGGCTCGGCGTGGCCGAGGCCGACATTGCCCGGGTGCACCGGCCGGTCGGGCTGAACATCGGCTCGCGGACCCCGCCGGAGATCGCGGTGGCCACGCTGGCGGGCCTGCTGGCCGACCGCAATGACCGCCCGGGCGGCTTCGACTTCTGACGTGGCTCGGGCCGGAATGCCATGAAGGGCACCCTCATGGCTCTTAAGTGGCTCTTTGCACCGATGTGTGGGTGGTTGAGCGTGGCGTGAAGGGGCGCACGCCGTTGTCCGGCTTAGTTTCTGGCTTGTCG
>NZ_JAPZLD010000105.1:0-10211 GCF_030182635.1 Amycolatopsis ponsaeliensis
CCAGGAACACGAACTGATCAACAACAGCGACTTCGGGTTGCTGCACAACGCCGACTTCGCCCAGCGCATCCCCACCCGCACCGGTCCCCCGACCCCGGACGACCTGGATGAACTCCTCGCCCTGGTCTGGAAAGACCCGGGCGTGTTCCTGGCGCATCCGAAGACGATCGCCGCGTTCGGGCGGGAGTGCACCAAGGCCGGGGTCTATCCCGATGCGGTGGACATGGGCGGGCACCACGTCCCCGCCTGGCGCGGCGTGCCGATCCTGCCGTGCAACAAGATCCCCGTCACCGAAACCCGGACCAGCTCGATCCTGCTGATGCGGACCGGGGAGCAGGCCCAGGGCGTGGTCGGGTTGCACCAGACCGGGTTGCCGGATGAGTACCAGCCCGGGTTGAACGTCCGGTTCATGGGCGTCTCGGAGCAGGCGATCATGTCCTACCTCGTGTCGGCGTACTACTCGGCCGCGGTGCTGGTGCCGGACGCGTTGGCCGTGCTGGAAAGCGCCGAACTCGGCCGGGAGGCGTGATGCCGGAACCCGCGACCCCGCCCCGCAAGCCCGACGCGGAACCGCCGCGCCCCGGGCCCGGCCTGCCGCCGTCGGCCTTCGGGCCGACCGGTCTCGGCACCGCCGCGGCCCGGGTCGTGCCCGGGCCCGGTCTTCCCGAAGCTCCCGAACCCGATCGGCGGGTGAATCCGTGACCGTCACCGAAGAACAGTTGTCGCTGGGCGTCAAGGCCGCGCGGACGCTGTCCACGACGACCAAGACCCTGCCGCAGATGCGCGGCATCACCACCCGCTGGCTGCTCTCCCAGCTCCCCTGGGTCGACGTCCCCGCCGGCAGCTACCGCGTCAACCGCCGCCTCACCTACACCATCGGCGACGGCAAAGTCAGCTTCTACAACACCGGCGCCCGCATCCACGTCGTCCCCGCCGAACTCACCGAACTCGAACTCCTCCGCGGCTTCGGCGACGAGACCGCGTTGAGTGCCCTCGCCGAAGCCTTCGAACAACGGGAGTACGAACCCGGCGCGACAATCGTCGACGCGGGCACACCGCTCGACACGCTGATCCTCATCGCCCACGGCAAAGTCACCCAGCACGGCCGCGGCGAATACGGCGACGAGGTCACCCTCGGCACCGCCACCGACGGCGACCACTTCGGCGCCGACCTCCTCGCCCGCGACGACACGACGTGGACGTTCACCGCCCGCGCCGCCACCCGCGTCATCGCGCTGGTACTGCCCGCTTCGGCGTACGCACGGCTCAACGGCCGATCGGAGTCGCTGCGGCTCCACGTCGCCGAAGCCCTTGGGCGGCCGAGGAAGCCGCAGAACAAGGCCGGTGAGGCGAGCATCGACCTGGCTGCCGGTCACGACGGCGAACCGATGCTGTCCGGCACCTATGTCGACTACGACCCTTCACCGCGAGAGTACGACCTCGCCGTCGCGCAAACCGTGCTGCGCGTGCACAACCGCGTCACCGACCTCTACAACAACCCCATGAACCAGCTGGAACAACAGCTGCGACTGACCGTGGAAGCGTTGCGGGAACGGCAAGAACACGAACTCGTCAACAGCACCGACTTCGGGCTCCTGCACAACGTCGACCTCAAACACCGCCTCACCACCCGCACCGGACCACCCACCCCACTCGACCTCGACGACCTGCTCTGCCGACGCCGCAAAACCAAGTTCTTCCTCGCCCACCCCCGCGCCATCGCCGCCTTCGGCCGCGAATGCACGCGAGCCCGCGTCTACCCGGATCCGACGGTCCTCGACGGCAAACGCGTCCAAACCTGGCGTGGTGTCCCGATCCTGCCGTGCGACAAGATTCCGATCACCGACACCGGTACGACGTCGATCCTGGCCATGCGCACCGGCGAAGACGACGCCGGCGTCATCGGCCTCCGTCCCAAGTCTCTCCCGGACGAATACCAGCCGGGACTCAACGTCCGGTTCATGGGTATCAGCGACCGCGCCGTGACGTCCTATCTGGTCAGCGCCTACCACTCCGCCGCGGTGCTGGTCCCGGACGCGCTCGGCGTGCTGGACGACGTCGAGGTGGGCCGCTCATGACGACCATGGACTCCCGGACCGCCGCCCGTCCCCTCGCCGATGTCCTCGCGTGGAGCAAGAGCCTGGTCGACCCGGCGCTGCGGACCGCGGCCGAGCGGCTGCCCGAGGCGATGCGGCGGATCGCCGGCTACCACTTCGGCTGGGAAGACGCCGACGGCGCGCCGTCGTCCGCCGACGGCGGCAAGGCACTGCGGCCGGCGCTCGTCCTGCTGTGCGCGGAAGCCGCGGGCGGCGACCCCGTGAACGCCGTGCCCGGCGCCGTCGCGGTCGAGCTCGTGCACAACTTCTCGCTGCTGCACGACGACGTCATGGACGGTGACACCACCCGCCGGCACCGGCCGACGGCGTGGACGGTCTTCGGCACCGGGCCCGCGGTGCTCGCCGGGGACGCCCTGCTGAGCGTGGCGTTCGAACAGCTGGCGCCCGACAGCGCGAAACTGCTGTCCCAGGGCGTGCTCGAACTGCTCGAAGGCCAAGCGGCCGACGTCGACTTCGAGCAGCGCGACGACGTCACGCCGGCGGAGTGCATCCGGATGGCAGGCGGCAAGACGGCGGCCCTGATCGGCGCGTCCTGCGAGCTGGGCGCGATGCTGGGCGGCCGGCCCGAGGCCGTGTCGCGGTTCGGCGAGTTCGGCCGGGCGATCGGGCTGGCGTTCCAGCACGTCGACGACCTGCTCGGGATCTGGGGCGACCCCGCCGAGACGGGCAAGCCGGTGTACTCGGACCTGCAGAACCGCAAGAAGTCGCTGCCGGTGGTGACGGCGCTGTCGTCCGGCACCACGGCGGGCGCGGAGCTGGCCACGCTGTACTCGGGGACCGACCCGCTCGACGCCGTCGAGCTGGCCCTCGCGGCCACGCTCGTCGACGAGGCCGGCGGCCGCCAGTGGAGCCAGGCCCAGGCGGCGGCGCTGGTGGCGAAGGGACTGCGGGAGCTGGCGTCGGTGAACCCGGTCCCCCGCCCGGCCGCGGAACTGGCGTCCCTGGCCCGCCTGATCACCACCCGCACCCACTGAAACCCGTAACTCGCGTGATCAGGGACCGATCTCGCGTGATTGGAGCCGGAACTCGCGAGTTCCGGCTCCAATCACGCGAGTCACGGCTTCAGTCACGCGAGTCACGGGTTACTTGCCGGGGCGGGTTAGGCCGTCTTTGTCCGCTTTCAGGCTCAGGATGTTCTTGTCCGTGTCGCCTAGGGCCTTGGTTACCTGCGCCGACGCGGGTGATGTCGACAAGTCGATCAGGCGGATCGGGGCGTCGAGCTTGATGTACGTCGGGATGTACTCGGCCTTGTCGACCTTCCAGCGTTCGCCGTCGCGGACGAAGCGGAAGCGGGCCGCCGCGCCTTCCTCCGTGTCGCCGCGCGGATCGGAGTGGCGGGCGACGCTGTTGCCGAGCCCGTAGGCGACCCACTTGTCACCGATCTTCTCGAACGGCTGGACCACGTGCGCGTGGTGGCCGACGATCAGGTCGATGTCGGCCGACGCCAGGAGCTTCTTGGCCTGCGACCGCTGCTCGGCCGTCGGGTCGTGCTGGTACTCCACGCCCCAGTGCAGGCTGGCGATCACGACCTGCGCCCCGGCCTCGCGCGCCTTCCGAGCCGATGCCAGGACGTCGTCGACGTCGATCTGGTTGGCCAGCCACGGCTTCCCGGCCGGCACCTTGATGCCGTTGAACCCGAAGGCGTACGACACCTGCGCGACCTTCACGCCGTGGACGTCGAGCACGAGCGGTTTCGCCGCTTCCGCCGCCGACCGCGCCGAGCCCGTGTGCTTGATGCCCGTCTCGTCGAGCTTGTCCAAGGTCCGCTTCACGCCGTCGGCGCCCTGGTCGATCGTATGGTTGGACGACGTCGAGCAGGTGTCGTAGCCGGTGTCCTTGAGCGCGTCCGCGATCTCCGGCGGCGCGCTGAACGACGGGTACCCGCTGTACGGGCCGCCTTCCGGCGCCAGCGGCGTCTCGAGGTGGCAGATCCCGAGGTCGGCGCCGGAGATCAGCGGCTTGATCCCGGCGAGCAGCGGCCGGTAGTCGATCTTGCCGCCGCCGTCGGCCTCGGCCTGCTCGGTCAGGGCCGGGTGGATCAGGACGTCGCCGGTCGCGACGACGCTGAACGAGCCGTCCGGGGCCGCTTCCGCCGAACCGGGCGCCGTCTCCGGGAACGGCGTCGGCGCCGGGCCGGACTGGGGCGGGCTGCTGCACGCGGCCGCCAGGACGGCGACCCCGGCGAGCGCGGCTACACGGAGCTTCGTCATCGGTCCCCCTGCTGCTGTGGTCCGGCCATCCTGCCATCCGGACGAACCCGACACGTGCCGCCTCCCAATCAACGGCAACTTCCACCACAGTCGACAACACCGATCAGAACATTCACACAGGACAAACCCGGACAACGTGCAGGACAGAGCCTAAAAAATACGATAAATGACCGGGGTTCGTGCCACGATGCAACTACCCAGAGTAGGTATCGCTCCGCTAACTGCGGGTTGACGTCGCACGAACGGGTGTTTTGTAATACCAGTCACCCGGCGGTAACCCGTCAGCAACACTCGTCCCCGGCCCATGGGAGCACTCGATGTCCACATACCCGCACAGGTTCCGCACCTGGAGCGTTGTTGGTTGTTGTTTGATTTCCGGTGTCCTGATGGCCTCGTGCTCCTCCGGCAAGGACACCGCCGCCCCGCAGCAGTCGACGCCCGCCAACGGCAAGATCACCCTCTACTACCTGCAGAAACAGGGTGACCAGCAGTACTTCGTCGAGCAGGCGCAGGGCGCGCAGGAGAAGGCGAAGGAGCTCGGCGTCGAGCTCAAGGTCGTCAACCTCGGCCAGGACGCCAACAAGGCGATCACCGAACTGGACGCCGCGGTCGCGCAGGGCGCGAACGGCGTCGCCATCGTCGTCCCGGACCAGGCCGTCGGCCCGCAGGTGATCGACAAGGCCAAGAGCGCCGGCATCCCGATCATCGCCTCCGACGACGTCATCAAGGACGGCACCGGCGCGAAGGCCCCGTTCGTCGGCTTCAACGGCAGCCAGATGGGCGACTCGGTCGGCACCGAGGCCGCGAAGCTGTTCAAGGCCGCCGGCTGGGCCGCCGCCGACACCAAGATCATCAGCGCCTACAAGCAGGACCTCAGCGTGTGCACCGACCGCGTCAACGCCGCGAAGGCCGCGTTCGCGAAGGCCGGCGACCCGGGCGTCCAGGTGATCGACGTCGGCACCGACAACTCCCCCGTCGACGCGCAGAACCGCTCCGGCGCGGTGATCGGCTCCAACCCGGGCGTCAAGCACTGGGTGGTCTGGGGCTGCAACGACGAGAACGAGACCGGCGTCGTGACCGCGCTGGCCAACTCGGGCGTGCAGGCGAACAACATCATCGGCGTCGGGCTCGGCGCCTACCTGGACTGCAAGGACTGGGCGGCCGGCAAGGACACCGGCAACAAGTCCGCGCTCTACATCTCCGGCGCCGAGGTCGGCCGTTCGGCGATCCAGGTGCTGGTCGACAAGGTGAAGAACGGCAAGGAGCTGCCCGCGGAGACGATCGCGAAGACCACGATCGTCAACAAGGACAACTACAAGCAGGCCGGCGTCAACTGCACCTGACCGATCCCGTCGTGAGTGGGAAACAGTGTTCTAACACTGTTTCTCACTCACGACCGCCGTACGGAAGGCGACCATGTCCTCCTCTTCACCCGCGCTCGCCGTCGAGGGCATCGGCAAGCGCTTCTCCGGGGTCACCGCCCTCGACGACGTCTCGCTGGAGATCCGCTCCGGCGAGGTGCTCGCGCTGATGGGCGAGAACGGCGCCGGGAAGTCGACGCTGCTGCGCGTCCTCTCCGGCGACCAGGGCCCCGACGACGGCCGGCTCCTCCTGGACGGCACCGAAGTCACCTTCGACACCCCGCGCGCGGCGATGGCCGCCGGGGTCCGCGTGATCTACCAGGAACCCGAGATCATCCCGCACGTTTCGGTGGCGGAGAACGTCTTCGTCGGCGAACTCCCCGCCAAGGTGCGGGTCTTCAACCGCCGCACGCTCCTGAAGGCCACGCAAGACGCGCTCGCCGAGTACGGCTTCGAAGGCGTCCTCAACCCGGCGACGCTCGGCGTCGCGCTGTCGGCCGCCCAGCGGCAGATCGTCGAGATCCTCCGGGTGCTCACCGCGGCCACCCCGCCGAAGGTGATCGCGTTCGACGAGCCGACGTCGTCGCTGTCCGAACACGAGGTGGAGGCGCTGTTCCGGCTGATCGGGCGGCTGCGCGACAACGGGGTCGCCGTCGTCTACGTCTCGCACCGGATGAAGGAGATCTTCCAGCTCGCGGACCGCGTCGCCGTGCTGCGCGACGGCAAGCTCGTCGGCGTCCAGCAGGCCGCGGAGACCGACGAGGCCAGCCTGGTCCGGATGATGATCGGCCGCGACCTCTCGGCGCTCGAACGCCGGGTCACGCAGGACACCGGCGACGTGGTGCTGAAGCTCGACGACGTCACGACCGACGACGTCACCGGCATCTCGCTGCAGGTCCGCGCGGGCGAGGTCGTCTGCCTGGCCGGACTCGTCGGCGCGGGACGGTCCGAACTGGCCCGGGCGATCGTCGGCGACCTGCCGATCCGGTCGGGCACCGTCGAACTCGACGGCAAGCGCCTCCGCGCCCACAACCCCGGCGACGCGGTCAAGGCAGGCATCGGCTTCGCGCCCGAAGAGCGCAAGACGGACGCGTTGCTCATGCAGCGGTCCGTCCGCGACAACATCTCCATCTCGGTGCTGGACCGCCTTCGCCGCTTCCGCGTCGTGAAGCGCGCGAAGGAACGCGCGGTCGTCCAGGAGTACATCAGCGAGCTTCGCGTGCGGACGCCGTCGATGGAGCAGGAAATCCGCAAGCTGTCCGGCGGCAACCAGCAGAAGGCCGTCCTCGCGCGCTGGCTGGCGCGGCGGCCGAAGCTGCTGATCCTCGACGAGCCGACCCGCGGCGTCGACGTCGGCGCGAAGGCCGAGATCTACCGGATCATCGACGGCCTCGCCGCGGAAGGCATCGCGCTGCTGGTCATCTCCTCCGACCTGCCCGAGGTGCTGACGCTGGCCGACCGCATCCTCGTGATGCGCGCCGGGCACCTGGCCGGCGAGATCAGCCGCGAAGAAGCGACCGAGGAAGCCGTGCTGACCCTCGCCATCCCCGAAACCGAACCGGCAGTAGAAGAGCAGCAGGAGATCGGCGCATGAGTACCCCCACCCAGGAGAAGGCCGCCCAGGAACCCGGCGCGCCGCAGCAGCCGTCGGTGTTCCGCCGCGTGCTCACCGGCATCGGCGTGCAGAACTCCAGCCTGATCATCACGCTGATCGCGTTGATCGTCCTGCTGAGCATCCTGAACGACAACTTCCTGCGCACCAACAACCTGCTGCTCATCGGCAGCGCGATCACCATCATGGGGCTCCTGGCCCTGGTGCAGACCCTGGTGATCATCCTGGGCGCGCTGGACATCTCGGTCGGCTCGATGGCCGGGCTCGCCTCGGTCATCTCGGCGATGGTGTTCACCTCGACCGGCAGCGCCGGGGTCGGCATCCTCGCCGCGGTCGGCGTCGGCATCCTGTGCGGCCTGATCAACGGCATGATCATCATCTTCGGCCGGGTCAACCCGGTGGTCGCGACACTGGCCATGCTCGCCACCTACAAGGGTGTCGCGCAGGTCATCTCGGACGGCAAGTCGCAGGGCTACACCGGCGGCGACGACCTGTTCATCTTCCTGGCCAAGGGCGCGATCGCGGGCCTGCCGTCGCTGGTGTGGGTGTTCCTGATCGTCGCGGCGCTGCTGCACTTCCTGCTGAAGTACACCGACATCGGCCGCAACGTCTACGCCATCGGCGGCAACGACACGGCCGCGCGGCTGGCCGGCATCAACATCAACCGGTACATCATCGGCGTGTACGCGCTGGCCGGCGTGGTCGCGGCGGTCGCGGGCGTGCTGATCACCGCGCGCACCGGCTCCGGCCAGCCGGTGTCCGGGTCCGAAGGCCTGGAGCTGCAGGCCGTCACCGGCGCGGCGCTCGGCGGCACGATGCTCAAGGGCGGTCGCGGGTCGATCATCTCCACGGTGCTCGCGGTGATCATCCTGGGCGTGCTCGACAACGGCATGTCCGGGCTGGGCATCAACCCGTTCTGGCAGAACGTCGCCCACGGCGCCCTGCTCGTGATCGCGGTCGTGCTGCAGCAGCTGCGCAGCGGAGAGCGCCGCGTCGGCTTGCCCGAGTAGCGGTGAACCTCCACGCCCGGATAGTGGACGAACTGGGCAGGCTCATCGTCGAAGGCGTCCTCGGGGACGGGCAGCCGCTCGTCCCCGAGGAGCTGGGCCGCCGCTTCTCCGCCTCCCGGACGGTGGTCCGCGAAGCGCTGCGCGTGCTGGAGTCGAAGGGCATGGTGACCGCGCGGCCGCGCGTCGGCACGTGGACACTGCCACCGGAGGCGTGGGACGCGATCGACCCGGACGTCATCGGCTGGCGCATCAACGGGCCCGGCGGCCGCCACCACCTGCACGAGCTGCTGGAGCTGCGGCTGATGATCGAGCCGCAGGCGGCGCGGATGGCCGCGCAGCACCGGCGTCCCGACGAGCTGTCGGCGATGGCCGCGGCCTACGAACTGATGGCGGACTCGGTGGAACGCCAGGACATCGCGGCCTTCCACGACGCCGACTCGGAGTTCCACGCAGCCTTGATCCGCGCTTCCGGCAACGCGCTCATCGCGCAGCTGCAGGTGCCCGTCGTCGCGGCACTGCGGGCGCACGGCGAGCCACTGGAGCTCGTCGCGCACTCCCGCGTGCTCACCCTGGTGCTGGCGAAGAACGCCGACGGGGCCGAATCCGCGTCGCGCCGGTTGCTGGAAACCGTTGCGCCGTACCGCTCACCGGCACCTTGACACGTCCACCGGGAACCCTGAACACTCGCTGCGAACGACCGCCGCCATGACGTGCTGAGGAGGACGCTTTCATGCGTTTCCCGGGAATTCGTGGCTTCGGCGTGCTCGCGGCCACGGTGGTGACGAGCGGGCTTTTCACGGCGCCGACGGCCACCGCTGCGGCTGCCGAATGCGCCGTGTCCGATCAGATGGTGGCCGCGGGCAACTACTGGGTGACCAACGGGACGAACCTGGCCGCCCCGGACTGGCAGAACGCGACGTTCCACGTCGGCAACCTCGCGCTGGTCCGGACCACCGGCCAGTCCAACCACAAGACACTGCCGTGGGCGGAGGCGAACGGCTACCAGCTGCCGCTCGACCCGAAGCGGCCGTTCTTCCCGGACAACCAGGCCGCCGGCGAGGCGTACCTGGACCTGTACACGTACTTCCACCCGGAGATCTCGCTCGACTCGATCCGCACGCGGATCCGCGACGAGGTCGCCTCCGTGCAGGCCGGGCACCGCGACTACTGGAACTACGTCGACGCGCTGAACATGGCGATGCCGTCGTTCGCGCGGATGAGCGTGATCGACCACGATCCGTCCTATTCGGACACCATGGACAAGTTGTTCAAGACGTCGGAACACAAGCTGTTCAACGAGTTCACGGGCCTGTGGTACCGCGACGCGCGGTTCACCGGCTCCGGTGTGTTCTGGTCGCGAGGCAACGGCTGGGCCCTGGCGGCGCTGACGAAGGTGCTGCAGGTCCTGCCGACGGACGACCCGCGGCGGCCGGAGTACCTGCGGGTGTACAAGAAGATGGCGTTTTCGTTGGCCTTGTTGCAGCGCCGTGACGGCTTCTGGAACTCGGACCTGCTGAACCCGTGGGACCACGGCGGCCCGGAGACGAGCGGCACGGCGTTCTTCACGTTCGGCATCGGCTGGGGCATCAGCGCGGGCATCCTGCCGGCGTCCCGGTTCCGCCCGGTGGTGGACAAGGCGTGGACGGCGCTGTCGATGAAGGCGTTGCAGGCGGACGGCAAGGTCGGCTACGTCCAGCCGGTCGGCGACCGCCCGGCGACGGCCGAGGTCACGGACACGTCGGCCTACGGCGTCGGCGCGTTCCTCCTGGCGGGCCAGGAAGTCGCCAAGCTCCCAGGCTGCTCGGCCGAGTAGGGCAACGTGGGCGGGCGGCCCCCCCGACGGGGGCGGGCCCCCCGGACGGGGGGGGTGCGGCCCCGGCCCGGCCGCCCGCGGCGGGGGG
>NZ_JAPZLD010000106.1:0-7785 GCF_030182635.1 Amycolatopsis ponsaeliensis
CCCCCCCCGCGCCCCCCCCCCCCGCCCCCCCCCCCCCCCCCCACCCCCCCGCCCCGCCCCCCCCCCGGCGTGCCCGCCCCACCCAGCCCACCCCCCCCCCCCCCCCCCCCCCCCCCCCCTCTCCACTGGAGGATCCCATGAGACTGCGCCGCACCCTGCCCGTCGTCGCCGGGCTGGCCCTGCTGGCCGGCTGCGCGCCCACCCAGTCCGCGCCTGCCGGCAACGGCGGGGACGAGAAGACCGGCACCGTCCGCGTCTGGCTGTTCGACGAGGCCAACCGCGCGCCGAAGGAGGCCGCGGTCAAGGACGCCATCGCCGAGTTCAAGGCCGCGCACCAGGGCGTCGAGGTCGACGTCCAGTGGGTGCCGGTCGAAGGCCGCGCCGACAAGTTCTCCGGGGCCTTCACCGACCCGGCGAGCGCGCCGGACGCCGCCGAGTTCGGCAACACCGACGTCTCCAGCTACGCCGCCACCAGCGCGCTCGCCGACCTGACCGGCGACCTGGCGTCGTGGAGCGAGGGCAAGGACCTCATCCCGACCGTGCTGGACACCGCGAAGTCCGGCGGCAAGACCTACGGGCTGCCCTGGTACACCGGCATCCGCGCGCTGTACTACCGCACCGACGTCTTCACCGAGCTCGGCCTCAAGCCGCCCACGACGCTCTCGGAGCTGACCGAGGACGCCCGGAAGATCCGCGCCGCCAAGCCGGACCTCTACGGCATCTCGGTCGGCGGCAAGTACACCTACGCGATGCTGCCCTTCCTCTGGGCCAACGGCGGCGAGCTGGCGCAGGAGAACGGCGGCAAGTGGACGTCCACGGTCACCGGTGACCAGGCCAAGGCCGGCGTCACGCAGTACGCGAACCTGCTCAAGGACGACATCTGCCCGCCCGCGCAGTGCGCGAACCTGACCGGCACGCAGAGCGTCACGGCCTTCGCCGGCGGCAAGGCCGGGATGACCATCGGCGGCGACTTCAACCGCAAGGCCGTCGAACAGGGCGCGGTGAAGGGCAAGTACGCCGTCGTCCCGATCCCGGGCACGGCCGCGGGCAGCGTCGCCCCCGCGTTCGCCGGCGGCAACCTCCTCGGCGTCTTCAACGCCAGCAAGCACCGCGGCCTGGCACTGGAGTTCATCGAGCTGCTCGGTGGCGCGAAGTACCAGGAGAAGATGTACACGGCGATGGGGAACCTGCCGACGCTGAGCAGCGTGCAGCAGAAGCTCGCGGCGAACGACCCGTTCCTCAAGCCGTTCGTCGACACGCTCAAGGCGGGCACCAAGTTCGTCCCCGCGACCCCGGCGTGGTCGAAGATCGACAGCCAGAACGTGCTGCCGACGGCCGTCCAGCAGATCGCGACCGGCGGCAAGGACCCGTCGGCCGCGCTCACCGACGCGGCCGCGGCGATGAACAAGGCCTTCGGGTAGTGGTGGCCGTCCAGGAAGCCCCTTCCGTCTCGGCTCCCACGCGGAAGCCGAGCCGGAAGGGGGACGGCCGGGCCGCCGCGCTCTACCTCGCCCCGGCGGGCATCCTGCTCGCGGCGATGCTGGCCTACCCGATCTACCAGCTGGTCCTCATTTCGTTCTACGACTACGGCCAGCCGCAGGCCACGGGCAACGCGCCCCTGGTGTTCCTCGGCTTCGCGAACTACACCGACCTGCTGTCCCAGGTGGAGTTCTGGACGGTGCTCGGCAAGACGGTCGGGTTCGCCGCGGCCTGCGTCGTCGGTTCGCTCCTCGTCGGCACCGGCCTCGCCGTGCTGGCGAGCCGCGTGCGGTCCCTCCCCCGGACGCTGCTGTTCCTCGCCGCGCTCGGCGCGTGGTCGACGCCGGCGATCGCGGGCTCCTACGTCTGGCTGTTCCTCTTCGACACCGACTTCGGCCTGGTCAACGAGGTGCTCTCGGGGATCGGGCTGCCGTTCGAGCACCACTCGTGGACCTTCGGCACACTCGGCGCGTTCGGGCTGGTCGCCGCCGAGGTGATCTGGTGCTCGTTCCCGTTCGTGCTGGTCACGATGTACGCCGGGATCAAGGGCGTCCCCGACGAGGTGCTCGAGGCCGCGTCGCTCGACGGCGCGTCGGTGTGGCGGACGAGCCGGTCGATCGTGCTGCCGATCGTGCGGCCGCTGCTGATGATCGCGACCGTCCAGTCGATCATCTGGGACTTCAAGGTGTTCACCCAGATCTACGTGATGACCAACGGCGGCGGGGTCGCCGGCCGCAACCTGGTCCTCAACGTCTACGCGTACCAACAGGCCTTCGCCGGGCAGGAGTACGGCCTCGGCTCGGCGATCGGAGTCGTCATGACGCTGTTGCTGCTGTCGATCACCGGGCTGTACGTCCGGTCGCAGCGCCGGAGCGCGGCATGGCTGTAGCGGTTCGACGCCCCGGGCGGCTGGTCGCCGAAGTCATCACGGTGGTCATCGCCGGCATCGTCGCGTTCCCGCTGTACTGGATGCTGCTCTCGGCGTTCAAGCCACCGGGCGAGATCCAGTCGGCGAACCCGAAGCCGTGGACGTTCGACCCGTCGTTCGACAGCTTCTCCCGGGTGCTCACGGTGTCCGGCTTCGGGCGGTTCTTCGTGAACAGCCTGGTGGTCGCGCTGGTCGTCGTGGTGCTGTCGCTGCTGCTGTCGTTCCTATCGGCGGTCGCACTGACGCGGTTCTCGTTCAAGGGCCGGACCGTGCTGCTGGTGATGATCCTGGTCGCGCAGATGGTGCCGGTGGAGGCGCTGACCATCCCGCTGTTCTTCCTGATGCGCCAGATCGGCGGCGTCGCGCCGGCGTTCGGGCTGAACGAGCTGGGCTCGCTGGTGCTGGTGCACCTGGCGTTCAGCCTGCCGTTCGCGATCTGGATGCTGCGCGGGTTCGTCGCCGCGGTGCCGGTGGAGCTCGAAGAGGCGGCCAAGCTGGATGGCGCGTCGCGCATGCGGTTCACCTGGCAGATCCTGTTCCCGCTGGTGGCACCCGGGCTGGTCGCGGTGAGCGTGCTCGCGTTCATCCACGCCTGGAACGACTTCCTGTTCGCCAAGACGTTCATCATCTCCAAGACCGAGAACCAGACGCTGCCGCAGGCGATCCTGGTGTTCTTCAAGCCGGAGGACACCGACTGGGGCGCGGTCATGGCGTCCTCGACGCTGATGACGATCCCGGTCCTGGTGTTCTTCGTCCTCGTGCAACGACGGCTGGTGTCCGGGATGGCCGGCGCTGTGAAGGGCTGACATGTCTTTTGCCACCTTGCTCCCCCGTCCGGTTTCGGTGACGCCGGCGCCGGGTTCGTGCCCGTGGCCGTCCACTGTGGACGTCCGATCGGCGTCCTTGCCGGCCGAGGGCTACCGGCTGGAGATCTCGCCGTCCGGCGTCGTGCTGCACTGCGGTGACGCGGCCGGCGAGTTCTACGGGCGGCAGACGTTGCGGCAGCTCGCGGGGCCTCCGGCGTTTCGCACTGTTCCCCTCGACGCGCTTTCGCTGCCGTGCGGTGTCGTGGAGGACCACCCGCGGTTCGGCTGGCGCGGGTGCCTGCTCGACGTCGCCCGGCACTTCCGGACCAAGGCGGAGGTGCTGCGGTTCGTCGACTTGCTGGCCGCGCACAAGCTGAACGTGCTCAACCTGCACCTGACCGACGACCAGGGCTGGCGCTTCGAGGTCCCTGAGTTTCCGCGGTTGACGTCGGTGGGCGGCTGGCGGCCGTCGTCGATGGCCGGCAGCGGGGGCGAGCAGGACGGGCGGCCGCACGGCGGCTTCTACACCGGCGACGACCTGCGGGAGATCGTGGCTTACGCGTCTGCGCGCGCGATCACCGTGGTGCCGGAGATCGACATCCCCGGCCACGCCCGGGCGGCACTGGCGGCCTATCCGTCACTGGGGACTTCGTCGTCGTATGAGATCTGGACCGCCTGGGGCATCAGCACTTCGCTGCTCGACCCGTCGTCGTCCACTTTGGACTTCTTCCGCCGCGTGTTCGACCACCTGCTGGAGATCTTCCCGTCGCCGGTGATCGCACTGGGCGGCGACGAAACCCCGGGCGCGACCGACGAGCACCGCAAGTTCGTCCGCCTGCTGGCCGAGCACCTGGTCGCGCGCGGCCGGACGCCGATGGGCTGGGACGAGGTCCTCGACATCCCCGGCCTGCCCCCGATGGTGATCGGCTCGTGGCAGAACGAGGCGGCGGGTGTCCGGGCCGCTGCCGAAGGGCACGACGTGGTGATGTGCCCGGAGCAGCACGTCTACCTGGACCACCGGCAGGCCGACCACCCGGACGAGCCGATCCCGGTCGGCATGGTCCACACGCTGGAGGACGTCTACGCGTACGAGCCCGCGCTGACCGGGCCGCGGCTGCGCGGTGTCCAGGCGCAGGTGTGGAGCGAACACCTGGACACCGTGCGGCGGGTGGACTACATGGCGTTTCCCCGGTTGTCGGCGTTCGCGGAGGTGGCGTGGAGTAGCGGCGAGCGCGACTACGCGGAGTTCCTGCCGCGACTGCGTGACCACCACCTGCCGCGGCTGGACGCGCTCGGTGTCGAGTACCGGCCGTTGGACGGGCCGCACCCGTGGCAGACCCGGCCGGGCGTCCCCGGCCGGCCCCGCTGATCACGGCAGGTTCCGGCAAAAGAAATCTTCACCGCCCACATTCGTTCGTCGGCACGCGCTCGGTCCAGCGCCCGGTACCTGGCCGCGCCCGAACGCTGGACCGAGCGCGGCCAGATCCTGGACTGCCTGGTCAAACCCGGTTACGGCGCGGCCATGCAGGTCCTCGAGCGCTACCTACTCGCCACCGCTGGAGCTGCCACCGTCGCCTCCGGACGAGGACGAGCCACCGTCTCCACCGGACGAGGACGAGCCGTCGCCACTGGAGTCGCTGCCGCCGTAGCTGGTGCTGCCACCGCCATAGCTGCCGGAGTCACCGGAGTCACCGCCGGAGTCACTGGAGTCACTGGAGTCACTGGAGTCGCTGGAGTCGCCACCGCCGTAGCCGCCGGCGGAATCATCGCCACCGGAGTCGGAGCCTTCAGATGCGGTTCCGGTTTCTCCGGCGTCGGAGTCGGCGGCGCTTTCACCACTGGACGAGGACTTCGCTGCGCCGGTGTCGGTATCCGAACTTGTACTCGGGTCGTCGGTGGCGTCCCCGGGTGTGTCGTTGGCCTGGTTGGGGTCGGTGTCCGTGCTCCGGCCCTGGTTGATGGCATCTGTCGCGCCCTTGGCGGGGGCATCCTGGCCGTCGCCGCCAACCGGCCCCGGATCGGTGTCCGGAGCTCCTGTGTTCACACCACCACCATTCATCACGCCCGGCGCCAATGCATTCTCCCGCGCCGCAGCCAGCGCCTCGGCCGGGTCGCCACCAA
Source organism: Amycolatopsis ponsaeliensis (assembly GCF_030182635.1). Lineage (NCBI taxonomy): Bacteria > Bacillati > Actinomycetota > Actinomycetes > Pseudonocardiales > Pseudonocardiaceae > Amycolatopsis > Amycolatopsis ponsaeliensis. The sequence goes on from NZ_JAPZLD010000106.1 coordinate 5,335, forward strand.
CCGGCCCCGGATCAGTGTCCGGAGTCCCAGTGTTCACACCACCGCCGTTCATCACACCCGGTGCCAGTGCATTCTCCCGCGCCGCAGCCAGCGCCTCGGCCGGGTCACCGCCGACCGACCCCGGATCAGTGTCCGGAGTCCCTGTGTTCACGTCACCGCCGGTCATCACACCCGGCTCCAGCGCGTGCTCCCGCGCTGCCTCCAGCGCCTGCTGCTGCTCCGCCGCCTCCAGTGCGGCCCTTGCGTCCCGGAGGTTCTCGGGAGCCGGCTCGGGCAGTCCGGGGTCGAGGTTCCGCGGAACCTGCCGGCCCTCCAGTCCGAAGAGGTTGTGGTCGTCGCGGTAGGCCAACTCCGCGCGGTTGAAAGCGTCCTTGAGCGAGTTGAACTGGTCGATCAGGGCATCCCGCTCGTCCCGGGTCTCGGCCTGGTTGATCCAGGAGAGGACGTCGTTCAACGCCACCTTGTACTCGTCCCGCGTTTTCGCAGGAAGCTTGCTCGCCAGCAACTGGTCGTTCAGCCACTGCCGGTCCCCCGCGAGACGGTCCGAGGCTTCCTTGGCCGGACCGAGGGCCCGCCACGCGTCGTACGGGTTCAGGTAGCCCATCGGTTCGTCGATGCCGTCCTTCGCGCGCTGCCTGTTGATCGCCTGCCGTTCCGCACTGGGGAGAAGCGACGGCCCCTCGTTCCGGGGACCTGGCGGGACCGACTCGAAGAACTCCGCCCCCGGGAAGGTCTGGATGATCGGCCGGTCCATCAGCTGCTGCCGGATCCTCGCCAGCGCCAGCGCGGCGTCCTGCTGCTCCTGCGTGAAGTCCTTGTAGTTGTTGACGTCCTCCGCCGCCCGGAGCAGATTTTCCATTCCCGGGGTGGGTTGGAGCACCCCTTCGGGTGGCGGCGGCCCGACTTCCGGTGCACGGACAGCACGACCGGGCCGCGCCGGCTGTGCGGGGCCGAATGGCGACTGCTGCTCCGGAGGTATCGGCGCCGGGCCCGGTCGGGGAGCCGGGCGCGCGATTCCCCCGTTTTGCGCGACCTGAACGCCTTCTCGCTGGGGGCCCGCTTGTGGCTGGTTGTCGGAGGACGGAAGCGCGGCGACGGCCGGTGCGGCGGTCATTCCCGCGGCCAGGGTCACGGCGGCCGCCGCGGCGGCACCGCGGCGGATGCGGCCGCGGTGGAGTCCCCGAAGCGCGTGGAACCATTCCTTGAGGGCGCCGTTCATGGCCTTCACCAGGCTCCTGGTGGGGCGGTCGTTCATGGGGTCGTCCCTTCGGCTCGGGGTGATTCCGCGGCCGCGGGTTGCCAGGCGAACAGGCCGCGAAGTCGTGGAGTGTCCTGGGCTGCACCGGAAAGCTCCGGTGTGATCCGCGCGCCGGCGTCGGCCGGATCCGGTTTCCGTTCGGCGGTCTCCGCACCGGTGACCCGCTTGTCCGGCACCGACGGTGTCACGGTGTTCTCACGTTTCGGCGGCACCGCGGTCAGGGTGAGGGTGGCCGGAGTCGTGCCGCCCGGTCGCGGCTTCTTGGGTCCGTGCGCGAAGAACTCGCGAATGGGCGCCACCGAGCCGTTACCGGCGGGCACCCGCTGCCCCGAGGCCGTCGGCGCGGACTCCGTGGGGTGTGCCGTCACCTCGGAAGCACCCCGGTTCTCCGAACCCGTTCGTGCCGGCACCTTCTCGTTCGCGGCGGCACCAGGGCGCTCGTCGTGACCTTGCGCCGGCAGCACCCTGTTCGCCGGTCGGTGGCCGACGTTCGAGGGCCTCGCGTTCGACGCCTTGTGCGGCGAGGGTGCGTCGTGCCTGGTGCCGGGCTTGGGTTTGGGGGCGTCCACGGAGCGGGCCGGGTCGTCGGGCCGCTGGTCCCTGGAATCGGGAACCCGGTCGCCGTCCCGGTCGGACGCACCATTGTGGACGGCGATGTTCGTCGGGACGGTCATCTTCCCGTCGCCGGGCTTCGGTGGGGTGATCCAGAGCAGTCGCGCGATGCCGGCGGCGATCGGGTCGGCGATCAGGGACGCGCCCTCCTGGTTGGGCCGGAACTGTTCCCCGGGCGCCTGCTGGTCGGGCTGCTCGTTGAACGCCGAGTCGGCGGTGTAGGCCTCGTGGCCGGCGACCGCCGCGGACAGGTCGACCAGGGACGCGCAGTGGCAGATCTGCGCGGCCCGCTCGATCGCCTTGTTCAGGTCGTAGCTGAACTTCCGGACGCTGGTCAGATCGCTTTCACCGACCACGCTCGCGGCGTGCTTGTTCTGTGGGTCCGTGGCCAGCGGGTAGTTCGTCAGCACGATCGTGGCGTGCGGTGCCCGGCTCCTGATTCCGGTCATCACCTGCAGTATTCGTGCGACCAGTGTCGGGGGCCGGCCGGGCGCCGCCGCCGTGGGCGGGGCGCGGGTCACCAGGGCGGGCGCCGTGGCCGCCAGGAGCGCCCCCTCGGGCCTCGTGATCGTGTTGACCGC
>NZ_JAPZLD010000107.1:0-7509 GCF_030182635.1 Amycolatopsis ponsaeliensis
AGCTCGAGCGGACCGGCCACCGGGTGGTGCAGGCGTTTGCTGCCGGTCGTGGGGGGGGGCCCCGGCGGGCGGGCGCCCCCCCCCCCCCCCCGGCGGGGGGGCGGGGGGCGCCCCCCCCCCGTCGGGGTTCGGGACTTCAGGCGGTGGCGCGCCGGGCGGTCATCCCGAGCAGGGCGCACAGCGCCGCCACCAGGCCGAGCGCGCCGCACAGCCACCAGACGCCGTTGCCCAGCGCGACCCACGCGGCCACGCCGAACAGCGGGCCGAGCGCCATGCCCAGGCCGAAAGTCGCCTGGTGGGCGCTGATGTAGCGGGCCTTGACGGTGGCGGGGAACGTCGAGGGGTAGGCGAACATCGTCGGCCCGTTGATCATGATCCCGAAGACGAACACGACCGTGCACACGACGAGCGCGACCGCCGAGCCGCCGCTGAGGCCGAACCCGGCGACGCCGAGGCCCATCAGCACGGTCCCGGCCGTGGCGGCGACGTGGCCCGGCCAGCGCGTGACGTACGAGGTGATCTTCAGCTCGCACAGGATCAGCACGGCCGACGCGGTCACGAGCACGACGCTGTAGAGGCCGGCGGAGTGCCCTTCGGCGGTGATCTTCAGCGGCAGGGCGACCGTGTACTGGACGTAGATGATCGACCCGATCAGCACCGAGGCCAGGAAGAACCAGAACCGCCCGTCGCGCAGCAGGGTCCCGTACGCGGCCCGGGTCCCGCTCCCGGCCGGCTCGGACGCCTCGCGCTCGACCCGGCGGTCGGGCAGCAGCCGCACCGCGAGGACCGCGTAGAGCAGCGCGGTCGCCGCGTCGAACCACAGCAGGAGGTTCCAGTCGAGCAGGATCAGCCCGGCCGCGATCAGCGGGCTGAGCGCCGCGCCGAGGTTGAGGGCGATCCGCATCATCGAGAAGCCCATGACGCGGTCGGAATCGGGCATCAGCTCGCTGAGCAGGACGGCGGCCGCGGGCCGGTAGCTCTGGGTCGCGAGGCCCGCGAGCAGCATCGCGGCCATCAGCGCGACGATGAGCTCGGGCCGGCCGAAGAACGGGACGAGCGCGAGGATCACGGCCGACCCGGACATCGCGGCGGTGATGGTGGCCCGCGGGCCGATGCGGTGCACGAGTTCGCCGCCGGCCAGGCCGCCGAGGACCGAGCCGATGCTGTAGGCGGCGAGGACGAGTCCCGCCTGTCCCGCGGAGAAACCGCGGAAGACCAGGTACAGCACCATGAACGTCTGGACGAACGCGCCGAGCTGGTTGACGAGCACGCCGCCGAGCAGATAGCGGACGGGCGTGGGCGTCCGGCGCAGGACGGCCAGTACGCCGGCGGGTTTTTCGGTGGTGGTCACGGCCGAGCCTCCAGAGGCATGCGTTGGGGTGTGCCGCACCACTTCTCGGGTGCCGGCTTCCTCATTGCAGCTGTCCGGACGATTGACCGGCAGAGTTGTTTCCGCCGGAAAATCAATTCGCGCGTGACGTGGACAACGTCGGTGCTCGGAGCGTGACGCAGTTGTCGCGGAATTCGCATTGCCCGCGCCCGGCCGGACGCAGCGATTGCTGCATCCGGCCGGTAAGCGGGGAAATCAGAGCCCGACGATCAGTTCGTGGTCGATTTCGACGAACTCGGTGATCAGATCGGCGAACTTGCCGGCGATCAGTTCCTTGTAAGCGGCCGAACCGGTGTGCGCGTCGTAGGCGGCCTGGTCGGCGAAGTGCTCGACGAACAGCAGGAAGTCCGGCTTGGCGGGGTCGCGGTAGACGCGGAAGGACACGGTGCCGTCCTCCTGCCCGGGGCCGAGCGGCGCGAACTCGTGCACGAGCGCCTCGGCCTCGGCCTGCTTGCCCGGCTTGAGGGGGATGGGGAACACCTTCGCCAGCATGGGGGAACCTCTCGGTAGTGCGGTGCTTGGTACGGCGACCACTTTGCCGAGCGCGGGCTGCGGAGTCCGGCCAGATCCGGACATGTTCTTCTTCCTGGGTGCGCACCTGCCGCGGTCGTGTCCGGATCCGGCTAGCGCGGGCCGGGGCGGATCGCCACCATCGGGGGCATGACGACTTTTTCGGCCGTGGTCACGACCGGCATCTACTGCCGTCCCGGCTGCGGGGCGAAGCCGCTCGCGGAGAACGTGAAGACGTTCGAGTTGGCCGCCGAGGCCGAGGCGGCCGGGTTCCGGGCGTGCCTGCGCTGCCGCCCGTACCGCGTCGCCGGCCCGGTCGGCGCGGACGCGCCGGAGCTCGTCTGCCGCGCGGTGCAGCTGATCATCGCCGGGGCGCTGGACACCGGCACCGAAGCGGAGCTGGGCCGGCGGCTGGCCGTGTCGCCGCGGCACCTGCGCCGGCTCTTCCACGACCACCTCGGCGTGACGCCGGACCAGCTCGCCCGGTCGCGCCGCGCCCACTTCGCGCGCCGCCTGCTCGACGACTCCGACCTGACCGTCGCGGACGTGGCGTTCGCCGCCGGGTTCGGCAGCCTGCGCCAGTTCAACCGGGACATGAAGCTGGTCTTCCGCGCTTCCCCGCTCGAGCTGCGCAACCGGCGCCGGCGGACCGACCGGCTCGCCGCGGACGGCGGCCTGATGATGCGGCTGCCCTTCTCGGCGCCGTTGCACTGGGAAGCGCTCAGCGCGTTCCTGGCCGACCGCGCGGTCCCCGGCGTCGAGTCGGTGCTGGACGGCGTCTACCGCCGCACGATCAGCCTCGACGGCGAGGCGGGCGTCATCGAGGTGTCCCGCGGGGGCGAGGACCACCTGCTGCTGACCGCGCACATGCCGTTCTGGGAGGGCCTCATCCACATCGTCGACCGCGTCGGGCGGATGGTCGGGGTCGACGCCGACACCGCGCCCGCCGAGGCCGCATTCGCCGGTGACCCGATCCTGGGCCCGTTGCTGCGCAAGCGGCCCGGCCTGCGCGTGCCGGGTGCCTGGGGCTTCTTCGAGGTCGCCGTGGAAGCCGTGCTCAGCCAGTACGGCGTCCGCGCGCGGGTCCGGCGGCAGCTGGCCGCGCTGGTCGAAGTGGCGGGCCGGCCCGTGCCGGGCCTCGAACACGGCCTGACCCACCTGTTCCCCTCGGCCGAGACCCTGGCCCAGGCGGACCTGGAGGCGGCCCGGCTGCCCGCGGCGACCGCGCGGACGCTGCACGCGTTCGCCTCCGCCGTGGCCGCGGACGAAACCCTGCTCGACCCCGGAGCGAGCCTGGCCGACTGCACGGCCGCGCTCACGGCGTTGCCCGGCATCGAGCAGAGCACCGCCCAGGAGATCGCCCTGCGGCTGGGGCACGCCGACGCCTTCCCGGCCGGCGAACGCACGGTCGAGGCGATGCTGCTCGAGCACGACGTCTTCGCCGACGCCGGCCGCTCGGCCGCCGCCTGGCACCCGTGGCGCGCCTTCGCCGCGACCCACCTGATCGCCGCCGGTGTACCGACGCCGGCCGCCTGAACACCCAGAAGGAGAACGGATGTCTGCCAACCGGCTCGCCGAACGGCTGCGCGCCCTGCACACCGACCGCACGCTGGTGCTGCCGAACGCCTGGGACGCCGCCAGCGCGGCCCTCATCGCGCGGGCCGGGGCCCCGGCGATCGCCACCACCAGCGGCGGGGTCGCCTGGTCCGCCGGGCGGCCCGACGGGCACGGCCTCACGCGCGAGGAGATGGCCGAGCTCGTCGCCCGGATCGTGCGCGTCGTCGACGTCCCGGTGACCGCCGACATCGAGGGCGGCTACGGCCCGTCCGAGGACGACGTCGCGGCGACCGTCCGCGCGGTCGTCGAGGCCGGCGCGGTCGGGGTCAACCTGGAGGACTCGACCGCGCCCGGCGGTCCGCTGTTCGACGTCCCGGCGCAGGTCGGGCGGGTCCGCGCGGCCCGCGACGCGGCGACCGCGGCCGGCCTGCCCGAGCTGTGGATCAACATCCGCACCGACGTCTACCTGTTCGGCATCGGCGAGCCCGAAGGCCGCCTGGACGACGTCCTTTCCCGCGCGGGGGCCTACGCCGCGGCGGGTGCGGACAGCCTGTTCGTGCCGGGCCTGGTCGACCTGGAGACGCTCCGCGTCCTCGTCAAGGAGAGCCCGCTGCCGGTGAACGTGATGGTGTGGCCGGGCGCCCCGACGGTGGCGGAGCTGGAAGCGGTCGGCGTCCGGCGGATCAGCGTCGGCACGGCGATCGCGCAGGCCGCCTACGCGGTCGCCCAGCGCGCGGCGGTGGAACTGCTGGAGCAGGGCACCTACACCGCGTTGGAAGGGGGGCTGGACTTCGGCGCCGTCAACAGCGCCGTGACCGGCTGAGCTTCATCCACGGACGGGCCGCGCCGGGGAGTAAGCCGGGCCGCGGCCCGTCCGCTGTCTACTCCCGTTTTGCACCCCGTTGATTTTCCTTGACGGACAACCGTTTCCATCAATTAAAGCGCTGGCTTCAATCACTTCCATGCGGTTCGACCGAATCCGCGACCGAGAAGAAGACCTCGAGGGAAGTGATGTGATGACCGTAGTCGAGCCGCTGCCGGTCCGCCCGCCGGAAACCGCGGTGGAGATCCTCGCCCGGGCCCAGGCCCTCGCCCCGGTGCTGCGCGAACGCGCCGAAGAGATCGAACGGACCCGGCGGCTGCCCGCGGACGTCGTGGACCTCCTGCGCGGCACCGGCGTCTTCCGGATGGGCTTCTCCCGCGACCACGGCGGGCCCGAGCTCACGTCGATCGAGCAGACCGAGGTGATCGAGGCGCTGGCCTACGGCGACTCCGGTGCCGGGTGGTGCGCGATGATCGGGTCGGACACCGGCCTCTACGCGTCGTTCCTGGACCGCGCCGTCGCCGCGGAGATGTTCCCCAGCCTGGACATGGCGACCGCCGGGCTGCTCTTTCCCAACGGCCGCGCGGAGATCGTCCCCGGCGGCTACCGCCTCACCGGCCGCTGGCAGTTCGGCAGCGGTGTCACGCACGCCGACTGGGTCGTCTCCGGTGCCTTCCTCTACCGCGACGGCAAGCCCGAACCCGGCGCCGACGGGTCGCCGCACGACTCGATCCTGCTCATGGTGCCGAAGGCGGACGTCGAGGTGCTCGACACCTGGCACACCACCGGCCTGGCCGGCAGTGGCAGCTGCGACTACACGATCACCGACGTGTTCGTGCCCGCCGAGCACACGCTCACCTTCGCCGACGTGCGCGGGGGTTCGGGTCCGCTGGCCCAGCCCGAGGTGCACATGCGGAACATGCCGGGCGTCGCGCTCGGCGTCGCCCGCGCAGCGCTCGACTTCGCCACGGACGCGGCCGTGTCCGCGGGCCGGGAAGACGACTACCGCACGCAGACCACCCTGGCCGACTGCGAAGGCGACTTCGCCGCGGCTCGCGAAGGCGTCTACGGCGCTTTGCGGCGCCAGCACGAAGTCCTGTCCGCGGGCGGCTCGCTCGACGACCTGACCCCGCGGGAGCGGGCCGCGCTGCCGCTGTCCCGGCGGCACGCGTTCCGCACCGCGCGGTCGATCGTCACCCGCCTGTACGACCTGGTGCAGACCACCGCGATCTACCGGCCTTCGCCGCTGGACCGCTGGCTGCGCGACACCACCACGATGTGCCAGCACATCGTGGCGCAGGACCGGATCCTGCAGACCGCCGGCGCCCACCTCCTCGGTGGCCGCCCCGCGTTCCCGCTGGCGCTCGGGATCACCTCCAGCCGGCGCTGACTCCACCCCAACCCCAGGCCCCACCCCGAAAAGAAGGAAGACACCGATGCGCAAGCTCCGGGCCGCCGTGTGCGCGGCCGCCGTGCTCGCCGTGACACTCACGGCGTGCAGCACCCCGAGCGGCACCACCGCCGCTCCGTCGCCGGACGGTGCCGCCGCGCCCGCCGCGGCGAACATCGACCGCGACGCGGTCATCAGCTACAGCGAGACCGAGCCGGCCAGCCCGCTCGTGCCGGGCAACACCACCGAGGTGGGCGGCATCAGCGTGCTGGGCACGCTGTTCCGCGGCCTCATCGAGTACGACGCCAAGACGGCCGCCCCGCACAACGCCGTCGCGGACTCGGTCACCACCACCGACTCCAAGGTGTGGACGATCAAGCTCAAGAACGGCTGGACGTTCCAGGACGGCACGCCGGTGACCGCCAAGAGCTTCGTCGACGCGTGGAACTACACCGCGTATTCCCCGAACCTGATGGCCGGCGCCAGCTACTTCTCGCACGTCGTGGGCTTCGCCCAGGTCAACAACGCGACCGCGGACGGCAAGCAGCCGGCGGCGCTGCCGGCGGCCAAGGAGCTGTCGGGCCTTAAGCTCGTCGACGACAAGACGTTCACCGTCACCCTCGACGCGCCGTTCTCGGAGTTCGGCGTCCAGCTCGGCTACGCGGCGTTCTTCCCGATGCCGGCGAGCTTCTTCGCCGACCGCAAGGCCTTCGAGGCGCACCCCGTCGGCAACGGGCCGTTCAAGTTCGAGTCCTACACGCCGGGCAAGGACCTCGTCGTCAAGCGGTTCGACGGCTTCGCCGGCGAGCAGAAGCCGAACATCGGCGGCATCGACTTCCGCTTCTACACCGACCTGGACAAGGCCTACGCCGACGTCCTGGCGAACAAGCTCGACTTCCTGTCGTTCACGCCGTGGACCTCGACCCAGGGCGGCAAGATCAAGAAGGACCTGCCCGAAGACCGGCGCAAGACCTACACCTACCTCGGCTACCAGGCGATCGCGTTCCCGCTGTTCGACAAGCGCTACGACAGCCCGCAGTTCCGCCAGGCCATCTCCATGGCGATCGACCGGAAGGCCCTGATCCAGCAGGTGTTCAACGGCGGCCGCACCCCGGCCGACGGCCTGGTCGCCCCGAACGTCCAGGGCCACCTGGACAACCAGTGCGGCGAGCTGTGCACCTACGAGCCGCAGAAGGCCAAGCAGCTGTTCGACGCGTCCGGCTTCCAGGGTGACATCGAGCTGACGTCCAACATCGACTCCGGCAACCAGGAGTGGATGGAGGTCATCTGCAAGCAGATCCAAGCCTCGCTGGGCCACACCTGCAAGTTCACCCCGCAGACGACCCTCGGCGACTTCCGCAAGCAGCTCAACAACCGGACGGTCACGGGCATCTACCGCTCGGCGTGGGTCGCGGACTACCCCTCGATCGAGAACTTCCTGAACCCGCTCTTCCGCACCGGTGCGGCCTCGAACGTCGGCCAGTACTCGAACCCGAAGGTCGACGACCTGCTCAAGCAGGCCGACGCCGCCCCGTCGCAGAAGCAGGGCCAGGCGCTCTACCAGCAGGCCGAAAAGCTGGTCCTGCAGGACATGCCGACCATCCCCATCTGGTGGCAGTCCGGCACCGCCGCCTGGGCGTCCCGGCTGCACAACGTCCAGCCCACCCAGTTCCGCGAGCTCGACCTCTTCAGCGTCACCGTCAGCAAATAGCTCCGTGGGGGGGGGGGGGGGCCCCCCCCCCCCCCCCCCGCCCGCGCAGGCGGGGAGTGGGAGTAGTGAGCGGCGAGGCGTGGGGGGGGGGTGGGGGGGGGCGCGCGGCGCCCGCCCCCCGCCCCGGC
>NZ_JAPZLD010000108.1:0-7350 GCF_030182635.1 Amycolatopsis ponsaeliensis
CCCCCCCCCCCCCCCCCCCCCCCCCCCCCCCCCCCCCCCCCCCCCCCCGCCGGCCCCCCCCCCCCCGCGCGGGGTTGGGTCCCCCCTCTCGGCGCCCCCCCCCCCCCCCCCCCCCCCCCCCCAGCCGCGGGAGACTGCTCAGGCGGGCGCCGGGGCCAGGAGGTCGGCGGCCCGCGCCGCGAGGGTCTTGCGGTCGATCTTGCGGTTGGAGTTGAGCGGGAACTCGTCGACGTGCCGGTAGTGCCGCGGGATGACGCCCTCCGGCAGCACCGCCCGCAGCGCGCGCACCATCTCGAGCACCGGCCGTTCCCCGCCGGTGTAGAACACGAACAGCTCGGTCCCGGCGTCCCCGGCGACGCCCAGCGCCACCACGTCCTGGACGCCGCAGTCGCGCAGGGCGTGCTCGACCTCCGTCAGCTCGACGCGCCAGCCGAGCACCTGCACCTGGGAGTCCAGCCGTCCGAGGTAGGCCAGGTCCTCGCCGCCGAGCCGGCGGACGCGATCCCCCGTGCGGTAGAAGCGCTTGCCGTCACGCTCGAGGAACCGGCCCTGCTCGTCGGCCGGGTCGAGGTAGCCGGGGGTCATCTGCGGTCCGGCGATGCACAGCTCGCCTTCGCCGGAGTCTTCGTCCAAGAGCAGGTAGTCGTGGCCCGCGTGCACCTCACCGATCGGCACCACGCCGTTCACCGCGACCCGCGGCGTCTCGACGTCGTCCCAGCGGTACCCCGACACCGTCACCGTCAGCTCGGTGGGGCCGTACAGGTTCTCCACGATCGACGACGACGCCGCGGCGCGCCAGTCCGCCGTGTCGCGGACCGTCAGCGCCTCGCCCGCGAAGAAGCTCCACCGCAGGCCCGGCAGCGCGCCCGGGGTCAGGCCGCCGGTGCGGCGGACCAGGTCGATCGCACTCGGCGTGGAGAACCACACGGTGAGCCCGCGCTCGGCCGCGAACCGCGGCAGGTTCCGGTACGCCCCGCCCGGCAGCACCACCGCCGGCGCGCCGGCGCCCCACGCGCAGAACAGGTCGAACATCGCGCAGTCGAAGTTCAGGTCGAACGTCTGCGAGAACACGTCGTCCGGGGTGAAGTCGTACCGCTCGTCCAGCAGGCCGAAGTAGTGGTCGAGCGCCGCGCGCCCGATCCGCACGCCCTTGGGGCGCCCGGTCGAGCCCGAGGTGAACAGCACGTACGCGGTCTCCGATGCGGGAGCCAGCGGCGCCGACAACGCCTGCGACGCCCGCAACGGGACGCGCTCCGGGGCGAGTACCGGGACCCCCTCGGGCGCCACCGTGAGACCGCGCTCGTCCGCGATGATCAGGTCGATCCCGGCCGCCTCGACCATCTGGGCGGTCCGCGCGGCCGGGAAGTCCGGTCGCAGCGGGACGATCGTGGCGCCGGCGTACAGTCCGGCCAGGATTCCGGCGTACGCCGTGACCCCCTTGCCGGCGAGGACCCCTACGGTGCGGACGCCGGCCTCGGCCAGCGCGCCGCCCCACAGCAGCGCCAGCTCGTGCAGCTGTTCGTAGCCGAGTGCCTGGTCACCGACGTGAACGGCCACGCCGCCACCGGACCGTTCGAGACCGCGCAGGAACCGCGCCTGCGGCCCGCCGGTGAGACTCGTGTCCATCGTCGTCCTCCACAGTGAAATAGGGGTGCCGATGCGTCGATCCGGGAGGACGACGCCGGTAGAGTCCAAAACCGAACCGGGCGGTCGGTTTCCTCTCGGTAGATCCCAACCTAGCGATCCGGAGTAGCCATGTGGGACAGCACTTTCGACGAGACGCTGCGCTCGTACCTCCCGTTCCTGCCCGCCGAGGAGGCGTTGACCGCCGAGACGCCGCTGCGGGAGTACGGGCTGGACTCGCTCGCCACCGTTGAGCTGCTCTCCGTGCTGGAGCAGAGCTACAACGTGCGGTTCGAGGACGACGCCCTGAACCTGGAGACGTTCGAGAACCCCGGCCGGCTGTGGACCACGCTGGCCGCCCTGCAGCCCGCTAGCTGACCCGCGACGGTCCTGCTCCCCGGCGGCGGGGCTGCAGGGCCATCCGCGGGTTCACCGTGACCACCTCGAAGCGGCTCGTGGTGACGCGGACGCGCCCGAACAGCGTGTCCGGCCCCGCGATCCAGAGCTTGCCCACCCCGTTGTCCGCCAGCGTCGAGACGACGTCCGGCCAGCGCAGCGGTTTGACGATGCTGTCGAGCAGCATCGTGCGCACCTGCTCGCCACTGCGCAGGATCGCGCCGTCCTGATCGGCGACGATCGGCAGCAGCGGGTCGTGGAAGTCCAGGTCGCCGAGCACCTCGTCCTCCGCCTTGCGGCGCAGCGCGCCGAACGCACGCGAGTGCAACGGCGGCCGCATCGTGTAGAGGGAGAGCCCGCCCATGCTCCGGACCGTCTGCTTGAGCCAGTCGAGGTTCCGTTCGCGCAGCGAGACCATGTAGAAGTCATGGTCGATGTAGCACGAGATGTCGAACCACTCGCCCTTCGCCTCCAGCTGGGACAGGGCGTCGGTGAGCTTTTCCTCCGGTGTCCGGACGAACGAGTGCGTCACGACGTCGGTGTACTCCGTCGCGAAGAACTCGGTGAGGCAACGGGCGAGCTCCGCCGTCATCCACACCGCGTCCGGGAAGGTCAGCGACCCGGCGTACACACTGGCCGGCTTCTCGCCGAAGCTCGGGCCGGCGCAGTAGTCGGGGCTCATCCCCTGCTCCTCCTCGGCCCACTGGGCCAGGGCGACGCAGGTGAGCATGAACCCGACCTGGGCGTAGGCCGAGTAGTCGCCCTCGGTCTCGCGGAAGCGGTCGACCAGCGAATAGCCGAGCCGGTCGTTCGCCTGCGCGATCAGCCTGCGGGCGAAGGGGTTGATGAGCAGGAACTTGCCGAAGTCGGCGAAGCGACAAGGGCTCATCCCGGGGAAGACGACCGCCGATCCCGGCCGGGTGGCCTCATCCATGGCTGGCGACCTCTCGTTCGGCGACCCGGCTCGCGGGTGCGGTGGGCTGGATGTCCTGCAGGAATCCCAGCAGGACTTCGCGGAACCGTTCGGGCTCCTCGAGGTGGGGGACGTGGCTGGAGTCTTCGAAGATCTCCCAGCGCACGTCGTGGATCCGGTCGAAGTACGGCTGGATCGTGACGGGGGTGGCTTCGTCGTGACGCCCGGACACGAGCATCGTCGGCACCTCGATGTCGTCGAGGTACTCGATCACCGAGTAGTCCTTGAGCGTGCCGCTGACGGTGAACTCGCTCGGGCCGTTCATCGTGGCGTAGACGGTGTTGTCGTCGGCCATCTCCATGAACGAGGCCAGGTAGTCGGCCGGCCACGGCAGCACGCGGCAGACGTGCCGGTCGTAGAACGCGCGCATCAGCTCGAAGTACTCCGGCGCGCCGGTGGTGCCGGCGGCTTCGTGCGCCCGCAGCTGGTCGTCGACGCCCGGCGGCAGCTGGGCGCGCAGCACGTCCATCTCCTGGCGCCACAGCGGGTACGACGCCGGCGAGTCGGCGATCACCAGCCCGCGCAGGCCGTCCGGGCGCTGCGCGGCGTGCCGCGCGACGACCAGGCCGCCCCAAGACTGTCCGAAGAGGACGTAGTTGTCCTCGATGCCCAGGTGCTGCACCAGGTTGTCGAGCTCGTCGCCGAACAGCTCCGGCGTCCAGAACCCCGGGTCCTGGTCCGGCAGCCGCGTCGAACCGCCGCTGCCCAGCTGGTCGTAGTGCACGACCGGGAACCCGTGCTCGGCCAGCGAGCAGAGGTTCAGCAGGTAGTCGTGCGTGCTGCCCGGCCCGCCGTGCACCACGACGACGGCGGGCAGCTCGCCCCCGGCGGTACCGGTGACCCGGTACCAGGTGCGGTACCCGCCGAAGGGAACCCAGCCCTTCGCGATCGGTGCCACGGCCATGCTCATCACCTCTTCGTTTCCCTCACCCCCGGCGCACACGGCCGGACCCACGTTCCTGTCTAGTCGCCGCCTGCCCGCCGGAACCAGCCCCTAAGGGGCATCTAAAGCCGTTCTAAGCCTGCTCGACCTGCCTAGCGCACGCCGGTGCACAGCGGAAGGAATCCGGCCGGAACAGGGGTTCGCGACCCCTACCGCCGCGTTGCCGGGTCGGCCTGACGGCGCGGCGGCACTACCTTTTCCCTTGTAGCGGTGTTTCGCCCCCGAGTTCGGAGAGTGCGTCGATGCGCGTCATGATGATGGTGTTCCCGACGAGGACGCACGTCTACAGCATGGCCCCGGTGGGCTGGGCGCTCGCCGCCGCCGGGCACGAAGTGCGCTTCGTGGGCCAGTGCAACCCGCGCGAGGTGGCGTCGTTCGCCGAAACCGGCCTCGACGCGATGTGGTTCGGCGACGAGCTCGACATCGCCCGCCACCGCCAGCTGCAGATGGACGGCGACAACGCCATGCAGGGCGGCTTCCGCATCTCCGAGAGCCGGCCGGAGCGCTACACCGAGGAGTACGTCCGCACCGTCTACGAGCACTGGGTCGAGGTCTTCCGCTGGACCACCCCGGACTCGCTGCTCGACGAGCTGGTGCGCTTCGCGAAGGGCTGGCGGCCCGACCTGATCGTGTGGGACCCGATGATCTACGCCGCCCCGATCGTCGCGCAGGCGCTCGGCGTCCCGCACCTGCGGATGATGTACGCGGCGGACCAGACCGCGCGGATCGCCGCGCAGTACCGGGACCTGAGAGCGAGTCACCCCGAAGACACCACACCCGACCCGTTCGTCGAGTGGATGTCCGCCGCCGTGGGCCGGTTCGGCGCGTCGTACGACGAGTCCCTGCGCCACGGCGTCAAGACCCTCGACTGCCACCCGTCCTACCTGCGCTACGACGGCGTCGACGTCGACTACGTGCCGGCGCGGTTCGTCCCGCAGAACAAGCCGATGGCCATTCCCCGCTGGGTACTGGAAAAGCCGGAGCGGCGGCGGGTCATGCTGACCCTGGGCATCTCGAACCGGCAGGTGCTCGGCGTCGAGGAGACGTCGGTGGCCGACCTGCTCGACGGCCTCGCGGACCTCGACGTCGAGGTGATCGCGACGCTCAACGCGGCCCAGCTCGCTTCGGTCGAGAAGATCCCGGACAACGTGCGCGCGGTGGACTTCGTGCCGATGAACGAGCTCCTCGCGAGCTGCTCGGCCATCATCCACCAGGGCGGCGGCGCGACGATCGGCAACGCGGTCGTCAACGGCGTCCCGCAGCTCGTCATCCCCGGCACCACGTGGAGCGAGCGGGTCTCCGCGGTCGCCCAGGAGAAGCGCGGCAACGGCCTGGTGCTCGACCTCGAGGACGTCACGCCGCAATCCATCCGAAATGGACTGAACCGGCTGCTGGAGGAACCGTCCTTCCGGGACTGCGCGCTCGAGGTCCGCGACGAGATGCTGGCCACGCCGACCCTGGACGACCTCGTGCCGGAGCTGGAACGGATCGCCCGATGCCGGTGACCGCGCGGCCGAAGGTGGTGCGCACCATCGGTTTCCTCATCGGGAGCCTGCCGCTGCGGATCGCCGCCTTCGTGGTCGTCCTGGTCACCATGCTCCTCGGCATCGCCACCACCATGCTGTGGGTCGGCATCCCGATCCTCATCACCGCCACCTCGCTCGTCCAGAGCTTCGCCCGCCTGGAGCGGCGCTGGGTCCACACCATGCTCGGCGTCGACGTGCCGCCGCCGCGGCGCCGGGAGCACGGGCCGGGGCTGCTGCAGACGTGGCAGGTCCGGCTGGTGGACCAGGCCACCTGGCGCGAGGTGAACTACGTGCTGCTCGCGTTCCCGCTGGGCATCGTGGAGTTCGTCGCCGGGATCGTGTCGGTCGCCGTGCCGCCGTTCGGGATCTTCGTCGCGCCACGGATCGGGGCCCTGCACGCCGCGCTGACGGCGTCGATGCTGGGACCGGACCGCACGGCACAGCTGGAAGCCCGCACCCGGCAGCTGAGCGACTCGCGCGCCCGCGGCGTCGACGCGGTCGAGGCCGAACGCCGGCGCATCGAACGCGACCTGCACGACGGCGCCCAGCAGCGGCTGGTGTCCGTCGCGATGAGCCTGGGGCGTGCCCAGCTGAAGCTGGACCTGGATGACCCGATAGCTGTGCGCGAGCTGATCGGCGCGGCGCACGCGGACGCCAAGCTCGCAGTGTCGGAGCTGCGCGACCTCGCCCGCGGGATCTACCCGCCGGTGCTGCAGGACCGCGGCCTGGACGCGGCGCTGTCGTCGCTCACCGCGCGGATGCCGATCCCGGTCGACGTCGAGGTGACCGTCGACCCGCGCCCGCCGGCGCCGGTGGAGACCACGACGTACTTCATCGTCAGCGAGACGCTGACCAACATCGCCAAGCACGCCGGCGCCGACCGCGCGTCGGTGCGCGTGACCCGTGACGACGAGACCGTGGTCGTCGAGATCATCGACAACGGTCACGGCGGCGCGTCCGTCCGTCCCGGCGGCGGCCTGGCCGGGCTCGCCGACCGGGCCGCGACCATCGACGGCGTGCTCACCGTGGTCAGCCCGGTGGGCGGGCCCACGGTGGTGCGCGCCGACCTGCCCGTCCGCTGGTGAACTCCCGGGAGAGCGAAATGCGTGTCGTCATCGCCGAAGACTCCGTCCTGCTGCGGGCCGGCGTGCAGAGCCTGCTCGCCGACGTCGGCATCGAGACGGCGGCCGCCGTGTCCAACGGCGACGACCTGCTCGTCGCCGTCCGCGAGCACCAGCCGGACCTCGTCATCGCCGACGTCCGGATGCCCCCGACGTTCACCGACGAGGGCATCCGCGCCGCGATCGCGGCGCGCAAGGAGGTCCCGGGCCTGCCGGTGCTGGTGGTCTCGCAGTACGTCGAGGGCAGCTACGCGGTCGAACTGATCGCCGAAGGCACGTCCGGCGTCGGTTATCTGCTGAAGGAACGCGTCGCCGATGTGGCCGACTTCCTCGAGGCGGTCCGGCGCGTGGCCGGCGGCGGCTCGGCGATCGACCCCGACGTCGTTGCCCAGATGCTGTCCCGCAACCGCGACCCCCTGGAAGGCCTGACGGCCCGCGAGACGGAGGTCCTCGGAGAGATGGCGCAGGGCCTGTCGAACGCGGCCATCGCGAAGAACCTGGTGGTGACCCAGGGCGCGGTGGAGAACCACATCAGCAACATCTTCGCCAAGCTCGGCCTCGAAGCCAGCCGCGACCAGAACCGCCGCATCCGCGCGGTACTGACCTATTTGGACAGTACGACCGTCCGCACCTGACATGAGGGGCACCCTCATGGCTCTTAAGGGGCTCTTCGTATTGATGTGTGGGTGGTCATCGGCCTGGTAGTTCGGGTCGGTGGCCGCCCAGGGAGAGCATGGCCAGTGCCATGAGGGATTCGGGTGTGCGGAA
>NZ_JAPZLD010000109.1:0-5845 GCF_030182635.1 Amycolatopsis ponsaeliensis
GTCGTCCCGCCGGGGGGCGCGCCCCCGGCCCCCCCCGGGGGGGGGGGGGGGGCGCCCGGGGGGCGCGTGCGTCCCGGGGCGGGGGGGGGGGGGGCCCCCCCCCCCCCCCCGCGCGGCCTACCCTGAACCGGTGGAAAGGCGGGCCGAGTGAGCGACAGCGTCGGTGAACGCCTGCGTGAGCTGCGCACCGAGCGCGGGCTCACGCAGCGCGAACTGGCCGGGCCGCAGTACTCCGCGGCGTACGTGTCGTCGGTCGAGACCGGCGCGCGGACACCGTCGGGTGACGCGCTGCGGTTCTTCGCCCAGCAGCTGGGCATCGACCCGGACGAGCTGCTCGGCGGCAGCTCGCCCCGGGAGCTCCTGGAACTCGACCTCGAGCTGATCGAGACGGCGGACCGGTTCCTGGCCGGCGACGCCCGCCGCGCGACCCCGCGGATGCAGCGGATCCGGCGCCGCGCCGAACGCCTGGACCGGCCGCGGCAGGCGGGCATCGCGCTGCTGTGGCTGGCCGGGTACTCCACCGGCGACGCCCGCACGAAGTACGTCGCGGAAGCCGAGACGGCGTTGTCGGGCGAGCCGCCGCCGGTGCGCGCGATGGTCGTGCCGCTGCGCGCGGCGGTGCTGAGCGGCTGGGGCGAGGCGCAGTATTCCTTGCACCTGCTGGAAACCTGCCACGCGGAGCTGCTGCGCGACGGGTATCCGCAGCCGTCGATGCTGCTGACGCTCCGAGCGTGTCTCGCCGAGCGGCACCTGCGTCAGGGCGACCTGGAGCGGGCCGCGGAGTATGCCGAGTCCGCGCTGCGGCTCACCCGGGGCGGCCCGGCGGTGCTGGCCGAGCTGACCCGCAGCCACGTCGAGGTGTGCCGCAGCCACCTGGCGGCCGACCGGTTCGCCGACGCGGCCGCGTCCGTCGCAGCGGCCTACGACCTGATGCAGGAACGCGCCCTGCACCCGGCGATGGCGCACTGCCTGCTGGCCAGGGCCCGGGTCCGCGGCCGCGCGGGCGACGTCGAGGGCGCGCTGGCCGACCTCGGCGCGGCGCGGGAAACGGCGTGGCCTGCCGACGTCCCGGCGATCACGGTCGAGCTGGCAGCGGAGTACCTGGCGGCGGGCCGGCTGGAGACGGCGGGCGCGTTGCTCGACCAGGTCCGCCCGGCCGTCGTGGCGGGCACGGCGCTGGCGGCGGAGCTGCGGCTGCAGCTGGGGTCACTGGCGCGCGCCCGCGGCGACGCCCGGGGCGCGGCGGAGTACCTGCGAGCAGCCGTGGAGCTCGCCACCGGGCTCGGGGCGCGAGGGGTGCTGGCGCGCGCTTTGCGGACGCTGAGCGTGCTCCTGGGTGAGACCGGCCGGGCGGAAGAGGCCGCGAACGTGCTGCGGAACGGGCTGCTCGCGCTCGGCGCCGAAGCGGACTGACATCGTTTTCCTGAGCAGTACTAACGATTCCCGGTGATCGAGAGCTTCCGGCGTTCGGATGGTGTCCGGAACAGTCCCTACGAAAGTCGTTCCGGTGCGGAATGCGCGGAGAATCCCCAGCACGGGCGGGGTTTGTACGAATTGACCGGCGAATCCGGAACGCGGCGTTGGTCCGTTCGGCGCATTGACGCTCCGATCCGCTGATCCTTTACTCGGATGCGTCCGGACGCATACCTGCTGTTAGCACGCCGGACACGTCCCCCTTTTCCCCGCACCGCTCCCCTCGTCCTGCCTTCGTGGAAGGAAGACTTCGATGACCCATCGTGGGTTCAGAACGGGCTTGGCGGCCGCCGCCGGGCTCGCCATGACACTCGCGCTGCCGGTGGCACCGGCCAGCGCGACCCCGGCGGCCCAGCCCGCCGCCCCGGACGTGGCCGCCGCTCGCGCCGCCGACCAAGCGGCCGCGAGCGGGCTCGACGCACTCAAGCGCGGGCCGGCCGAATCGTTCCAGCGCATCGGGCTCACCGCCGGTGGCGGCGGCCTGTTCTACGGCGCCTACCAGCGGACCTACCAGGGCCTGCGGGTCGTGGGCGGGGACGCGGTCGTCGTCGCCGACGGCGCCGGGCGCGTCCGCGGCACCAGCGCCGCCGAGACCGCGGCCATCACCGTCGGGACGCAGGCCGCGCTCGACGCCGCGAAGGCCGCGGCCACCGCGCGCGCTCTACTGCCCACTGTGGACAGTGTGAGCACGCCGGAGAAGGTCGTGCTGGCCGGGGCGAGCCCCAAGCTCGCCTACGAGGTCGTCGTCGCCGGGCGCACCGCCACCGCGCCGAGCAACCTGCACGTCTTCGTCGACGCCGCCACCGGCGCGGTCCTCGACAAGCGCGACGACGTCAAGACGTTCGCCTCCGGGGCACGCACCCAGGCCCAGCCGAGCACGGTGAACGTCGCCGGCACCGGCAACAGCTATTACGTCGGCAACGTCTCCATCGACACCACGCAGTCCGGCACCACCTACACCCTGCGCGACCCGGGCCGCACCGGCATCAGCTGCGGCCGCGAGGGCGGGTCCGTCTACAGCGGCACCGACAACGCGTGGGGCAACGGCACCGGCACGGACCTCGAAACCGCCTGCGTCGACACGCTCTTCGGCGTGCAGACCGAGTGGAAGATGCTGTCGGAGTGGCTGGGCCGCAACGGCATCAACGGCAGCGGCACCGGCTACCCGGCGTCCGTCGGCCTCAGTGACGTCAACGCCTACTGGAACGGCTCCTCGACCCACTTCGGGCACTCGCAGGACAACCAGCGCCAGGCCACCTCGATGGACGTCGTCGGCCACGAGTTCGGGCACGGCATCTTCCAGTTCACCCCGGGCGGTGCCGGTTCCGGCAACGAGAACGGCGGCATGAACGAGTCGACCGGGGACATCTTCGGCGCGCTGACCGAGGCGTACGCCAACAACCCGAAGGACGTCCCGGACTACCAGGTCGGCGAGGGTGTCAACCTGGTCGGCGACGGCCCGATCCGCTACATGTACCAGCCGTCGCTGGTCGGCGACCCGAACTGCTACTCGTCGTCGATCCCCAGCACCGAGGTGCACGCGGCGGCCGGCCCGCAGAACCACTGGTTCTACCTGCTCGCCGAGGGCTCCGCGCCCGGTGGCGGCAAGCCGAACAGCCCGACCTGCAACAGCTCCAGCGTCACCGGGGTCGGCATCCAGAAGGCAGGCAAGATCTTCTACAACGGCCTGCTGAAGAAGACCTCGTCGTGGAACCACAAGGCCGCCCGCAAGGCGACCCTCGAAGCCGCGATCGCGCTCTTCCCGGGCAGCTGCACCGAGTACAACGCCACCAAGGCCGCGTGGGACGCCGTCTCCGTCACCACCGCGACCGGTGAGCCGACCTCGTGCAGCGGCGGCGGGCCGGACTTCTCCGTCGCGCTGAACCCGGCTTCGGGTTCCGTGCAGCCGGGCGCCTCGGCGACCACCACCCTCAGCACCGCGATCACCTCCGGCGCGGCGCAGTCGATCACGCTGTCCGCCTCGGGCCTGCCGGCCGGCGCGACCGCGTCGTTCAGCCCGGCCACCATCCAGTCCGGTGGCACCTCGACGCTGACCGTCGCGACGACGTCGTCCACCCCGACCGGCAGCTTCCCGATCACCATCACCGCGGACGGGGCCAGCACTGACCACACGGCTACGTTCTCGCTCACCGTCGGTACCACCGGGTCGTGCGCCCCGGTGACCAACGGGACCCAGCTGACCATCCCGGACTACCCGGGTGCGGCGGTCAGCAGCACCAGCACCGTGGCGGGCTGCGCACGCAACGCGTCGAACGCCACCAAGGTCGAGGTGCACATCACCCACACCTACAGCGGTGACCTGGTCCTCGACCTGGTCGCGCCGGACGGCACCGCCTACCGGCTGAAGAACTCCAGCTCCAGCTCGACGCCGAACATCAACACCACCTACACCGTCAACGCTTCTTCGGAAGCCGCGAACGGCGCGTGGCAGCTCCGCATCCGAGACGTCGGCCCCGCCGACACCGGTTACCTGTCCTCCTGGACGTTGACCGTGTAGCAGTTCCGCAGTGCCGTTAAGGCCACCTTACGGGCGTCTGACGCCCGTAAGGTGGCCTTAACGGCGGTTCTCCCCTACCCCCAGTAGAAGGAACTCACCGCCATGAAGTGGAAGAGCAAGATCGGCGCCGGGGTCACCGCCCTGGCCGCCGTGTTGGGCGTTGTCAGCGCGCCAGCGGCCACCGCCGCGCCCGCCACGGCGCTCGCCGCGCCGGACATCTCGCTGGCCAACATCAAGACCCACCTCAACCAGCTGCAGACGATCGCGAACAACAACGGCGGCACGCGCTCGCCGCGCGGCGCCGGTTACGCGGCTTCCGTTACCTACGTGGAAAACCTGCTCAAGAACGCCGGGTACACCACGACGCGGCAGACCTGCACCAGCTGCATCGGGCAGTCGCAGAACCTGATCGCGGAGTGGCCGCAGGGTGACGCGAGCCAGGTCATCATGCTGGGCGCGCACCTCGACAGCGTGAGCGCCGGCCCCGGCATCAACGACAACGGCTCCGGCAGTGCGTCGATCCTCGAGACCGCGCTGACGCTGGCCCGCACCAACCCCGCAATGGCCAAGCGCGTGCGCTTCGGCTGGTGGGCCGACGAAGAGTCGGGTCTGGTCGGCTCGAAGTACTACGTCAACAACCTGCCCAGCGCCGAGCGCACGAAGATCAAGACCTACCTCAACTTCGACATGATCGGCTCGAAGAACTGGGGCTACTTCGTCTACGACGACGTCGCTTCGGTCAAGGCGATCTTCGACGAGTACTTCTCGTCCATCGGCATCCAGACCGAGGGCGACAGCGAAGGCGACGGCCGCTCCGACCACGCGTCGTTCAAGAGCGCGGGCATCCCGGTCGGCGGCCTGGCCACCGGCGCCGGCGACATCAAGAGCTCGGCGCAGGCGCAGAAGTGGGGCGGCACCGCGGGTGCGGCCTTCGACAACTGCTACCACCGCGCCTGCGACACGACGTCGAACATCCCGGACGCGCCGCTGGAGAAGAACAGCGACGCGATCGGGTACGCGCTGTGGAAGCTGGCCGTCGCGACGACGCAGGGCAACGACTTCTCGGTGAACCTGAACCCGACCGCCGGGACCGTCCAACCCGGACAGTCGCTGCAGGTCGCCGTCAGCACCGCGACGACGTCCGGCAGCGCGCAGTCGATCTCGCTGTCGGCTTCGGGCCTGCCCGCCGGCGCGACGGCGTCGTTCAGCCCGGCGACCGTCCAGTCGGGCGGTTCCTCGACGCTGACCATCACGACGTCGTCGAGCACCCCGACCGGCACCTTCCCGGTCACCGTGACAGCGGACGGCGCGAGCGTCGACCACACGGCGTCGTTCTCGCTCGGCGTCGGCACTTCGTCGTGCGCGCCGGTGACCAACGGGACTCAGCTGAGCATCCCGGACTACCCGGGTGCCGCGGTGAACAGCACCGCGACCGTGGGCGGCTGCGCGCGCAACGCGTCCAACGCCACCAAGGTCGAGGTGCACATCACCCACACCTACCGCGGTGACCTGGTCATCGACCTCGTCGCCCCGGACGGCACGGCGTACCGGCTGAAGAACTCCAGCAGCGACTCGACGCCGAACCTCGACACCACCTACACCGTCAACGCCTCTTCGGAGGTCGCGAACGGTGCCTGGCAGCTGCGGCTGCGCGACGTCGGCCCGGCCGACACCGGTTACCTGTCCTCCTGGACGCTGACCGTCTGAGCCGCTTCCATGAGGGGCACCTTCATGGACTTAAGAGGCTCTTCGTATTGATGTGTGGGTGGTCACCGGCCTGGGAGATCGGGTCGGTGACCACCGAGGGCGAGCATGGCCAGCGCCATCAGGGACCCGGGCATACGGAACCCGAAG
>NZ_JAPZLD010000110.1:0-5232 GCF_030182635.1 Amycolatopsis ponsaeliensis
GTGTGTTGCTTGAGAACTCAACAGTGTGCTAGTGAACTAAGCCAGTAGAGCTTATGTATTGAACCTCGTATGAGGTTCCTTTGAGAGCAAAGTATTTTGCCTCGATTAAACTGTTCATTGTTGGAGAGTTTGATCCTGGCTCAGGACGAACGCTGGCGGCGTGCTTAACACATGCAAGTCGAACGCTGAACCACTTTCGGGTGGGGATGAGTGGCGAACGGGTGAGTAACACGTGGGTAATCTGCCCTGCACTCTGGGATAAGCCTTGGAAACGAGGTCTAATACCGGATATCACCTCCTACCGCATGGTGGGTGGTTGAAAGTTCTGGCGGTGCAGGATGAACCCGCGGCCTATCAGCTTGTTGGTGGGGTAATGGCCTACCAAGGCGACGACGGGTAGCCGGCCTGAGAGGGTGACCGGCCACACTGGGACTGAGACACGGCCCAGACTCCTACGGGAGGCAGCAGTGGGGAATATTGCACAATGGGCGCAAGCCTGATGCAGCGACGCCGCGTGAGGGATGACGGCCTTCGGGTTGTAAACCTCTTTCGCCAGGGACGAAGCGCAAGTGACGGTACCTGGATAAGAAGCACCGGCTAACTACGTGCCAGCAGCCGCGGTAATACGTAGGGTGCGAGCGTTGTCCGGATTTATTGGGCGTAAAGAGCTCGTAGGCGGTTTGTCGCGTCGGCCGTGAAATCTCCACGCTTAACGTGGAGCGTGCGGTCGATACGGGCAGACTTGAGTTCGGTAGGGGAGACTGGAATTCCTGGTGTAGCGGTGAAATGCGCAGATATCAGGAGGAACACCGGTGGCGAAGGCGGGTCTCTGGGCCGATACTGACGCTGAGGAGCGAAAGCGTGGGGAGCGAACAGGATTAGATACCCTGGTAGTCCACGCTGTAAACGTTGGGCGCTAGGTGTGGGCGACATCCACGTTGTCCGTGCCGTAGCTAACGCATTAAGCGCCCCGCCTGGGGAGTACGGCCGCAAGGCTAAAACTCAAAGGAATTGACGGGGGCCCGCACAAGCGGCGGAGCATGTGGATTAATTCGATGCAACGCGAAGAACCTTACCTGGGCTTGACATGCGCCAGACATCCCCAGAGATGGGGCTTCCCTTGTGGTTGGTGTACAGGTGGTGCATGGCTGTCGTCAGCTCGTGTCGTGAGATGTTGGGTTAAGTCCCGCAACGAGCGCAACCCTTATCCTACGTTGCCAGCGCGTTATGGCGGGGACTCGTGGGAGACTGCCGGGGTCAACTCGGAGGAAGGTGGGGATGACGTCAAGTCATCATGCCCCTTATGTCCAGGGCTTCACACATGCTACAATGGCTGGTACAGAGGGCTGCGATACCGCGAGGTGGAGCGAATCCCTTAAAGCCGGTCTCAGTTCGGATCGCAGTCTGCAACTCGACTGCGTGAAGTCGGAGTCGCTAGTAATCGCAGATCAGCAACGCTGCGGTGAATACGTTCCCGGGCCTTGTACACACCGCCCGTCACGTCATGAAAGTCGGTAACACCCGAAGCCCATGGCCCAACCCCTTCGGGGGAGGGAGTGGTCGAAGGTGGGACTGGCGATTGGGACGAAGTCGTAACAAGGTAGCCGTACCGGAAGGTGCGGCTGGATCACCTCCTTTCTAAGGAGCACAACACATCCATGTTCCCGGGATACCCGGACCAAGAGCGTGGGGTGGCTGGGGTTTAACACTCGAATGCAGTGTTGCCTCGGTTGCTCAAGGAATTGTGGAACTACTGGTTATGGTCACTCTTGGTTGGCAATGCCTCGCCTAGTACTGATCCGTAAGGGTCGTGGAACGGAGGGCCGGCGCCTTGGAGGGTGATTGTTCATGAAGCACACTGTTGGGTCCTGAGGCAACACGCCTCAGGGCTGGACACAGCCCTGGAACGTTGTTTGTTTCTGGTGTGGTGTTTGAGAACTGTAGAGTGGATGCGAGCATCTTTGTGGTCAAGTTGTTAAGGGCACATGGTGGATGTCTTGGCTTCAGGAGCCGATGAAGGACGTAGGAGGCTGCGATAAGCCTCGGGGAGCTGTCAACCGAGCTGTGATCCGAGGATTTCCGAATGGGGAAACCCAGCACCAGTGATGTGGTGTTACCCGCACCTGAATATATAGGGTGTGTGGAGGGAACGCGGGGAAGTGAAACATCTCAGTACCCGTAGGAAGAGAAAACAACCGTGATTCCGTGAGTAGTGGCGAGCGAAAGCGGAAGAGGCTAAACCGTGTATATGTCAAGCTGTCAGGCGTTGTGTATGCGGTGTTGTGGGACCCACCTTGAAAGGACTGACATCTTTTCGGGTTGTTGTGCTGGTTAGTGGAACCGCTTGGGATGGCGGGCCGGAGTGGGTGAGAGCCCCGTACGCGAAAACCAGTTTCAAGGACCTTGGTGGTGTTCCCGAGTAGCAGCGAGCTCGTGGAATTTGCTGTGAATCTGCCGGGACCACCCGGTAAGCCTAAATACTTCCTGAAGACCGATAGCGGACGAGTACCGTGAGGGAAAGATGAAAAGTACCCCGGGAGGGGAGTGAAAGAGTACCTGAAACCGTGTGCCTACAAGCCGTCAGAGCTGTAATGGTGATGGCGTGCCTTTTGAAGAATGAGCCTGCGAGTTAGTGCTGCGTGGCGAGGTTAACCCGTGTGGGGTAGCCGTAGCGAAAGCGAGTCTGAATAGGGCGAATGTAGTCGCGTGGTCTAGACCCGAAGCGGAGTGATCTACCCATGGCCAGGGTGAAGCGACGGTAAGACGTCGTGGAGGCCCGAACCCACTTAGGTTGAAAACTGAGGGGATGAGCTGTGGGTAGGGGTGAAAGGCCAATCAAACTCCGTGATAGCTGGTTCTCCCCGAAATGCATTTAGGTGCAGCGTCGCATGTTTCACCACGGGGGTAGAGCTACTGGATGGTCTAGGGGCCTTACCGGGTTACCGAAATCAACCAAACTCCGAATACCGTGGTGTGAGAGTGCGGCAGTGAGACGGCGGGGGATAAGCTTCGTCGTCGAGAGGGAAACAGCCCAGAACACCAGCTAAGGCCCCTAAGTGTGTGCTCAGTGGGAAAGGATGTGGGATTGCCCAGACAACCAGGAGGTTGGCTTAGAAGCAGCCACCCTTGAAAGAGTGCGTAATAGCTCACTGGTCAAGTGGTCCTGCGCCGACAATGTAGCGGGGCTTAAGCACACCGCCGAAGCTGTGTCATTCATGCAATACATCGGCTTGAGGCCTTGAGTCTCTTGTCTAGTGGTATGGATGGGTAGGGGAGCGTCCTGCATCCAGGGAAGCCGTGGCGGAAGCTAGCGGTGGAGGGTGTGGGAGTGAGAATGCAGGCATGAGTAGCGAATGCAGAGTGAGAAACTCTGCCGCCGGATGACCAAGGGTTCCTGGGCCAGGCTAATCCGCCCAGGGTAAGTCGGGACCTAAGGCGAGGCCGACAGGCGTAGTCGATGGACAACGGGTTGATATTCCCGTACCCGAGCATGTGCGCCCATGACGAGGCGTTTGATACTAACCACCCAAAGCCGCTGTTTGAAGCCTTCGGGTGGATGATGGTGTGTGGAGCGTGGGACCTGATTTCGTAGTAGTCAAGCGATGGGGTGACGCAGGAAGGTAGCTCCGCCAGTGAGTGGTAGTACTGGTGTAAGCGTGTAGGCCGGAACATAGGCAAATCCGTGTTCCGTATAGGCTGAGACGTGATGCGTAGCCGTTTGAGGCGAAGTAGAGTGATCCTATGCTGCCGAGAAAAGCCTCTAGTGAGTGCATGCACGGCCCGTACCCCAAACCAACACAGGTGGTCAGGTAGAGAATACCAAGGCGATCGGGTGAACTGTGGTTAAGGAACTCGGCAAAATGCCCCCGTAACTTCGGGAGAAGGGGGGCCAAACATCCTGAAGCCTTTCTCGGGCTAGGGGTGGGTGGCCGCAGAGACCAGCGGAAAGCGACTGTTTACTAAAAACACAGGTCCATGCGAAGTCGCAAGACGATGTATATGGACTGACGCCTGCCCGGTGCTGGAACGTTAAGAGGACCGGTTAATCCACTTTGGTGGGTGAAGCTGAGAATTTAAGCGCCAGTAAACGGCGGTGGTAACTATAACCATCCTAAGGTAGCGAAATTCCTTGTCGGGTAAGTTCCGACCTGCACGAATGGCGTAACGACTTTCCGGCTGTCTCAACCACAGGCCCGGCGAAATTGCACTACGAGTAAAGATGCTCGTTACGCGCGGCAGGACGGAAAGACCCCGGGACCTTTACTATAGTTTGGTATTGGTTTTCGGTTCGGCTTGTGTAGGATAGGTGGGAGACTGTGAAGCGGTGACGCTAGTTACTGTGGAGTCGTTGTTGAAATACCACTCTGGTCGAATTGGGAATCTGAACCTCGGGCCATGATCTGGTTCAGGGACAGTGCCTGATGGGTAGTTTAACTGGGGCGGTTGCCTCCTAAAGAGTAACGGAGGCGCCCAAAGGTTCCCTCAGCCTGGTTGGCAATCAGGTGTTGAGTGCAAGTGCACAAGGGAGCTTGACTGTGAGACAGACATGTCGAGCAGGGACGAAAGTCGGGACTAGTGATCCGGCACCTCCTGGTGGAAGGGGTGTCGCTCAACGGATAAAAGGTACCCCGGGGATAACAGGCTGATCTTGCCCAAGAGTCCATATCGACGGCATGGTTTGGCACCTCGATGTCGGCTCGTCGCATCCTGGGGCCGGAGTAGGTCCCAAGGGTTGGGCTGTTCGCCCATTAAAGCGGCACGCGAGCTGGGTTTAGAACGTCGTGAGACAGTTCGGTCCCTATCCGCCGCGCGCGTAGGATACTTGAGGAAGGCTGTCCCTAGTACGAGAGGACCGGGACGGACGAACCTCTGGTGTGCCAGTTGTTCTGCCAAGGGCATGGCTGGTTGGCCACGTTCGGAAGGGATAACCGCTGAAGGCATCTAAGCGGGAAGCCTGTTCCAAGATGAGGTATCCCACCCCTTTGTGGGTTAAGGCTCCCAATAGACCATTGGGTTGATAGGCCAGAAATGGAAGCGCAGTAATGTGTTGTCGAGTTGACTGGTACTAATAGGCCGAGGACTTGTCTACGAAGGTGTTACGCATCCACTCTACGGTTCTGAAACACCACACGGCCCTCGTGTTTGTGGGGGGTGTGGTTGTTTGATAGTGTTTCGGTGGTTTTAGCGTCAGGGAAACGCCCGGTCCCATTCCGAACCCGGAAGCTAAGCCTG
>NZ_JAPZLD010000111.1:0-4313 GCF_030182635.1 Amycolatopsis ponsaeliensis
GCGATCCGGTCGAGCCGGCGGTGCTCGGAGCGCTGGTCGGGGCCGGGGCGCTGCTGGAGCTGCCCGAGGACGCGGTGTCGCTGCTGCCACAGGCGGTCAGGGTCAGCGCGGCAGCCGCGGCGAGACCGATGCCGGCGACACGAAGCTTGGTCACAGAAATCACTCCTAGTGAGCGGCCGGGAAGTCCACTGTGGACGACCCGGTGCCGATGGTTCGATGCTGACCGCCGGAACGTTTCGGCGGTTCGTTGTGCTGTATTCGCGGCCGCCGCGGCAGCGGACAGGTCCGGCTTCACGAATAACCCGATCAGGTGAAGGGGATGATCCACAGACTGGTGAAGGCAGCGGACCACTACATCTCGGAGGGGCGGACACCGATCGGGACGATTGCCCACACCACCTTGCCGTCGCTGTCCGCGCGGACGCCCCAGTCGAGTGACAGCTGAGCGACGAGGCGGAGTCCGTACGCGCCGCATCCGAACTCCCGCGCCCGGACCTGGTGCACCACGGGATCGTGGTCGCTGACCTCGATCAGGAAAGTACCGGCCGCACGGGTGACCCGCAGCCGGCGTACCGCGCTGGTGTGTCGGTAGGCGTTGCTCACCAGCTCGTCCATCACGAGAAGCACGCCGCCGAAGTTGTCGGCCGGGTGCGCGCCGAACGTCAGTGCTTCCATGACCGCGGTTCTCACCTGGCGCAGGTCGGGCCGGTCGCGGAGGGGAACCGTGATCTCCGCCGCGGCCGCGACCCGTCGGCACAACCCGGTCAGCTCATCGTCCAAGTCCATCCGCGATCCGGCCTCCTCCAGTCTCCCTTTCGCGTTCGTGCCAGAGGCGGGCAACGGATTGGTCCACCGCGCGCCGCGGTGCCCAGTAGTGCTCCGCCGGCGCCGCTTGTGAGGCCGTGCGGGTCACCCACATCCGAGCCGATCGGCTCGATCAGGCCAGCGGGAGCTGTGCGACCGGGGCCGTGGTCGGCTGCGGAGAGCCTGCCGCGGGTTCGGTGGTGATGGCGATCCGGTCGGTGTCGCCCGGGAGGACGGCGGTGAGCGTCCCGTCGCCGGCCGGCAGCAGCCCGGCCGATTGCGGGCCGCGCGGCCCGGTCAGCCACACCTGATAGGAGTGCGCGGCGTCGAGCGCGGGCAGCCCCTGCTCGGCCACGACGACCCGACCCAGCTGCCGGGACAGGGTCGCGGTGGCCGACCCGCCGCCGCTGCCGTCGGCCCGCACGGTCACCGCGTCCGAGGCCTCCTGGACCTGGGCGAAGCCGGCGACCGGCGCCGGTGTGCCGTCCACCTGCGACAGGCCGATGCCGACACCGCCGACCAGGATCGCCGCGGCGGCAGCGATCGACGCGGCGACTGCCGTGGCGCGTTTGCGCCAGGCCCGTCCGGTGGCCGGAGCATTGTCCACCCGGGGCGGGAGCTGCCGGGTTTCGGCGACGGCGGTGAGAACGCGGCTGCGCAAACTCGTGCCGGGGGCAGCGTTCATCGCGGCGCCGAGGCGGGCGGCGGTCTCCCGGAACTCCCGGACCTCCGCGGCGCAGGTCGGGCATTCGGCCAGATGCCGGTCGAACGCGGCGCGTTCGAGGTCGGTGACGGCGTCGAGGACGTAGGCACCGGTGAGGGTGTGGACTTCGGCGGCGGTCATCGTGTCGCTCCCAACGCGTCCCGCAGGCGGATCATGCCGTCGCGCATGCGGGTCTTGACGGTGCCGATCTTGACGCCGAGCTTGTCGGCGACCTCACGGCAGGTGAGTCCCTGGAAATAGGCCAGCAGGATCGACTCCCGCTGCAGATCGGTGAGGACGGACAACGCCTGCCGGACCAGATCGCGATCCACAGTGGACAACGTGGATTCGGCGACGTCGTCGTACGGGCGCCGCATGTCGAGGAGGTCGGATCGTTCCTGCCGGTTGCGGGCGGACTGTTCGGAGCGGACCCGGTCGATCGCCCGGCGGTGGGCGATCGTCAGGGCCCAGGTGCTGACCTTCGCCCGCGCGGGGTCGAACTGGGCTGCCTTGCGCCAGATCTCGAGCAGCACCTCTTGGGTGACCTCTTCGGACTGTGCGCGGTTGCGCAGCACCTGCATCACAGTCCCGAAGATCGGGCTCACGAGCTGGTCGTAGAGCAGGGCGAAAGCCTCCTCGTCGCCGAGTGCGGATCGCCCGAGGAGTTCCTCGGGCGCGGTCGGCACGTCCGGGCTCGTGCCCGCGGGTGGGCGGAGGACGGCTACGGTGGTGGCGCGTGCGGCGGCCATGCTGAATCCTTCCCGGCCGGAGCCGAGCCTGTGACGCGAGCGGGTCGTTGCGAGCGGCCTGTCTCCGGACTTTCGAGGTCGGCGGCGACGCGTATTGGTCGCCGCCTCGATTGATCCACCCGCTCACCCAGCGGGGTGGTCGTGGGTGTCGGGAAGGTCACGGCACCAATACCCCCGGTGCCGCGGAGCCGAATGACTCGCATGACCGCCACCGAACTGGCCCGACCCGAGAAGCCCGCGCCATCGGGGAAGATACGGCTGCGGTTCTTCGCGGCCGCGTTCACCGGGATCCTGGCACTGGCCGCCGCGTTGGCCGCGGGGCATCTGGTCGCGGGGTTCATCAGCATCAACGCCTCGCCGTACCTGGCGGTGGGCAACGGCGCGATCGACCTGACCCCGGTCGAGCTGAAGGACTTCGCCGTCCGCACGTTCGGCACCTACGACAAGCTGGTGCTGCTGGGCAGCATGGCCGTGGTCATGGTGGGTGTCGCCGCGCTCGCGGGTGTCCTTTCGCGACGGTCGCCGGTGCCCGGCCTCGTGGCTATCGGCCTCTTCGGGCTGGTCGGTGCCTTTGCCGTCTTCGAGCGACCGGACCTGACGGCAGTGGCGCTGCTCGCGCCGATCGCAAGCCTGGTCGTCGGCATCGCCGTTTTCTTGGTGCTGCACCGGATCGCACCGCGTGTGTGGCGCGATCCGGAGTCGGACGAGAAGACCGGGACGTCCCGGCGGCGGTTCCTGCTCGGCGGCGCGGGTGTCGTCGTCGGTGCCGGCGCGGCCGGGCTCGGCGGGCAGCTGATCAGCTCGTCCCGCGACGCGACGGCGTCCCGGGAGGCGGTCGGCAAGCTCGTCCCGGCGCGGACGGCGCCGATGATCCCGGCCGACGCGGATTTCTCGAAGCTCGGCACCCCGCCGTCCCTGACGCCGAACGACAAGTTCTACCGCGTGGACACTGCGTTGTCGGTGCCGCAGGTGCGCACAGAGGACTGGAGCCTGCGGCTGCACGGCATGGTCGACCGCGAGATCCGCTACAGCTACCAGGACATCCGCAGCCGGCCGCTGGTCGAGCGCACCGTCACGATGACGTGCGTGTCCAACGAGGTCGGCGGCGATTACGTGTCCACGTCGAACTTCATCGGCGTCGACCTGGCCGACCTCTTGCAGGAAGCCGGCGTGAAACCCGGCGCCGAGCAGCTGTTCTGCACCAGCGTCGACGGCTGGACGTCGGGTACGCCCGTCGCGGCGGCGCAGGACCGCGGCCGTGGGGCGATGCTCGCGATCGGCATGAACGGCGAACCGTTGCCGCTGCAACACGGGTTCCCGGCGCGGCTGGTCACCCCCGGTCTGTTCGGGTACGTGTCGGCGACGAAATGGGTCGTGGACATCGAGGTCACCACGTGGGACGCGCGCCAGGCCTACTGGCTGAAGCGGGGGTGGAGCCGGGAGGCGCCGATCAAGACGGAGTCGCGGTTCGACTCCCACCGCGGTTTCGCCAACGTGCCGAAGGGAAAGGTGCGCGTCGCCGGGGTCGCCTGGGCGCAGCACACCGGGATCGAAAAGGTCGAGGTGCGCGTGGACCAGGGTCCGTGGCAGGAGACGATGCTGTCGCAGGAGGTCAACCTGAATACCTGGCGGATGTGGTGGGCCGAGGTCGACCTGTCCGCCGGGGTGCACCAGGTGTTCTGCCGCGCCACGGACAAGTCCGGCTACACGCAGACCGACCAGCGCGCCGGCACCGTGCCCGACGGGGCGACCGGCTGGCACAACGTCACCTTCACGGCCGCCTGAGAAAAACCTTTCCGCACAACCAATCCGGGTGCGCCGGGGCTCCGAATCACCAGCAAGAAGACGGAAACCGCTCAGCGCCCGTCCCAGCCGCGTAATCCATGGAGTGAATTTCATGAGCAAGCTTCGTATTGCCGGAATCGGCCTCACCGCGGCCGCCGCCCTCACCCTGACCGCGTGCAGCGGCAGCGACACCGCTTCTTCGGGCAGCTCCAGCGCCCCGGCGCCGTCCTCCTCGGCGGCCGCGCCGTCGTCCAGCGCCGACTCGGGTGCCT
>NZ_JAPZLD010000112.1:0-4156 GCF_030182635.1 Amycolatopsis ponsaeliensis
CCTGCCGCAGTGGCTTCAATCGCAGACGTGACGGTGATCTAGAAACGGCGCCATCGTGAGCGCTTACGCTTGGGTCCAACAGTGTTCGGCACCCATAGAGTCGACTCTGTCGAAGTTTTTGCTATCGCCGCTGCCCGTTGCGCCGCTTGCCGGGCTGTCAAGGCGTTCAGCAGCGCGGCTAGGGCCGTGATCAATGCTGACACGGCTGTGATAATCGATCCGATGATCACAAGAGTAGCGGTGGCACCCTGCGAACCTGGATCAGGGAACACGTATTGATAGTCCGGCGCGACGAATACGTCAAAAGCCACTGCGGCACGAAAAAAGATCACGAGGAGCCCGATGAAGAGGAATTTATATTTCCAGAGACTGGCGAGCCAAAGCCTGAACAGTCCAAACCTTGGCCGCCTCGTCGGCCCGATGGATCTCTTCATGTTTATCAGCATAGCTGTTTTGACATTCCAGTACGACGTAACGGATATTGGCGGCGACCATTGAGCCTTTCCGGGTAAGCTTCTGTGACTGTGGGTGACGTTCGCGGCTGAGGCCGGGTGGTTGCGGTGATGACACGCCGAAAGTGTTGTGGTGCAACGCAAAGACGCAGAACCCCGGCATGAGTTTGGTCCTTCCACAGATCAAGTTTCAGGACGGTGTCTTCAGCAGAACAGCGGCAGAGGGTTCAGCTCGTGGTACTCGGTCGGCGTAGTCAATTGGCCGAGTTCGAGAGGCACGTCGTAGAGCCGGCCGGGGGCGAGTCGAGCCCAGAACCCGCGCATACCGGGCACAATCACTTTTACCACTGGCAGGCCGACGTCGGGACGGGTCTGGTCAAGGACGAGGACCTCGAGTCCGGCGTTCTCGAGCCGGGTTTGCAGCGTTTCGATGTCGTCGGCGAGGTCTGGCATGTGAACGTATGAGTAGTCCGCGGGTGTGCGGGCGGGCAAGGCGGGGTCGGGCACGAGGTAAGGCTGGTCGGCGACTGTCGCCTGCTGCCACCAGCGCATCGCATCCGGATCGTCCTGCCCGGACATGTTGTCAAGGTCCAGGACGGCCGGCAGGAGCTGGTTGAGCTCGGTGAGCGCGCGGCGCAGCGCGGTCGCGGGGTCGAAGTGTGCGCCGAAGCCGAACATGATGTCCTCGCGCGGAGTCCCGGTCCGCCGGGACACCGCGACCATCGTGGGCACGCCCAGGTCGGCTGTCACGTCCAGGACCCAGACCTCGCGCCCGAGTCCGGCGTAGACGTCACGCAACTGGGCGAGCCAGGTGTCGCCGAACGCGTCGAGGTCCACTCCGGGTCGCGGGAGGCGGTTGTACCACCATATGGCGACCGCGTCGCGTTCCACGACCTCGAGCATTCCCTGCAGGATGGCGTCCTCGATGCTGGAGCCGGCGGCGTTGCCGTTTGAGTCGGCCAGCACGTAGACCGGGCCACCACCGGTGGGCGTGCCGAAGTACAGCATCCCGGTGGGGAGCAGCCGGTGTTTCTGCCGGGTGAGCGACCAGACTGGTGTCCAGTCCAGCATCGCCCCGTCGTCGAACGGATCGCAGACACGCTGCGAAGCCGAGTGGGCGGAGTTCCATCGAGCCCGGTCGGTGAACTGCCTGGAATGGAACAGCTGGCAGCGGTCGGGGTGAATCGCGGCGTCGCCCAGCGTGCGGATACTGCCGCGCACTCGGAGTTCGTCACCCTGCAGGCGGGCGCTGTACCGTTCCAGTGCCTCGCAGAGCGCACCGACCTCGGCTTCCTCAGGCGTCACGCCCTTGCCACCGTTCTCCTGCCGCAGCACCGATCGAATCCGACGGGCACCACGCATGCCCAGCGCGGCGTTGGGCCCGGAGCTGAACGAGTTCAGGAACGTCGGGCCGCGCGGATCGCGCCGGATCTCCCTGATCACTCCGGTCACCGGGCTGACCAGGTGCCGGTATCGCGCCAAGACCTGCTCTGGTGTCAGTGCCCGATGACCACCGCTACCCAGATGCCTTTTGGGCCGGGATCGATAAATGACGGGCTGCCGACCCTGCTCTCTGATCAACTCGGGGTTGCCGCATGCCGGGCACTGTGGACGAGCGACGACCTCATGAGGGCGACCACTGACCTCGCGGCTGTCGAAGATCCACAAGCTGCGCTGCCCCGGATACCGGTGTCCGGCAAGCCACTGCGTGGCTTGCAGCGCGACGAGGCCGAGCCCCATCGTGCGCAGCGGTGGTATCGACGCCTCCGGCCGGGCAAGAGCGCCGGACAGACCGAACGCGTCCCGCACATGCGCCTCAGCGGGGCGATTTCCCCACAGTCGTGCGGCCAGACACTGCCAGCAGGCACCGTCGCCCGGAGTGAACACAGGGCCCACCCACAACTGCGCACCCGTCAGCTTGGCCAGCAGCCACGGCCGACCGGTCTCACGATGCGCCGCATCGATGCCGGCCAGCCCGTCGGCGAGGTAATCCTCGCACAGCACAACGGAAAGCTCTGCCTTGCCGACGTTGGTGTCTGCGTCGGTGGCCAGGTTCAGACCGCATTCCCACAACGCCTGCTCCGCCGGCCCGCGATCGACCCCGACAGTGATCAATTGGACATGGCCCTGGGCAACACCCGCCGAAGCCTCGGCTGCGTCTATCCCGCAAGCGTCCCAGTAAGCGATGGCGGATCGGCCAAGATCAGACGCTCGCTCGGATGGCGGCGCGGCCCGCAGCGTGATAAGCCCGGCGTCGGCGAGGCCGGCGAGCACGCCCACGATCTGCTCCGGATCGCTGTCCGGCACGGCGTCGCGCAACGTCGCCGGTGTTCGGCTGCCATCCAGCAGCGGTGCGAGCGACTCCACGATCGGTCCATGCAATGCGATCGCACCGTCCTCGGACAGCACATAGACCGCGTCACCCGGGACCACCGATGCCCGCAGGTGCTGCTTGAATCCGATGCGCTGATCGCCCGGGTTTTGGGCGACGATCAGTCCTCAGAACGGAAACACGGATGGCCGTTGCCGTCGCCGATGCACCACCGGATGGACGCCAGAGCGGTCGGTGTGGGCAGACCGTCGAGGGGATAGATCTCCAGATCCGTCGGGATACCGACGACCCGATCAGGATCGACACCCAGCAACGTGGCGAGATCGACATACAGAGAGTTCACGAATCCCCCAGACGAAGCCGAGACCGGACAACACCGAGCGTATCGACGATTCCCGTTTTGAGCCAGCACCGATTCCGGACCTATGGGATTTCCGACCTCCAGCGTAGGCACGCCGAGTTCATCCCGGTGAGCATTCCGCGTACCGGTCTGTGACGGTGTGTGACTGTGGCTGTGACGCGCCGAAGGTGTTGAGGTGCGGGCAAACACGCAGAGCCCCGGCAGGAAAGTGGTCCGACCAAAGATCAACTTTATAGGGGCTCTGCGCTTGATGAGTGTGGCATACACGGCCACGCTGCCCGCAAGCGAACGCACGGTGGCGGCGCTGACCTGCCTGCTGGACGCGCAACGGGCACGACGTAGTACCCGTACGGGCAGGCGGGCGTTGAGCACGCTCGAGCAGGCGGTGCTGGTGCTGCGCTGGTTTCTCGACGGGACCCGGATGACACAGTTGGCGGTGGATAACGGGATCAGCGGCTCCACCGGATACTTCTACCTGCAGGAGGGTATCGATGTGCTGGCGTCCCGGGCGCCGAACCTGGAATCGGCCCTGTTGGGCGAAGATGGCCGGGCACGAGCATGTCAGCATCGACGGCACGCTGATCGAGACCGACCGCTGCCGCACACCAGGCCCCACCAAGGGAGTGGACCTGTGGTGGTCGGGGAAGCACGCCAACCACGGCGGGAACATACAGGTCATCACCGCTCCCGATGGCTGGCCGCTGTGGACATCCGAGGTGCGCCCAGGCCGCGAGCACGACACCACCGCCCTGCGTGAACATCTGGAGATCCTTCCCGGACTGGCAACCTGGGTCGCCGAGAACCGGCCCGCGCTCGGTGACCTGGGCTACGAAGGCGAAGCCGGCACGATCACCGTGGCGTTCAAGAAACCCAAGAATGGTCAGCTCACCGACGAGCAGAAGGCTCACAACAAGGCCCACAACGGCAAACGCGCCGTCGGTGAACGCGGAAACTCACTGCTCAAGATGACCTTCAAGGCGCTACGCAACATCAGCTGCTGCCCCTGGCGCA
>NZ_JAPZLD010000113.1:0-2797 GCF_030182635.1 Amycolatopsis ponsaeliensis
TCGATCTTCCCGACACCGTCTGGATCAACCGACCCACCGACGACACCAACCAGGAGCCCGAAACGGAAGCCGCCTAACACCCACTGGTCTCACTCACCTTGACAAATTCCGCGGCCGCTTGACGGAAGTCCCGGTTGCCCTGCTCGCTCCAGGTCGTCGCCTGCGCGGCGGGCTTGACCTCGGCGACGTCGGCGCGGCCGGCGATGGCGTCCACGGCGGACAGCGGGAGGTCGGCGCGGACGGCGCCACCCGCGGCGTAGCGGACGGCGCCCCCGGCGGCCTTGACCGCGTTCGCGACGGCCTGGTCGTGGGTGGCGGCGATCTCGACCGAGACGGTGCCGGCGGTGCTGACGCCGACGCCCGAGCGGTAGTCGGGCAGCTTCGCGGCGAGCGACCGGTCGGCCCGCAACCGCTTCTCGACGACGAGTTGGCTCGATTGCTTGCGCTCGGCGGGGGTCAGGCTCTTCTTGATGCCCTGGAGCGCGCTGATGCCCGCCTCGGTGCGCGCGGCCGCCGCGTCCACCGTGGACGGCTGCGCCGCCGAAACCCCCGTCGTCAGCAGCAACGCGCCGACCGTCAGCGGAACCGCATGCGCGGCGACCCGGCTGAATCTCACCATCGATTTCTCCCTGAGGCACTCGGCCGTATGACACCCAACCGGGTGTAATGGGGAGAATCTAAGTAGTGACCAGGCGGTGGTCCACCGACCAAAGTCGGGAACGTCCGCTTGCCCACATACTGGAACGGTCAGGAGAACGTGAGAACGATTTTCCCCCGGCCGTGCCCGGTCTCGATTTCTCGATGAGCCGCCGCGGCCTCGGTGTATGGGTAGGCGCGCCGGACGTGGAACCGCAAGTCGCCTTTCGCGTAGAGGGCCGCCAGCTCCGCGAGCCGCGCGGCGGAGCGTCCGGACTTCGAGACGAGCACGCCGAGATCGGCCGCCCGGCCGTGCTCGACGAGAGTGAGGATCCTGCTCCGGTCCTTCACCAGTTCGAGTGAGAGATCGAGGGCAGGGCCCCCGGCCCCGTCGAGCACGACGTCGACCCCCAGCGACGCGACGCGGTCCTTCAACCCTTCGCCGTAGACGACGGGGGTGGCGCCGAGCTCACGCAGGTAGTCCTGGTTGGCCTCGCTCGCGGTCCCGATCACGGTGGCGCCCCGGAGCCGCGCGAGCTGCACGGCGGCGGTACCGACCGACCCGGCGGCGCCGTGCACGAGCAGCGTCTCGCCTTCTTTCACCTGCAAGGCTTCCAGGGCGATCGACGCGGTCTGCGTACCGGCGGTGAACCCACCGGCGACCTCCCACGGCATTTCCGCCGGCTTGGGCGTGACATCGGTGGCGGGCACGACGATGTACTCGGCGGCGGCTCGCACGGCGGTGAAGCCGAGAACTTCGGTACCGGCGGGAAGATCGCCCTCGTCGACGATCCCGGCGAACTCATTGCCGGGCACGCGAGGCCACCCGAGCGTCAGCCCGGGCGGCTCCCACCCGGCCCGCACGGCGGCGTCATAAGGCTGCACACCGGCAGCTTTGACGCGCACCCTGACCTCGCCCGGCCCAGCGTGCGGCTCAGGAAGGTCGAGGACGCGCAGGACTTCGGGCCCGCCGAATTCGGTGAACGCTACGGCTTTCATGGAATCAGTCTGAAACTTCGAGTTACCTTGAAGTCAAGCGTCCACCGTAGGCTGGACGCATGGGCCAGCCCGAAATCCTCGCAGCCACGCCCGCCCAAGCCGGCGCGCTGACCGCACTGATGCACGCCTCATCGGCGTACCAGGGCGACTACGCATCCATCCTCGACGGCTACGAGGTCACTCCCGGGTACATCGCCAGCAATCCGACGTTCGCAGCCATGACCGGCGGCGAGGTCATCGGCTTCTACGCACTGCTCGAAGATCCCCCGGAGCTGGACATCCTGTTCGTGGCGGACACAGCACAGGGCCTCGGCCTCGGAGCGCGCCTGGTGAAGCACATGTTCGAGGAGGCGCGCAAGCGAGGAATAGTCAGGATCCGCGTCGTCTCACACCCGCCTGCGCTGCAGTTCTACCTCCGCATGGGAGCAAGGCGCACAGGCACGATCCCACCCGTACCACCGAAGGTCCGCTGGGCCCGGCCAGAGCTCCACTTCGACGTACCCCAGATCGCACACAGCTAAGTCAGAGTCAGCTCCGGCCACTGCCGTTTCCACCGGGCGGCCTTGCGTTCATAAACCTCGCGCGGAGCGAGCACAGGATTCGGGCGAACCACCAGACCGAAGAGGTCATCGAGCCCGTAAGGAGCGTAGAAGTGCCACGAGCCATCAGGTTCGAGCCGAACACCGACGCAGGAGCAGACGGCGGGAAAGACATCGATAGCCGCCTCGGTGCTCGCGAAGGGAGGGCAAGGAACACCGAACTTGGCTTCGTACCAGAGGTGCACACGCGCTTCGTTACGAACTTCGACTTCGACCGGAAGGCCCTGGCAGGCATCAGCATCCCGCCCGGTCAGAACATTCCAGACGGTCTGCACAACACAACCGGCGGTGAGATACCACTGCGCCAGACCAAGTTCCCGCACCAACCCGAGCACATCGACAAGAATTTCATTGCGCGAGAGCATGCCCTGAAGCCGCGGAAGATCGACCAAGGCCACCACCCACACCTCCCCCACCGCCCCGATACGAAGCCGCAGTACACGGCCGCCGGGGGGGGGGGAGGGGCGGCGTTACCCCCGCAGGGCCCCCCGCCGGCGCCGGGGAAAAAACGGATTGGGGGGGGGGGGCCCCCCCAAAAAAACAAAATAAAAATTCCCACCAAC
>NZ_JAPZLD010000114.1:0-1582 GCF_030182635.1 Amycolatopsis ponsaeliensis
CGGAATTTGTCAAGGTGAGTGAGACCAGTGGGTGTTAGGCGGCTTCCGTTTCGGGCTCCTGGTTGGTGTCGTCGGTGGGTCGGTTGATCCAGACGGTGTCGGGAAGATCGAGCATCTTCGGTGCCGTGGTGATGCCACCGAACCGGTACGGGTGCCTGGCGTGGGCTTCGGCGAGCACGACGCGTCGGTCGGCGGCTTTGGCGGCTGCCAGGCCGAAGTGGACGTCAGCGGGCGTGTGCAGGCCGATGCCGGTGTGTCGATGCTCGTGGTTGTACCACTGCGTGAAGGTGTCCATGAATCGTCTCGCCTCCGACAGTGATCCGAAGCGTTCAGGGAATTCCGGACCGTATTTCAGGGTCTTGAACAGCGATTCCGAGTACGGGTTGTCATTCGACACCCGCGGCCGCGAGTGCGATCGGGTGACCTCGAGATCGGCGAGCAGGACCGCGACGGTTTTGCTGGTCATCGACGTGCCCCGGTCAGCGTGCACGACCTGCGGAACGCCGTGGACCGTGAAAATCTGTTCCATCAGCTCCTTTGCCAGGACACCGGATTCGTGGGCGTGGACATGCACGCCCACGATGAACCGGGAGTAGATGTCGATCATCACGTAGGCGTCAAAGTAGGTGCCTTTCACCGGACCTGCGAGCTTGGTGATGTCCCAGCTGTAGACCTGCCGGGCCGCAGTCGCGACCAGTTCCGGACATACCGCCGCGGGGTGGCGCGCCAACCGGCGGCGTTCCTTGACCTGCTTGTTCTCCGCCAGCACCCGATACATCGTGGACACCGAGCACAGGTAGACGCCCTCATCAAGCAGATGAGCGTAGATCTGCAGCGGCGCCATATCCACGAACCGTGTGCCGGTGAGCACCTCCAGGATCTGTCGGCGTTCGGAAACGGCCAGCTTGTTGAGCGGGTCCGGCACCGGGTGCGGCACGACGAGCGGTGTGGGCGCGGCGGCGGCCTTGCCGTGCCGGATCGCCGTCGAGCGCACCAGACCGGTCAACAGGGCGGCTTGCCTGGTCGGCACACCATCAGCGGTCATCGACGCATAGGCTCGGGTCAACGCTTCTTGTGCTTCTCGTCGGAATCCGCTCTCTCGGAAAGACTTTCCAAGAGAGCGTGCGCTTTTCCCATGATGTCCAGGGCGGCCTCGGTGGTGTTCAACCGCTTGTTCAAACGGGTGTTTTCCTGCGTGAGCCGGGCGATCTCAGCCTGCTCCGCGGACAGCTTACCGACCTTCTCACCCGGCTTCTTGCCCGCCAGCACGCCGGCGTCGCGCTGCTTGCGCCACTCGCTGATCAACGACGAGTACAAGCCTTCCCGCCGCAGGTACCCGCCGCCGTCGTGCTGCTCGCACGCTGCCTCGTAGGCGTCCAGATGGGCGAGTTTCTCCGACGCGGTGAACGCGCGTCGGCGCCGCGGCCCGTCGCTGCGCGGGTGCTGGGAAGCCATCCGCTCATTATCGCCCTCGACCAGCGAGGACATGCTCGTGCGGGTCATCTCAGTTGATCCGTATCTCGCCCTGCATCAGGCCGGGTTGCTGTGAACCAGTGGACTCAACTCACCCTGACACGCAGGG
>NZ_JAPZLD010000115.1:0-1509 GCF_030182635.1 Amycolatopsis ponsaeliensis
GTAACTAGTCAGGTCCCCGGTCGTGTGGTGGTTGTCGTGGTGCGATGATCATCGTGTGACCGGGGATGGGCGTCCGTCGTATGACGAGCTTGCTGCTCTGGTGGTCGCGCAGGCGGAAACGATCACGGTGTTGCGGGCCGAAGTTGAGCGGCTGACCGCGCGGGTCGGGGAACTGGAGCGGCAGTTGAAGACAAACTCGCAGAACTCGTCGAAGCCGCCTTCGCAGGACGTGTATGTCAAGCCGGCACCGAAATCGCTGCGCCGAAAAACCGGGCGCGGGCCAGGGAAGCAGCCTGGCACGCCGGGCGCAAACCTGAGATTTGTCGCCGACCCGGACAGCGTCATCAATCACGTCCCCGTCGCGTGCTCAGGCTGCGGCAAGGGACTCCGCCACCGCCCGGACGTGGGTGCGCTGCGCCGTCAGGTGCATGATCTGCCCGAGATCAGGCTGGTAGTGACCGAGCATCGGCTGCATCAACGCCGCTGCGGGTGCGGGGCGCTGACCACCGCAGCCGCGCCCGCCGAGGCGACCGGACCGGCCTGCTATGGCCCGAACCTGACCGCGCTGGCCGCGTATCTGCTGACCTATCAGCACCTGCCGATCGCCCGCGCCTGCGCACTGCTGACCGAGGTGACCGGCATGGCCGTATCCACCGGCTGGGTCAGCTCGGTGCTGGGCCGGATCGCGCCCCGGCTGGCATCCTTCACCGACGCCACCCAGGCCGCGATCGCGGCGGCGCCGGTGGCGCACTTCGACGAGACCGGCCTGCGGGTGCTCGGCAAGAATCGGTGGCTGCACTCGGCCTCCACCGCCTGGCTGACCGCCTATTTCCTGCACGAGAAGCGGGGCCGGGACGCGATCGACGCGTTCGGGATCCTGGACGGGTTCGCCGGGGTCGCGGTGCACGACGGCTGGCATCCCTACCGCACCTACGACCTCACTCACGCGCTCTGCAACGCCCACCACCAGCGCGAACTGCAGGCCGCGGCCGAAGCCCATCCCGAGCGGAGCTGGCCTGAGGCGCTCAGCGCGGTCCTGGACGAGCTCAACGCCGCCGCCCACACCGCCCGCGACCTCGACCTGGACCGGAT
This sequence comes from Amycolatopsis ponsaeliensis, assembly GCF_030182635.1. Classification (NCBI taxonomy): domain Bacteria; kingdom Bacillati; phylum Actinomycetota; class Actinomycetes; order Pseudonocardiales; family Pseudonocardiaceae; genus Amycolatopsis; species Amycolatopsis ponsaeliensis. The sequence goes on from NZ_JAPZLD010000115.1 coordinate 1,093, forward strand.
CCCCGAGGAGGTCCTCACCTCGTTGACCAGCCGCTACGACACCTATGTCCAGGCCGGTCTGCGGCTGCACCCGCGTAATCACCGGGGTCATCCCCAGGGCGGGCGGCCCAGCCAAAGCCCGGCCCGGCGACTGCTGGACCGGCTCGAGAAATACCGCGGTGATGTCCTGCGGTTTGCGTTCGATCTGACGGTGCCGTTCACCAACAACCAGGCCGAACGTGACATCCGGATGACCAAAACCCAGCTCAAGGTCTCCGGTGGCTGGCGCACCGAACACGGCGCCAGCACCTGGCTCACGGTGCGCTCCTACGTCTCCACCGTCGGCAAGAACGGCCTCAACGTCATCACCGCACTCCGCGACGCCATCACCGGAAACCCCTGGCTTCCAACCAGCCCCGCAACCACCTGACTAGTTAC
>NZ_JAPZLD010000116.1:0-1409 GCF_030182635.1 Amycolatopsis ponsaeliensis
GGCTCCCCTCTGTGTCAAGCAGACGAGGAAGCCGCTGCCCTATCCTTGTAGTCGGCAGGCTCGGGAAGTGACTGTTCCGAAGTGCTGACCACGGGGCTCAGGTCAGCCGCGCTGGAGTCAGAAGCCGCCCCCGAATGTCCTCCCGAACCTGCCGCCAAGCGCTCCGCGTCGCGGACCATCCGACGGTAGACGACGTCGGACAGCCGGCGTTTCAGACACCGCATCGCTTCCATACTTGTCTTGCCGTCGGCCAGTCTGCGCTGGTAGTAGGCGCGGCCGGGTGTGTCGTGACGGAGCTGGACGATGGCCATCACGTGCAGCACCCGATTGATCCTGCGGTTTCCCGCCCGCGACAGCCGGTGCCGACGACGATCACCAGACGACGCCTCCAACGGTGCGGTGCCGTTCCAGGACGCGAACCGTCCCTTGTCGGCGAATCGGCCGACATCACCGATGTCGCCGAGCAGCCGGGCGGCGCTGGATGGGCCGATCCCGAACAGTTCCAGCAGTGTGCTGCCGGTGGAGGCGACCAGCTCACCCAGTTCGGTGTTGGCGGTCTTGATCCGCTTGTCGATGCGGTCCAGCTCGGTGATCAGGTCCGCGGCCAGCCGCCGGCGGGTCCTGCCCACGACGTCACGCGGCCGCACCGAGGCCAGCAGCGCGCGGGCCTGGGTGGCGGACAGGAACTTCTTCGCCCCACCGGCAAGCAGCTCCAGCAGCAGGCGATGCAACCGGTTGACGACCTGGGTGCGAGCGTGACCCAGTTCGTCACGATGATCCACCAGCAAGCGCAGCGCCACCGTCACGTCATCGACCTGAACGAGCCGCAAACCCTTGGTGCGTAACGCGACCACCGCGATCGAGTGCGCGTCGACCGGGTCGGTCTTACGGCCCTGGCCGGTGGCGAACACCCGCACCCGCGCCGAGAGTTTCGCCGGCACATCGACCACGGTCTCGCCGTCGGCGACCAGGCGCTGCGCGAGATGACGGCCGATGCCCTGACAGCCCTCCACCGCCCACAACCGCTGCGCATGCCGGCGACCGGTGGCCAGCATGCGGTGGTAGCCGGCCTGATCGGTGCCGAACCGGCCCGTGTGCAGCACGTGCTCGCGTTCGTCGATGATCTCGATGGTGGCGGACCGCTTGTGCGGATCCATGCCGATGATCACTGGTGTCACGCTGCTCTCCTCGCTGTACCTGGGTTGGTATCAGGCGAGGTGGGCAGCGCTACTTCGAGCTGAGCAGACCCCTCTCGAGCCACATCCCGCCACGGTGTCCGACGGGAGGCACGCCATGAGTGAGCCACACCCGACAGCGTGGTGGGCAGCCGATGAGAGAGCCACCCGTCGAACACCTCGACCGAGCCTGGCCCGGCATCGGTCGTACCGCCATTCAACAAGTAGCCGATG
>NZ_JAPZLD010000117.1:0-1337 GCF_030182635.1 Amycolatopsis ponsaeliensis
CCCCGATCACTTGGTTGCTGACCTTCGACAAGCCAGAAACTAAGCCGGACAACGGCGTGCGCCCCTTCACGCCACGCTCAACCACCCACACATCGGTACGAAGAGCCCTTTAAGTCCATGAGGGTGCCCCTCATGGTGTGTCAGGCCGCGAGCTCCGCCAGGTAGACCGGTGGACGTGCGCGAGCGGCTGCCGCGGCGTACGCGGCCTCGAGTTCCCGGAGTACCTGCTCCGGGCTGTCTCTGATGCTGGCGGGAAGCGTTTGAACGATCCTGATCCCAGCGGCCGCATAACGGTTGTTCCGACGCAGGGTCCGTGCGTAGTCGTCCCGGCTGTAGTGGAACTCGAACGAGTCGATTTCCCACGCCAGCGCGACGTCGTCCCACCATGCGTCCGGGCGACCGACGAAACCGGTGGGTGCTCGAATGCCCGCGTTCCAGTGGCTTGGCGCGGTCGTGAGCTGAGCTGACAGTTTCTTGGCGCGGATCTCGGCCACCGACCGGAGATCCGTCCACTCCTTCAGCAACCTTCGAGGAACGGCCGTGCCGCGTTTGGTGCCCACATCGAGCTCGCTCGCGAGATCCGCGGGTGCGCAATGGCCGTGCTGAATCGCTTCCACCAGAAGGTGACCCACAGGCTCCTCGGCGCGGATCCGCCGGACCGCGTCGGTCGTCGCGCGGACAAGAGGAGCAAGCGGTATCCCGTGGCGAACCCAGGCACCGGGAAGGCGTCTCGTGCGTTCCGCGATGACGTACTCGGAGCTCAAGACCCTGCGCTCGTGGGGAACCAGCAGGTGGATGTCTTGTGCAGGAAACTCTTCCGGTACGCGGAGGTCGTACCAGCGGCATGCCTCGGCGCCGGTGATCATTGCCCGCGGCCCGCCGTAGAGCAGTGCGGCCAGAGCTCGTTGCCGGCGAGTGGGGTTGCCGTTGTGCAGGAGAATGGTGCCGGGCAGCAGGCGTTGCCAGGGGCCGCCAGGGAGGCACTTCCGGTAGATCGTCCGCGGATCCATCCCGAGCGTTGTCAGATCGCGCGCCATTATCACGCCATCCGGGCTCCGGCGTGTCAGTAGTTCGGGATGCTCATCCCATCTCCCGCGTCTGGGCATGAACCCATGGTGAACAGCCGCCCGGCCGTGGCACCAGACCGTTCTTCCGCCCTGTGGACAACTCGCGCATCTATCCACAGATTGCGAAAGCCATGAGGGGCACCTTCATGGACTTTAAGTGGCTCTTCGTATTGATGTGTGGGTGGTCACCGGCCTGGGAGATCGGGTCGGTGACCACCGAGGGCGAGCATGGCCAGCGCCATCAGGGACCCGGGCATACGGAACCCGAAG
>NZ_JAPZLD010000118.1:0-1319 GCF_030182635.1 Amycolatopsis ponsaeliensis
CCCTGTGCTTGAGTTCAGGACATCGTGAACAGTTGATGTTTCAGGACATCGTGAACACTGACCGGCCTGTCAGTGTGATGACCAGGGCTTTTGTGGTGATCATGCGGCGATGGGCAGAGCAGGGTTTTCGATGGATCCTGAGTTCGTCGCCGCGGTCGCGCAGGCCGCCGCGGGCGAGAAGATCAACATTGCACGGTTCTGCCGCGAACACGGCATGTCCCGGGGCGTGTTCCACAAGTACCTGACCCGGTTCCGCACCGAGGGCACCGACGGGTTCACCCGCCGCAGCACCGCCCCGCACCACCACCCGGCCGCCCTGGCCGCCTCGGTGGCCGAGGCGGTGCTGCGGGCCCGCAAGGAACTGGACGACGAAGGCCTCGACAACGGCCCGATCTCCATCGGCTGGCGCCTCGAAGACAGCGGAATCACTCCCGTGCCGTCCCCGTCCTCGGTCTACCGGATCCTGCGCGCCCACGGCCAGATCATCCCGCAACCCCGCAAGAAACCCCGCACCCGGCGACGGTTCGAATACGCCGACCCCAACGGCTGCTGGCAGATCGACGGCATGGAACACTACCTCGCCGACGGCACCACGGTCTGCATCATCCAGATCCTCGACGACCACTCCCGCCTCGACGTCGGCTCCTACGCCGCAGCCGGCGAAACCACCGCCGGCACCTGGGCCGCGCTGCAGCAGGCCTTCGCCGGCTACGGCGTGCCCGTCAACCTGCTGTCCGACAACGGGCTGGCCTTCACCGGCAAACACCGCGGCTGGATGGTCGAACTGGAACGCCGCCTCGCCGAACTCGGCGTCACCAGCATCGCCTCCACCCCGCACCACCCGCAGACCTGCGGCAAGAACGAACGCGTCCACCAGACCCTGCAGAAATGGCTCGCCGCCCGGCCACCCGCTGAGAACCTCGCTGCCCTGCAGCACCTTCTCGACGAATACCGGACCTTCTACAACAACCGCCGTCACCAAAGTCTGGGCGGCCAGACACCCCAGCAACGCTACGACGCCCGCGCCAAAGCCGTCCCCGCCACCGGTCCTCGCCAACCCAGCGGCGTCACGTCCCGCCCCGTCTCGGCCACCGGCGTGATCGCTTTCACCGGCTGTTCCATCGTCCTCGGGCGGTGCTGGGCCGGCCGGAGCGCCACCGTCTACTGGCAAGGCGATCGTGTCACCGTGATGATCGGCGACACGGTCGCCCGCCAGCTGACGCTAGACCGGTCGGTACGCTACCAACGTCTCATCAACCCGAAACTGTCCACGATGTCGTGAGACATACCTGTTCACGATGTCCTGAAACATGGCACAG
>NZ_JAPZLD010000119.1:0-1218 GCF_030182635.1 Amycolatopsis ponsaeliensis
GTTAGAACTGTCGATGGGCGCTGGCGTGCGCTCGCGGGTGGGATGAGAATCGGTGGGCGTGTCGCCGGTCGACGTCGGCTGTGTTTGGCCGTGGAGGCCGGGTTAGAACTTGACGCTGGAGCCCCCACCCCCCGGGTGTCCCTCGGTTGCTGCTGTGAGCGCGAGTACCAAGCTCTGTGATCATGCTGGGGCTCTGCCGGCGGCGCGCGTGGTGCCGTCGGAAGTGGGGTGGTTTCGGATGCGGGTTCTGTATGAGCGATGCGCTGCGATCGATGTCGGCAAGGACGAAATCGCCGTGGCCCTCCGGCTGCCCGGGGACGGGCCGGACGGCCGGGCGACGGTCAAGAAGACGTTCAGGACCTTCTACGGGGTGCTCAAGCACGCCGCGCGGTGGCTGAGCGAGCAGGGCGTGACGCATGTGGCGATGGAGGCCACCGGGATCTACTCGATGCCGGTGTATCACGCCCTGCTCGAGCACGGCGGGTTCGAGCAGGTGATCGTGTGCAACGCCGGGCATGTCAGGAACGTGCCCGGCCGCAAGACCGATCTGTCCGACGCCGGCTGGCTGGCGCACCTGCTGGAATGTGGTCTGCTGCGGGGCAGCTTCCTGCCTCCGGCCCAGATCAAAGCCGTCCGGGATGTGATGCGGTATCGCAGCAAGCTGACCCAGTCACGCACCAGCGAGCTGCAGCGGCTGGGCAACGTGCTGCAGGACGCCGGGATCAAGATCGACTCGGTGGCCTCGTCGCTGACCACCGTCTCCGCCCGGGCGATGATCGAGGCCCTCATCGACGGCCAGCGCCGCCCCGGGGTGCTGGCCGATCTGGCCAAGGGCCGGATGCGGTCCAAGATCCCCGATCTGGAACATGCCCTGGAAGGCCGGTTCGGTGACCACCACGCCCTGATGTGCCGGCTGCATCTGGAGCACCTCGACCATCTCGAGGACATGATCGGCAAGCTGGACGCCCAGATCGAGGAGATGATGCTGCCCTTTCGTGCCCAGCGGCAGCTGCTGAGCACCGTCCCCGGGATCGGGCAGCTGTCCGCCGCGGCGGTCATCTCCGAGATCGGTGTCGAGGTCGGGGTGTTCTTCCCGACCGCCGAGCACCTGGCCTCCTGGGTGGCGCTGTGCCCGGGCAACCACGAATCCGCAGGCAAGCGCCACCACGGCAAACGCCGCAAGGGCAACCCGCGGCTGCAGGCGATGCTGGTCGAGTG
>NZ_JAPZLD010000120.1:0-886 GCF_030182635.1 Amycolatopsis ponsaeliensis
GGGTGTCGGCCGATATCGACGCCCGGGTCGACCGGCTGGCGGGGTTGCAGCGGATCGGGATCGACGAGATCTCCTTCCGGCGCGGTCAGAACTACCTGACCGCGGTGGTCGATCACGACACCCGCCGGCTGGTCTGGCTGGGCGAAGGCCGCACCACAGCGACGCTGGAAGCCTTCTTCGACGAGCTGGGACCCGAACGCGCGAGGCTGATCACCGAGGTGACCGCGGACGCCGCCTCCTACATCGCCACCGTGATCGCCCGCCGGGCGCCGCAGGCGGTGCGATGCGCGGACCCGTTCCACGTCGTGGCCTGGGCCACCCACGAACTGGACCTGGTGCGGCGGCGGATCTGGAAAACCGCCCGCAACGCCCCCGGCGGACGCATCCGCCCTCGCGAGGACCGGTCTGCGCAATCGGCCGGGGACGCTCGCAGGCTGGCACGGTCCCGATATGCGTTGTGGAAGAACCCCGAGGACCTCACCGGCCGGCAGAAAGCCAAACTGGACTGGATCGCCCATACCGCCCCCGAGCTGCACCGCGCCTACTTGCTCAAAGAAGGTCTCCGCTCGGTGTTCGCCGTCGGCGGCGAGGACGGCGTCGACGGGCTCGCACGGTGGCTGGCCTGGGCGCAGCGTTGCCGGATCCCCGAATTTGTGCGGTTGGGCCGCAAAGTCCGCCGTCAGCTTGGCCCGGTCCACGCCAGCCTCCGCCGAGGCCTGTCCAACGCCATCCTCGAAGCCACCAACACCAAAATCCGGCTCCTCACCCGGATCGCGTTCGGGTTCCGCACACCCGAATCCCTCATGGCACTGGCCATGCTCTCCCTGGGCGGCCACCGACCCGAACTACCAGGCCGATGACCACCCACACATCAATACGAAGAGCC
>NZ_JAPZLD010000121.1:0-800 GCF_030182635.1 Amycolatopsis ponsaeliensis
GAGTGGGAAACAGGGTTCTAACCCTGTTTCCCACTCACGACCGGTGACCACGGTAGGAAGGAGGCATGACCACTTCCGTCGGATTGCTGCACCCCGGTGCGATGGGCGCCGCCGTCGGGGCGGTCCTCACCTCGCGCGGCACGCCCGTCTCCTGGCTTCCCGCCGGACGCGGCCCCGCGACGCGACGCCGTGCCGAAGACGCCGGGTTGACCGAGGCCCAGGACCTCGCCGGGTGCGACGTCATCCTCAGCGTCTGCCCGCCCGCCGCCGCGCTCGACGTCGCGCGGAGCATTGCCGGGTTCAGCGGGGTCTACCTCGACGCCAACGCCATCAGTCCCGGGCACGCCACCGAAATCGCGCGGATCCTGCCCGGGGCGACCGTCGTCGACGGCGGAATCGTCGGCCCGCCACCGCGGCAGGCCGGGACCACCCGGCTCTACCTGTCCGGGCCCGCGGCCGCGGTCACGCTGCTGGAAGGCCTGTTCGCCGGCACCCACCTCCAGCCGGTCGCGCTGGACGGGCCCGTCGGCAAAGCGTCGGCGCTCAAGCTCGCCTTCGCCTCCTACAACAAGCTCACCTTCGCCCTCGCCGCGCAGTCCCATGCCTTGGCGGAGCGCCACGGCGTGGGGGGGGGGGGGGGGGGGGGGGGCGGCCGGCGCCCCCCCCCGCCCCCCCCCCCCCCCCCCCCCCCCCCCCGCCCCCCCCCCCCCCCGGCCCGCCCGCCCCCCCCCACGCCGACCGCGGTGAGCACCCCGGTCCACAGCGGGAGCCGCGCCCTGAACGTGACGCCGACGTCGTCG
>NZ_JAPZLD010000122.1:0-711 GCF_030182635.1 Amycolatopsis ponsaeliensis
GAAACGCCCGGTCCCATTCCGAACCCGGAAGCTAAGCCTGATAGCGCCGATGGTACTGCAACCGAAGGGTTGTGGGAGAGTAGGACACCGCCGAACTTACGTTGGGGAAGGCCCCGGTTGAGAGCCCATGGTTCTCCCGGGGCCTTTTCTTATGCCCGCATCCACTCTGCAAGACCGCCTGGGTACGCGAGTTCCGCCCCCAATCACGCGAGTCCCGTCCCGGATCACGCGAATGACGGGCCCGATCACGCCGGCCGACCCTCTAGGCACACGAGCCGACCCTCTGGGTACGCGAGTCGACCGCCTGGGGTACGCGTGTCGTCCGTCCAATCACACGAGTTGGCTCCTCAAGCACGCCGGCCGACCCTGCCGGCATCCGGCATCGGCGTGACTCGAGGCGGAACTGGTGTGATCAGGGCCGGAGCTCGCGTCATTGAAGCCGGAACTCGCCGCCGTGGCCGGGAGCGCATGTGGCCGCCCGGGCATCTCGCGTGATTGAGGAGGCATCACCCGTGATTGGAGGGGCATCACGTGTGGTTGAAGGGTCGACTCGCGTACCTGGAGGGTCGGGCGTGGGTGGGAGGGGAATGAGAAGGGGGGGGGGGGGGGGGGCGCCCCCCCCCCCCCCGGGGGAAAAAAATACAGGTTAAAAAAAGCCGCCCCCGCCCCCCCCCCCGCCCCCCCCCAGGAGCAAGAACCCCCACAGAGCCC
>NZ_JAPZLD010000123.1:0-687 GCF_030182635.1 Amycolatopsis ponsaeliensis
CGGACGGCATGACGACCAACGCCGACGTGTTCGGCCCGGCCTGCTCTCAGCTGCCGCAGGGTTCCGCTCCGGGTTCGCTGGACTCGATGGGCCCGCAGCCCGTGGCGTCGGCCGCGTCGACGAACCCGTTGCTGACCAAGCTGGTGGCGGCGGTGAAGGCCACCAACCTGGTGGACACGCTCAACAGCCAGCCCGCGGTCACGGTGTTCGCGCCGGCCGACCCGGCGTTCGCGGCCCTCGGTGACGCGAAGTTCGCCGAGCTGGCGGGCAAGCCGGCCGAGCTGGCGCCGATCCTGCAGTACCACGTCGTCGGCAAGCGTTACGACGCCAAGGGCCTCGCCTCCGCCGGGACTCTCGAGAGCCTGAACTCCGCCGGTGGGCCGCTGAAGATCGAGGGCTCGGGCGAGAACATGACCGTCAACGGCGCGAAGATCCTGTGCGGCAACATCCCCACCAAGAACGCCACCGTCTTCGTCATCGACAAGGTCCTCACCCCCGGCACCAACAAGTAGTAGAGACCCCGGGCCGCCACGGGTGGCCCGGTGACAACGACCGCCGCAGCCCGGTGCTGACCGGAGCTGCGGCGGTCGCATTGTGTTCGTACCCAGACCTGGCGGCGGGTCGCACGAGATCCGCCGCCGGGGAACGCCGAAGCGGCGGCGTTCCGCCGGTCGTCGCCACCACCGG
>NZ_JAPZLD010000124.1:0-678 GCF_030182635.1 Amycolatopsis ponsaeliensis
TACCTGACCGCGGTGGTGGATCACGACACCCGTCGGCTGGTCTGGCTCGGTGAAGGCCGCACCAAAGCGACCTTGGAAGCATTTTTCGATCAGCTCGGCCACGAGCGTGCCACGCGGATCACCGAGGTCACCGCGGACGCTGCGCACTACATCGCCGCCGTGGTCGCCGACCGGGCCCCGCAGGCGGTGCGGTGCGCGGATCCGTTTCATGTCGTAGCGTGGGCCACCCACGAACTGGACCTGGTGCGGCGGCGGATCTGGAAAACCGCCCGCAACGCTCCCGGCGGACGCATCCGCCCTCGCGAGGACCGGTCTGCGCAATCGGCCGGGGACGCCCGCGCATTGCAACGGTCCCGCTACGCACTCTGGAAAAATCCTGAAGACCTCACCGGCCGGCAACAAGCCAAGCTGGCCTGGATCGCCGCTGCGGCACCTGAACTGCACCGGGCCTACCTGCTCAAAGAAGGCCTCCGGTCAGTCTTCGCAGTCGGCGGCACCGAGGGCATCGACGGCGTGAATCGTTGGCTGTCCTGGGCGCAACGCTGCCGCATACCGGAATTCGTCCGGCTCGGCCGCAAGGTCCGCCGCCAGCTCGCCCCGATCTGCGCCAGCCTCCGTCTTGGTCTGTCCAACGCCGTGCTCGAAGCCACCAACACCAAAATCCGGCTTTTCACCCGC
>NZ_JAPZLD010000125.1:0-599 GCF_030182635.1 Amycolatopsis ponsaeliensis
GGCCAGGACCGCAACGAACTGCGGGCTATCACCACGCTGCCCGGCGGTCAGCACGATCGACAACGGCTTCTGCCCCTGCTCACACCCCAGATGCACCTTCGTGGTCAACCCACCCCGCGACCGCCCCAACGCATGATCCTCCGGTTCGACGGTGACCCCGCCCGGCGGCTCGGCCTGCAGATCCCCCTTTTCCGCGCACCCGCCGCATGCTGATGCGCCCGCGCGATCGTGGAATCCACGCTGACATCCCACGTGATCCGACCGGCCGCCTCGGCCACCGCCTGCAACGCGGTCAGAATCCGCTGCCAGACACCCGCGCGTTGCCACCGCCGGAACAACCCATACGCCGCAGCCCAGGACCCATATGCCCCGGGCATGTCCCGCCACGGGGCACCGGTGCGCACCCGCCACCGGATCCCGTCGATCAGCTGTCGTCTGCTCCACAACGACGGCCGACCCGGCCGTGACGGCGCGGGCAGCAACGGCTTCAGCGCTGCCCACTGCTCGTCGGTCAGGTCGAACCGCCTCGTCACCGCTAGGGTGTCCACGAGGTCTCCGGTGGTGTTCAGGTTCTTCTTGGTCGACGAACCAACTACCGG
>NZ_JAPZLD010000126.1:0-578 GCF_030182635.1 Amycolatopsis ponsaeliensis
CTGACCGCGCCGGAAGGAGATCTCGTCGATCCCGATCCGCCGCAACCCCGCCAGCCGGTCGACCCGGGCATCGATGTCGGCCGACACCCGGGTGATGATCGCCCCGACGGTAGGCCAGGCGATCCTCAGCAGCTGCCGCACCGCCGATTTGGAGGTATGGCAGACCAGCCATGCCACCGTGTCGTCGAAAGCGCGGGTATGCCCGCCACCATGACGTGCCCACGGCACCTCGGCGACCACCACCCCATGCCGCGCACACGACACGCGCGGGGCGTCGGCCTCGATGAACGCCTGCACGGTGCCCAGATCCAGTGCACGCCACCGGCGACGCCCGGCCCCCAGGTCATAACGCGGGCACCGGGCACCGCAGAGCCCGCAGCGTCGCCGGGCCCGCGCTACCGGCCGGGCATGGACCACCACTACAGCCCGCGCCGGATCGAACTCGACATCCTCGACCACGGCCCGTTCCAGACTGAACAGCCGCTGCCATAGGCTGGCCTTGCGCACGCCGTTCCCCGATCACTTGGTTGCTGACCTTCGACAAGCCAGAAACTAAGCCGGACAACGGCGTGCGCCTT
>NZ_JAPZLD010000127.1:0-545 GCF_030182635.1 Amycolatopsis ponsaeliensis
CGGTGACGCGCTGGTCGAGTTCGGGTCCCGGGCCGACCAGGTGTTCCTCATCGCCCACGGCAAGATCACCAAGGTCGGCACCGGCGCCTACGGCGACCAGACCGTGCTGGGCACGATGGCCGACGGGGACTACTTCGGCGAGACGGCGTTGATCCGGGATGACGGGATCTGGGAGTTCACCGCCAAAGCCGTCACCACCTGCACCGTCCTCTCGCTGCCGCGGGACGTGTTCGAGGATGTCCTGTCGCGGTCGGAGACCCTGCAGGCTCATCTGGAGGCGTTCATCGCCGGCGGCGCGTCCGCCCGCAACGACCACGGCGAAGCCGAGATCTCCCTTGCCTCCGGGCATGACGGTGAGCCGATGCTGCCGGGGACGTTCGTCGACTACGACGCCCAGCCGCGGGAGTACGAGCTGTCGGTGGCGCAGACGGTGCTGCGGGTGCATTCGCGGGTGGCGGATCTCTACAACCAGCCGATGAACCAGATCGAGCAGCAGCTGCGGCTGACGGTGGAGGCGTTGCGGGAACGCCAGGAACACGAACTGA
>NZ_JAPZLD010000128.1:0-520 GCF_030182635.1 Amycolatopsis ponsaeliensis
GGTGATGATCGCGCCGACGGTGGGCCAGGCGATCCGCAGCAGCTGCCGCACCGCCGTTCTGGAGGTCTGGCAGGCCAGCCATGCCACTGTGTCGTCGAACGCGCGGGTGTGCCCGGCGCAGTGGCGGGCCCAGGGCACCGCCGCGACGACGACGCCGTGGCGCGCGCAGGACACCCGCGGCGCGTCGGCTTCGATGAATGCCTGCACCGTGCCCAGATCCAGCGCGCGCCATCGGCGCCGTCGGGCACCCTGGTCATAACGCGGGCACCGCACACCACAGACCCCGCACCGGCGCCGGGCCCTCGCCACCGGCCGTGCGTGCACCACGACCATGCCCTGGCCAGGCTCGAACTCGACATCCTCGACCACAGCCCGTTCCAGCCCGAACAACTGCTGCCATAAGCTGGCTTTGCGCACGCCGTTCCCCGATCACTTGGTTGCTGACCTTCGACAAGCCAGAAACTAAGCCGGACAACGGCGTGCGCCCCTTCACGCCACGCTCAACCACCCACACATCGGT
>NZ_JAPZLD010000129.1:0-500 GCF_030182635.1 Amycolatopsis ponsaeliensis
AGGTCGTGAGTGGGAAACAGTGTTGGTATGTGAATCGAGGTGACCAGGGCAGGGCGTAGCCCCCGGCGAGCGGAGCGCTGCCGGTTGTTGCCGGGTGGTGCTCTCAGGCGGCGGGTTCGAGACTGACGGTGTAGCCCTGGGCTTGGAGCTTGGCAACGAGCCGCCGGGTCTCGGCGTGGGGGTCGATGCGGCGGGTGTGGTAGTCGGCGCCGAGGTCGTGATAGCCACGGCCGGTGGCCGGGACGTGCCAGATGATGATCGAAAGTTTGTGTGCGACGGCGATGATGGCTTTCTTCTTCGCCGCCGGGCTGCGGAACCCACCGAACCGGCGGACGTGGCGGCGGTAAAGGGTCTGCAGATAGCCGGGGTGACGCACGGCTGCCCAGGCGCACTCGACCAGCATCGCCTGCAGCCGCGGGTTGCCCTTGCGGCGTTTGCCGTGGTGGCGCTTGCCTGCGGATTCGTGGTTGCCCGGGCACAGCGCCACCCAGGAGGCCAGG
>NZ_JAPZLD010000130.1:0-471 GCF_030182635.1 Amycolatopsis ponsaeliensis
CCCAGCACGGTCTGGTCGCCGTAGGCGCCGGTGCCGACCTTGGTGATCTTGCCGTGGGCGATGAGGAACACCTGGTCGGCCCGGGACCCGAACTCGACCAGCGCGTCACCGGGCACGTACTCGTGCTGGGAGAACCGGGAGGCGAGTTCGGCGAGGACGTCTTCGTCGTCGTAGCCGCGCAGGGGGGCGAGTTCGCCGAGTTCGGGTGGGATGACGCGGACGTCGGCGCCGGTGGTGGTGAAGGTGACGCGGCCGTCGCCGACGGAGTAGGACAGGCGGCGGTTGACGCGGTAGGCGCCGCCGGAGACCTCCACCCACGGCAGGACTTTGAGCAGCCACCGGGAGGAGATGCCCTGCATCTGGGGGACCGACTTGGTCGTCGTGGCCAGGGTGCGGGCGGCGGCCCGTCCGAGGCTCAGCGGGGCCTGGTCGGAGTCCACCGGGTCGGTGACAGTCACAGCGAGAACCACC
>NZ_JAPZLD010000131.1:0-418 GCF_030182635.1 Amycolatopsis ponsaeliensis
CCTGGCCTCCTGGGTGGCGCTGTGCCCGGGCAACCACGAATCCGCAGGCAAGCGCCACCACGGCAAACGCCGCAAGGGCAACCCGCGGCTGCAGGCGATGCTGGTCGAGTGTGCCTGGGCAGCCGTGCGTCACCCCGGCTATCTGCAGACTCTTTACCGCCGCCACGTCCGCCGGTTCGGTGGGTTCCGCAGCCCGGCGGCGAAGAAGAAAGCCATCATCGCCGTCGCACACAAACTTTCGATCATCATCTGGCACGTCCTGGCCACCGGCCGTGGCTATCACGACCTCGGCGCCGACTACCACACTCGCCGCATCGATCCCCACGCCGAGACCCGGCGGCTCGTTGCCAAGCTCCAAGCCCAGGGCTACACCGTCAGTCTCGAACCCGCCGCCTGAGAGCACCACCCGGCAACAACC
>NZ_JAPZLD010000132.1:0-393 GCF_030182635.1 Amycolatopsis ponsaeliensis
GGTCCGGCTCGCCGACCGGGTCCGCCAGCCCGGGATCTCGCTGCGGGCCATCGCGGCCGAACTGGGCCGGCCGGTCTGCACGATCAGCCGGGAACTGGGCCGCAACCAGCAGCCCGATGGCACCTATCAGCCCCATGCCGCGCACGAACTGGCCACCGCCCGGCGCGCCCGGCCGAAGGCCGGGAAACTGGTCACGGACCCGGCGTTGCGGGCGATCGTCCAGGATGGGCTGGATGCGCGGTGGAGCCCGCAACAGATCACCCGCCGGCTCCGCCGCGATCACCCCGACCGGCCGGAGTGGCATGTGTGCTGCGAAACGATCTACCAAGCCCTGTATGTGCAGGCCCGAGGCGGTTTGCGGCGTGAGGTCGCCGGGTGGCTGCGGTCCGGCCG
>NZ_JAPZLD010000133.1:0-379 GCF_030182635.1 Amycolatopsis ponsaeliensis
ATCCGCAGGCAAGCGCCACCACGGCAAACGCCGCAAGGGCAACCCGCGGCTGCAGGCGATGCTGGTCGAGTGCGCCTGGGCAGCCGTGCGTCACCCCGGCTATCTGCAGACTCTTTACCGCCGCCACGTCCGCCGGTTCGGTGGGTTCCGCAGCTCAGCGGCGAAGAAGAAAGCCGTCATCGCCGTCGCACACAAACTTTCGATCATCATCTGGCACGTCCTGGCCACCGGCCGTGGCTATGACGACCTCGGCGCCGACTACCACACCCGCCGCATCGATCCCCACGCCGAGACCCGGCGGCTCGTTGCCAAGCTCCAAGCCCAGGGCTACACCGTCAGTCTCGAACCCGCCGCCTGAGAGCACCACCCGGCAACAACC
>NZ_JAPZLD010000134.1:0-372 GCF_030182635.1 Amycolatopsis ponsaeliensis
TAGGGCCTGTATCGAAGTCGGTTAGAGCCATTCGTTGATCGCGGCGATCTGGACAGTGGCCTCGTACCGAACCGCGAGTTTGTCGTATCGGGTGGCCACCCCACGGTGGCGTTTGAGCCGGTTGATTCCGCACTCCACCGCATGACGCCGCTTGTAGATCTCGGGGTCGAAGGCCGGTGGCCGACCGCCCTTCGACCCCTTGGCCTTGCGGTGCGCGTCCTGATCAGCCTTACTCGGAATGGTCGCCTTGATCCCGCGACTGCGCAGGTGAGCCCGGTTGGCTTTCGACGTGTAAGCCTTGTCCGCCAGCACCCGATCAGGACGCGTCCGCGGCCTCCCACCGCCCGAGCGGGGCACCCGGATGCCGGCCAG
>NZ_JAPZLD010000135.1:0-230 GCF_030182635.1 Amycolatopsis ponsaeliensis
CGAGGGTCATCCGGGGGCGGTCGTTGAGCTCGGCCGCGACGGTGTCGAGGTGTTCGGCGGTGTGGGTGGCGAGGTCGGTGCTTTTGGGGAAGTACTGGCGGAGCAGGCCGTTGGTGTTTTCGTTGGAGCCGCGTTGCCAGGGTGCGTGCGGGTCGCAGAAGTAGACCGGCATCCCGGTGGCCTGGGTGAACTGGCCGTGCAGGTGCATCTCGCTGCCCTGATCCCAGGTC
>NZ_JAPZLD010000136.1:0-230 GCF_030182635.1 Amycolatopsis ponsaeliensis
CCGGCCGGCCCAGTTCGGCCGCGATGGCCCGCAGCGAGATCCCGGGCTGGCGGACCCGGTCGGCGATCCGGACCCGCTCGTCCAGGCTCAGAAACCGTGACGACACCACCGACACAACAGGCGCCGGCGGAGTCGCCGTAGCCCGGGCTGCCTCGGCGCGCCAGCGTTTCGCGGTCCGGTAGTTGACCCCGACCTGCCGGGCCGCTTCTCTGCTGCCTGTTCCTGCTTCC
>NZ_JAPZLD010000137.1:0-225 GCF_030182635.1 Amycolatopsis ponsaeliensis
GGCACGCTCGTGGCCGAGCTGATCGAAAAATGCTTCCAAGGTCGCTTTGGTGCGGCCTTCACCGAGCCAGACCAGCCGACGGGTGTCGTGATCCACCACCGCGGTCAGGTAACGCTGACCGCGCCGGAAGGAGATCTCGTCGATCCCGATCCGCCGCAACCCCGCCAGCCGGTCGACCCGGGCATCGATGTCGGCCGACACCCGGGTGATGATCGCCCCGACGGT
>NZ_JAPZLD010000138.1:0-225 GCF_030182635.1 Amycolatopsis ponsaeliensis
GGCACGCTCGTGGCCGAGCTGATCGAAAAATGCTTCCAAGGTCGCTTTGGTGCGGCCTTCACCGAGCCAGACCAGCCGACGGGTGTCGTGATCCACCACCGCGGTCAGGTAGTTCTGACCGCGCCGGAAGGAGATCTCGTCGATCCCGATCCGCCGCAACCCCGCCAGCCGGTCGACCCGGGCATCGATGTCGGCCGACACCCGGGTGATGATCGCCCCGACGGT
>NZ_JAPZLD010000139.1:0-223 GCF_030182635.1 Amycolatopsis ponsaeliensis
CACACCCGCGCGTTCGACGACACAGTGGCATGGCTGGCCTGCCAGACCTCCAGAACGGCGGTGCGGCAGCTGCTGCGGATCGCCTGGCCCACCGTCGGCGCGATCATCACCCGGGTGTCGGCCGATATCGACGCCCGGGTCGACCGGCTGGCGGGGTTGCAGCGGATCGGGATCGACGAGATCTCCTTCCGGCGCGGTCAGAACTACCTGACCGCGGTGGTCG
>NZ_JAPZLD010000140.1:0-223 GCF_030182635.1 Amycolatopsis ponsaeliensis
GTTGGAGCCGCGTTGCCAGGGTGCGTGCGGGTCGCAGAAGTAGACCGGCATCCCGGTGGCCTGGGTGAACTGGCCGTGCAGGTGCATCTCGCTGCCCTGATCCCAGGTCAGTGACCGCC
Organism: Amycolatopsis ponsaeliensis; assembly: GCF_030182635.1. NCBI lineage: Bacteria > Bacillati > Actinomycetota > Actinomycetes > Pseudonocardiales > Pseudonocardiaceae > Amycolatopsis > Amycolatopsis ponsaeliensis. Next base: position 120 of record NZ_JAPZLD010000140.1, read on the forward strand.
GCAGCTGATCGGGCAGCGTCGCGATCTTCGCGATGAGGGCGTCGCGGACCAGGGCCGGGGTGTAGCCGGCGGGCAGGTGCAGCAGCATCACGTAGCGGGTGGTG
>NZ_JAPZLD010000141.1:0-223 GCF_030182635.1 Amycolatopsis ponsaeliensis
CATGATCACCACAAAAGCCCTGGTCATCACACTGACAGGCCGGTCAGTGTTCACGATGTCCTGAAACATCAACTGTTCACGATGTCCTGAACTCAAGCACAGGGTTAGAACCCTGTTTGTAACTAGTCAGGTCCCCGGTCGTGTGGTGGTTGTCGTGGTGCGATGATCATCGTGTGACCGGGGATGGGCGTCCGTCGTATGACGAGCTTGCTGCTCTGGTGGT
>NZ_JAPZLD010000142.1:0-223 GCF_030182635.1 Amycolatopsis ponsaeliensis
CGACCACCGCGGTCAGGTAGTTCTGACCGCGCCGGAAGGAGATCTCGTCGATCCCGATCCGCTGCAACCCCGCCAGCCGGTCGACCCGGGCGTCGATATCGGCCGACACCCTGGTGATGATCGCGCCGACGGTGGGCCAGGCGATCCGCAGCAGCTGCCGCACCGCCGTTCTGGAGGTCTGGCAGGCCAGCCATGCCACTGTGTCGTCGAACGCGCGGGTGTG
>NZ_JAPZLD010000143.1:0-223 GCF_030182635.1 Amycolatopsis ponsaeliensis
GGGCCTGGGCCGGGAGACTCAAGTCTCAACCGGGCCCAGGCCCTTCCCCAACGTAAGTTCGGCGGTGTCCTACTCTCCCACAACCCTTCGGTTGCAGTACCATCGGCGCTAACAGGCTTAGCTTCCGGGTTCGGAATGGGACCGGGCGTTTCCCTGACGCTAAAACCACCGAAACACTATCAAACAACCACACCCCCCACAAACACGAGGGCCGTGTGGTGTT
>NZ_JAPZLD010000144.1:0-218 GCF_030182635.1 Amycolatopsis ponsaeliensis
TCAGGTTCTTCTTGGTCGACGAACCAACTACCGGAGACCTCACCTATGTCGACCACCGACACGCCCAACTTCAGCTCAATCTGCCCGAGACGACTTCGATACAGGCCCTAGTTCTACGAAGTGCTGGAGCTGTTCGCGCTGCACCTCAGGTGGGCCGGGAAGATCCTCTAGAACGGCTTGTGGAATCACCATCCAGAGCTTCAATGGGTTGCTCTTCC
>NZ_JAPZLD010000145.1:0-217 GCF_030182635.1 Amycolatopsis ponsaeliensis
CCACCGTGGGGTGGCCACCCGATACGACAAACTCGCGGTTCGGTACGAGGCCACTGTCCAGATCGCCGCGATCAACGAATGGCTCTAACCGACTTCGATACAGGCCCTAGCCAAACTGCCCCATGTTGACATCCAGGTCCTCGCGAAGGGCACCGGTGTGCATCGGGCGTCGCACGGGCCGTTCACGATCATGACCTTCCCCATCCCTGGTGACTCT
>NZ_JAPZLD010000146.1:0-205 GCF_030182635.1 Amycolatopsis ponsaeliensis
GGGTGCGTGCGGGTCGCAGAAGTAGACCGGCATCCCGGTGGCCTGGGTGAACTGGCCGTGCAGGTGCATCTCGCTGCCCTGATCCCAGGTCAGCGACCGCCGCAGCTGATCGGGCAGCGTCGCGATCTTCGCGATGAGGGCGTCGCGGACCAGGGCCGGGGTGTAGCCGGCGGGCAGGTGCAGCAGCATCACGTAGCGGGTGGTG
>NZ_JAPZLD010000147.1:0-202 GCF_030182635.1 Amycolatopsis ponsaeliensis
ACCACAAAAGCCCTGGTCATCACACTGACAGGCCGGTCAGTGTTCACGATGTCCTGAAACATCAACTGTTCACGATGTCCTGAACTCAAGCACAGGGTTAGAACACTGTTTGTAACTAGTCAGGTCCCCGGTCGTGTGGTGGTTGTCGTGGTGCGATGATCATCGTGTGACCGGGGATGGGCGTCCGTCGTATGACGAGCTT